>CAXMRH010000230.1:0-3532 GCA_964196045.1 uncultured Chthoniobacterales bacterium | reverse complement strand
ACCGGTGACCATTTCCTCTTCAGCCTTGGCCATGACCTCGGCCTCCGGTCCTGGCTTTGCGTCAGGAAGGAGGTCGACGAGCTCGTTCGAGTCGTCGTCGCCGATGGTGCGGTCGAGGGAAGTGGGGGTGGTCAGACGGTGGAGGCGTGCGTGCTCTTCATCGAGCTCATCGCCGTCGCCCGAAACCTGACGCAGGGCAGCACGGAGGCTTGCCGAACGATCGCCGGGGAGGCGAACCAGGCTGGCCTTCTGGTCGAGCGCCCGGCCGATGGCCTGACGAATCCAGAAGGTGGCATAGGTAGAGAACTTGAAGCCCTTGCGCCAGTCGAACTTGTCGACCGCGTGCTCGAGCCCGAGGTTCCCTTCCTGGATGAGGTCGAGAAGTTCCATGCCGGGAGGCAGTGGATAACGGCGTGCCACGCTGACGACGAGGCGGAGGTTCGCTCGGATGAAGCGGTCCTTCGCTGCCGCGGCTGCGCGGATGGCACGATCGAGATCGCGTCCGGTTTCGCCTTCTTCTTTCTTGGCGCGAGCCGCCGCTCCGTGCTCGATGATCTTTGAGAGTTCGCGCTCTTCCTGTGCGTTGAGCAGAGGAACAAGTCCGATCTCGTTTAGGTATTGGCCTACTGAATCACTCATATGTTTCACTTAACGGGTTTCGCCCTCTGGCGATTCCCTATATCAGGGGAAATCTTGTTTCCAATGTTTGAACCGAAGAGATATTCAAGTACACGCAGCGCCCTGAGGCTAGTAGTACGTGTATGAATTTGGTCACGCCACATTCTCGTTGACGCAATCCGCTGTTATACGGCATGGCTGTGTCGGCACTGACTAGGCCATGCGGCCCACTTGTGAAATAGTACACGAGCTACCCAGATTTGTTAAGTGCTAAATTAGATTTCGTGTTGACTTCGTGTTCGTAGGTCGGCAATCGCAGCATTTCGAGGGTCGCGAACCACAAATGTCAACAAACACGACCGGTCGGCGCCCTATCGTGTCGAGGTGCCTGAGCGACGCCGCATCGGAATCTTCGGAGGAACGTTCGACCCTCCTCACGTCGCCCATGTCGTGCTGGCAGCTACGGCTATTCACCAGCTCGATCTCGATGAACTCATCGTCACGGTGGCTGGTGTCCCGTGGCAAAAGGTCGGCTCACGGGAGATATCGCCCGCCGAGACTCGACTGGAGATGGCCCAGGTGGCCTTCTCCAACGTCGAGGGGGTCGTCGTATCCGACATCGAACTTCGCCGCGAGGGCAACAGCTACACGGTTGACACCCTGAGGGAATTTGCCGCAGACGATCGGGACCTGTTCCTGCTTCTCGGAAGCGACACCGCACAAGGGTTGGACACATGGGAGCGGTCAGAGGAGCTCGCTCACCTCGCTTCGATAGCGGTGTTCCCGAGACGGGGATACGAGAACGCGACACCGCCTGAGGAGTTCGCGTGGACTCTTCTCGAACTTCCCGGTCTCGAGATTTCGAGCACAGAGATACGCAACCGTCGCCGGGAGGGTATGCCGGTCATCGGGATGACCCCAGACGCAGTCCACGCCATCATCGAGCGCGACGACCTCTACCAACCACTGGGCCAAGTGTGAGGACATCGCGTCGCAGCAAGACCCTGACCGGCGGATTCACTGCGTTCTTGTTGGTGCTTGCCTTCGTTGGCTACCGCGTGGGTCTGGCCGCGCAGGATGCGATTCTTGAGTCGCGGTCTGGGTCGATCTCGGAGTTCCCGCTCGATCCCACCGCGGCCGGATTTCGGGCATTCACCGAAGTCACGCCGACGGCACTTGTCGTGCATACAGCGGTGGCCGAAGCTGGCGGCGCTGACCTGGTTGGTGTGACGTTATTGACTGCGGCCGATCGCGACGCCGGAGGAACGGTGGTGACCGTTCCACGAACATTCATCGACCCCGCAGGATCGGGACTGGCGCTGTCGGAGATCTTCGTGACTCAGGGACTGGACGCGTTGACAGCCGAGCTTCGATCGATGTTCGCCATAGCGTTCGCCGACGTAGTTGTCCTCGATGCTTCCTCGTGGACGTCGCTGATGCGCGTCGACCTTCCGCTCGATCTCACATTGCGGGAGGATCTTGTCCGGGCCTCGCCGGGGGAGGGCGAGGATCGGGTTCTGGTCGCAGCCGGGACGAGGGCGTTCGATTTGGTGGAGGTTGCCACGATCGCGGCTCACCGAAACCCTGGCGAACCTGGGCTTGGGGTGGCGCTCCGCCATCAAGCGGTATGGCAGTCGTGGATCTCGCGCACTGCGTCCTCCACAGATCGTCCGGAACTCTTTGATCTCGATTCGGGCTTCACCGAGTTGATCGGGTCGTTGGCCTCAGCTGAAGTTTCCTATCGCGTCATTCCGTCGAGGACCGAGAGCGCCGCGGATCCCGCCGACACCACGTACGTGGGCGACTCGCCTGCGATTGCCGATTTGGTGTCACGAATTGTTCCCTTTCCCGAATCTGCTGAAACCGGGTCGAGGCCCGAGGTTCTCCTGCTGGACGCGTCATTCGGGGCGGTGGACTCTGCACCGATCATCGAGTCGATCGTGCGAGCCGGTGGTCGGGTGACGATCCTGGGAAACGCGGAACTCGGATCTGATGCCATCGCCGAAGTCCAGGTCCACGAGGATGCAGCGGCCTCAATCGGTGAGGAGATCTCCGAACGGCTCGGGTTTGGGCCAGTTCGACTGGTGCCTCTCGATGACGCCACCACCTCGATTACCGTCGTCATAGGAGCAGACCTGGCGGACGGCCAATAACCTTCGTTGTCTATGGTCCCTACCACCGAAGCCCCGGACTCCGTCCCCGCATCCGATGACATCGCTCATTGGGCTGCGATAGCGGCGCGGGCGGCCGATGACAAGCAGGCCGTGAACACTCTCGTTATCGATGTAGCCGAGGTTCTGGCGATCACCGATGTGTTCCTCATCACTGCGGCAAGCAACACGCGCCTCGTGCGCGCTATCGCCAATGGCATCGAACAGGAAGTCGCCAGAGCTGGCGGTCCGAAGCTGCTGCGTCGCGAAGGCAACGACACCTTCGAGTGGGTTTTGCTCGACTTCGGTGGGTTCATCTGCCACATCTTCCTTGAAGAGCACCGCGCGTATTACGAGCTCGAGCGACTCTGGGGTGATCGCCCCCGTCTCGAATGGGCCCTTGATGAGCCTGCTTCGAACACCGAAGAGGAGTAAACGGCCCGGTCAGTCCTTTGCCTCTGACCAGCGGTTGATGACGCTGACGTCGGCCAGGAAACGAACGGCTGGCTCAGGCGACCAGTAATGCGCGGCCTCCCCGACGGACTCTGTCACTACCGCAGCAACCGCTTCGGCGCGCATCGTCGGGGCATGCACGAGTAGTTCGTCGTGTAGGCATAGAACTACGCGGGCATCGAACTCGCGGGCTCGCCGGCGGACGATGATCGCCCACACTTTGAAGAACTCCGCCGCAGCCCCTTGGATGAGCGCGTTTCGAGCGAACCGGCCGCGACCAGCAGCGACAGAGCGGGCCTTGTCGATGTCGC
>CAXMRH010000229.1:0-3942 GCA_964196045.1 uncultured Chthoniobacterales bacterium | reverse complement strand
GCTTCGAGTTCGAAGCTGTGCCGGCCGTCGAAGATTCCGGGGGGGCCGCGGCGTCCGAGCCATTCGAATTTCTGGCTGGGATCGGCGGCGGTGACGGTGGGCTTGAACGTCATCGCTTTGCCGCCCGGGGTCTGCATTCGGTTGGTGAGCCGTTCGCCGACTGTGACGTTTCCTTCAGCTGAAACAATGAAGGGGTTCCAGTCGCTGTAGGCCTCGAGGTCGGTGAGGATCCCCCACACGGTGTCGGGGGATGCGGTGATGTCGATTTGGGTTTCGAGGTGATGTTTCATCTGGTGTCCCTACTAGTCGCAACAACGGTTGCGTTATACTATGGCTCATCTATCCTGTAAACGCAACCCTCAATGCGATAGGAAGTAATCATGGCAGCAGATCAACCACGAGTAGGTGAACAGCGACCAGGCGGAAGGGCCGCCCGAGTGCGGTCCGCGGTGCTCGATGCAACATCGGAGCTCCTCACCGAAGTTGGCTACGAGAAGATGAGCATGGAAGAGGTCGCGTCACGTGCGGGCGTGCACAAGACCACCGTGTACCGACGCTGGCCAACCAAGGCGAAACTCGTATTCGACGTCGTGAGCGACCAAGCGGAGGTCAGTATTCCGATGCCCAACAGCGGCGACCTGCTCACCGACCTCGAAGCGCTCGCCCGCAACGTCGTCGCCAACCTCAACTCCGTGGGTGGCGGTCAACGCGCACGAACGCTCGTGGCAGCCGCGGCGACTTCCACGGAACTCACCGACGGTATGCACGCCTTCTGGGCCCACCGCTTTGCAGCGTCAAACGTCATCGTCGAACGTGCAATCGAAAGAGGGGAGCTTCCTCCTGACTCTGACCCCACGCTCATCATCCAAACGCTCGTTGGCCCCATCTGGCTACGCGCACTCCTCACGGGCGAACCGATCAGCAACGAATTCGCTGACCAAATCGCCGCATTCGTGGCAGCTGGTGCAGAGGGCATGTCGTAGTAGGTCGGAGCGCATCGCAGTACCACTTCCTTCTCCAGAAGAGGCAAATTACGGCCCGCCGAGCAATGACGAGATCGCGCTCATGGGGCCATGACCAGCATTGTCCTCGACCCGAACGCATGTGGTCGCTTCACTGCGAGCGAGCTTGCCCAAGGCCTGGCTCGACGAGATGCGCTGTTTCGGACTCGGATCGTCCAGAACATGGTTCTGGTCGCACTGCTGGTCAGACCCTTCTCCGACGAGACCGGTCACGAATCGACGACGACGCGACGGCGTTGAGCGTGGACGACGACCCTGTGCTGGCCCAAACCTGGGCCGCTCTCGAACACTGTCCAGACGGGTCTCTTGGGCGAGGGGTGTTCGACTTCTACCAATCTCGCCACTTCGCCACTTCGCCACTTCGTCACTCCGGGCTTGCCTGGGTCGGCGCCTCCGTTGTTGGCGCAACACGATTGGGTCCACATGGTCGCCGACTACGGGACGACTCTCGAGAGCGAACTCGAGGTGTTCGGCCTTATTGCGAGGGCCGACGATGACCCGAGGGGATTCAGCCTCTTGGCAATGGTGATCGGACTATTCGAAACAGGACTGGTCACTTCTGGCGCAGGGCTTTTCGAGGCCGACACGGGCCACCTCTCTGAGGCTGGGATGGCGACAAGACTCGCCGACTCCATGCGCCGTGGAGCGGTGGCTCGCCCTGACGGCGACATTGCAACAGACTTTCTCGGCGTCGACTGGTTCACTGACGCTGATCTTCCGGTCGAGGAAGTCCACGAACGATTCCAGCTCCCACCCAAGTCAGCGGGGGCGATTGCAGCCGGAAGTGTTGGAACCTGGGACGAGGCGGGGTTTTCCGACTACCAGCGTGAGCACTGTGACCTGTCGGTTCTAGACCGCTATCAGTAGCGACATTCGGTCTGCTGGTGCCTCGGGATCGCTCTCAGCTCGAAATGCGTGACGTGGTGACGAGCTCGCTTGAGTGCAAGGGGAGCGCCAGGTGCTTGACGGCGAGCTGGACCGAGGGGCCGATGATGATCATGAACCACACGGTTCCCCAGCCGATCGTTCCACCGAGAATCAGGCCAACGACCATCACCGCGGCCTCGATCGAAAAGCGTGCCTTCCACAAGGTGATTCCGCGCTTATCGAGAGCGGTCATCATTCCGTCTCGAGGTCCAGAACCCATCCTTACGCCGAGGTAGAAGCCAGATCCGAGAGCGACAACCAATGGTCCCGTGAGGGTCAGTAGGGCACCGACCCACCAGCTATCGGGTTCGTCGATGAGCCAGGCGGTTGCGTCCAGTACTAAGCCAATCACGAAGACATTGGCGATCGTCCCGAAGCCGATCGGCTCCTTGAGGATCCACATCGCCAGGAGGAGTACCGCACCAACAGCGATGACTGCTGTCCCGATCGACATTGGTGTGTGTTCTGACAAGCCCTGGTGAAACACATCCCACCCAGGAAGACCATTTGCTCCCACAAGGACGAACCCGAGACCTATCCCAAAAAGCACGAGCCCAAAGAACAGGCGGGGAAGTCGCCGGAGTTGGATCGCAATGGGAAGCACCGTGGCACGCTAGCGGCGACAAGTTCCACTGATACCTCACCGCGGAGACACGTAGTGGCAGCACCATCGAATCGCACCGAACACACCCTCCAAGACCTCAACAGGGCCAGGTAGATACTTCGATGTCATACCCCGGTCGTACAGTTGTTCGTATGGGAGCAATGGCCGAGATCGAGGTGGGGACAACAGCTGACACGTTGCTGCCTCGTCCTGCGTTCGATGGTCTCGCTCTGGTGCAAGCGGGTTTGGCGAAGCTGTTACATACCGATGTCGACACACATCATTTACATGCGGCGCTCGAGTTGATCGACTCGGTCGAGTTGATGGGCCGCCAACTCGATGCTGTACAGAACAAGGTGTTCGAATCGATCGACCGCACTGGGGTCCACAGCATCGACGGGCATCGCACCGCCAAAACGATGATCGCCCACGCTGGCAAGCTCTCGGGCCCTGCGGCCAACATCCGACGCAAGACCATGCGAGCACTGCGAGTACTACCCGGTGTGGCTGCGGCATACGACGCGGGCCTCATCTCTACGTGCATGGTCAACAAACTCGGCCGGGTCTACTCGAACCCTCGGGTGTGCGACTTCATGGCAGACGCCGACGACTGGTTCACCGCCCATGCTCTCAATGACACGTTCGAGTTCTTCAACCTGGTCGTGTCCCAATGGGAATCGTTGGCCGATGAAGACGGTGCCGAGTCGAAAGACAAACGCCATGAACAAGCTCGCAACCATCAAATGTTCCAGAACGAAGACGGGTCATGGGCATGGGACGGCACGTCGGCCGCATATGACGGAGCGATCACCAAGGACATCTTCGACGCATTCGACCAGATCGAATTCGACATCGACTGGCAATACGCCGTGGATACCTATGGCGATGACGCGTGTGTGGACCACATGCCCCGCACCGCAGCCCAACGACGGGCCGACGCGTACGCCAAAGTCCACGTGTACGCCGCCAAAGCCCTCGCTGCCGAAGGCGGTCCGACCATTGTCACCGACATTGTGATCGATGATGAAACGTTCGAACGCGAAACCCTGAAGCTGTTGGCCGAGGAGGTCGAACCTACCGATCCGACTCGCGACGACTTTGAGTGTTCGACGCTTTCGGGTTCTGTTCTTCCACCGCGGACTGCTGTGGCCAATGCGCTGCTCGGGCATCTCCGACGAGTTGTTATCGGTGCCGACAATGTCACCATCGACCTCGGCCGCCGGCGGCTGTTCACCGGCTACGCACGACTCGCAGCTCAACTCCAATCAGATGAGTGTTACTGGCCGGGCTGCCACGTGAAGGTCACCCGTTGCCAGATCGACCACCTCACCCCACACAGCGACCGGGGCCGGGACCCGACCACCCAACGAGACCGGGGAGGTGGTGCCA
>CAXMRH010000228.1:0-9329 GCA_964196045.1 uncultured Chthoniobacterales bacterium | reverse complement strand
GTGTCATCACCACGCCCGGGTCGCTCTATCTTGATGACGTCGGCGCCCATGTCGCCGAGCCACATTGTGCACAGCGGGCCCGCGAGGATTCTCGTGAGATCGACCACGCGGAGCCCATCGAGGGCACCAGGTGCGCTCATGCGTCGCGGGCGTCGCGAGACGTTTCGCTCGGATTCCGACCGTCGTTGAAGTCGCCCATGTACGTGCCGAGTGCCTCCGCATTGCGTACGCGGAATTGGTGGAAGTCCGCTGGACGGCGCTCGAGAAAGGCGTTCATACCTTCGTTCGCCTCCTCAGTCCCCCAGATGTTGGCCAACAGTTCCATACCGTGCTGCCACGACGGATAGAGAGAGTCAGAGTCGTAGTTGAGGCTGACCTTCGTCGCTCGGATCGTCTGCGAGCTGTAACCCTTGATTTCGCCAACGATCTCCTCCACCCGTGCAAGTAGCTCGCTCGCCGGGACCGACTCGTTCGCCAAACCGATCTCGGCGGCCTCTTTGCCCGAATACCGCTTGCAGAGGAAGATCATCTCCTTGGCGCGCCGTTCGCCGATCAGTTTGCCGATGTACTGAGTAGCGCCCACCGTCGGACAGGCACCGACACGTGCTCCGGTCTGGCCAAAGATCGAGTCCTCTGATGCGATTACGAGGTCGGTCCAGAGCATCAACTCGTGTCCCCCACCCACGCAGGCGCCCTCGACCATCGCAATAACGGGAATCGGCAGATTGCGACACGTCATCGCAACCATCTGCATGCGGTCGTTCCACATGTACGAGTTGGCTTTGTTCAGCTTCATCATCGCGTGGAAGTCTCCGCCCGCGGAGAAGTGGCCTCCTACGCCGTAGATGACCACGGCAACAATGGTTGGATCCTCACGCGTCGAGTTCAGGGCGTGTGCGATCTCGTCCAATGTCTGCTCGCGAAATGCGTTGCGAACCTCGGGGCGATTGAGGCCGATCCATGCGGCATCGAGGCGCCGTTCGTACACGATCTCGGTGTATTCCATTTCTCTGCTTTCGTCGGCGAGAAGCCCTAGGCGATTCCAGGGCAGCCCTGGAATTGTTTCAGGGCCAGCCGATCATACATTTTATATGATGTGTGAATCAAGCAGAAAAGGGAGGTCTCTTCACCCTCGGCGGATTCCTTCTCTCTGCGTTCGCACACAGATGTGACATTGTATATAATCCACGCATGCCCCCCCGTCAGCGAGTAATGTCGCAGCGTGCGACAGAATCGGGTTCAGCCTTGAACGGCTTCTTCCCAGCCATCCGGACGAATAGAAAGCGTGACGTGATGCATGATGACGGACTTCGCCGTCACGATGTCTCGAGCCCTCAACGCCACGATGAGTTCCCCATGCTCCCGGTTCGCGACCTCGCGCACAGTGGGCAAACGTTGAATTCGGGCACTCACAGCCATAACCGACGCATCTTGCAGCGACCGAACCATGGCAACCAGGCGATGTTGGTTCGATGCTTCGTAGATCGTCATGTGAAAATCTCGGTTGAGCTGGACCCAAGCCGCAGAGTGAGGGGCGGCGCTCATTTCGTCGTGCAGTTCTTGGGCCCGATCGAGGATCTCCTCGGTCAGAAACGGCATTGCGACTTCCAGAGCAAACGGCTCGATCCGCTGACGAATCTGATAGACCTCGCGAAGATCGTCCTCGTCGAGCTCAGCAACGACGCCCCCATGATGGGGATCGATACGGATCAAACCCTCAGATGCAAGATCGCGGAGCGCTTCTCGCACGGGCGTCGTGCTGACCTCGAGCTGAGCGGCCAGGTCGGACTGCACCAGACGAGTTCCGCCAGGAAGCTGACCATTGAGAATGGCCATTCGGATAGTCTCTCGCACATACACATGCGCCGTTTGACCACGACCAGACACGGTCGGCCGAAGGCCTGCAAAAGGGTCGTTCGTCGGTGTGATTTCGGTCATACATTAAATATTGTATCAGCACCACCAACAGGCCAGTGACCGTACGGAATCGCTCATCAGAGCAAGATCAATTCACCCATACCCAACCAACAACAACCGTCCAAGAGAAATAGGCAAGGGAGCAACAGTGAAAGAAGCATTCGGCGTTTTGTCCACCGACTGGCGCGAGGGCATCAACTGGGTTGAAGTCCGAGAGTGGCGCCTGAAGCGAGCGCGCGAAGCCATGGAACGCCATGGGCTTGGCGCCATGTTGCTCATGTACGACGAGAACATTCGTTATGTGACGTCCACAATGACGCCCGGCTGGAATCAGCTGAAGCCAGGCCTTCGATACGCTGTTCTCACCAAGGGTAAGGAACCGATCCTGTACGAACAGGGCGACATCGGGTATCACATCCGGGAACACTCCCCGTGGATCCCGAAGGAGAACGTCCGTTACTCCTACGCCTGGATCAAGGGCGCTGCGGGTCCAGCCTCGACGAGCCAGGTCGCCAAGTTCGCCGACGCGCTAGTCGGTGACCTTGAAGATGCTGGGGTCAAGGACATGCCGATGGGCGTGGACTTCATGGACCTGAACATGATCCGTGCGTTCGAAGAGCGCGGCCTCAACTGGGTCGACGGGATGACCCCGATGATGGAAGCACGTTCCATCAAGAGCGAGAACGAGCAGAAGGCCATGCGTATGGTCGGCTCAATCTGCGACGTGACCCACTACAACATCTCGCAGTGGATCAAGCCTGGTGTGACCGAGAACGAGGTCACGGCGTTCACCATGGAGTACCTGTACAACTTCCCAGGTATGGAGAACGTCGAAGACGTGATCGTGTCCTCCGGCCCGAACGCATGGCCGAACTGGCGAAACCACGGCGATCGGATTATCCGGCCCGGCGACATCGTGATCATCGACCTCGCAGCGCTGACCTGGAACGGGTTCAAGTCCTGCGTGTATCGCACGTACTGCGTCGGCGGAAAGCCAACAGCCGAGCACCAGCAGTACTACGACCTTGCGTCCAAGTGGCTTTGGGACTCCATCGAACTCGTCAAGCCTGGTGTAACCACCGCAGACATCGCCCGCGTATGGCCGTCAGCAAAGGAGATCTGGGGCTACGAGGAAGAGGATGAGGCAGCAGCAAACCTGTGGGGCCACGGCCTAGGACTGGCGCAATACGACCAGCCGGTCATCTCTCGTATCTGGTCCCTCGATCATCCTCAGGAGATCGAGAAGGGCATGGTGTTCGCCCTCGAGACCCAGCACGGCAAGATGCACGATTTCGGTGTGCGACTCGAAGAGATGCTTGTCGTCACCGAGACCGGTCATGAGATGCTCTCCACCTTCAAGAGCCACGAGATTATCGTCACCGACTGATGAGCCTCGACAACAAACGCGTACGCGCCTTGGATGATCCAGTCGCGTCCGATATCAATGCAAGCGGTGCAAAAGGTGCAGGAATCGCCCGTGCAAAGGCGGCGGGGTTTCCTGTCCTCGACGGGTTCGTCATTGCTCCTGCTTGCTCCGAACCAGCGCTCGCCCGTGCCGTCGAGGTTCTTGAACCTCGCGGCACTGGCGGTGCGCGCATGGCCATCATTGGCCACCAGTTGGATGACGAGCTGCTCTCGGATATCAGCGAGCACGCGGCAGCTCTGGAGCCACCGCTGATCGTGCGATCATCGAGCGTTCTCGAAGGTTCTGGCGAGTGGTCGGGTGCTTTCACGTCGGTGCCGGAGATCTTGCGAGACGAAGTGGGCCAGGCGACGAAGAGCGTGTGGGCGACGACCTTTTCGATTGAGGTACTCGAACGATTCGAAGAGGCCGGCCTTGAACCGGGTAGTGCGGCAATGGGCGTGCTCGTCCAGCCCGAGATTCGTCCAGACTTTGGTGGCGCGGCCATCGTCGATACTGCAGGCACGGTGAAGATCGATGCGGTCAAGGGATCGCCGGCGGACCTTATGGCCGGATGGATCGCGGGCACTCGCGCCGTTCTGGAAGAAGGCGTCCTTCGCGGTACCGATGCCATCGAGCTCATGGGTCAAGGTCAGGTCATGGCTATCGCCGAGCTCGCATTGCGGGTTCAGTCCGAACTTGGGCACAACCTGATCGAGTGGGCGATCGTCGATGAACAGGTCATTCTTCTCCAAGTGCAGGACTCGGCTGTACACGAGGTCGAAGAAACAATGGTGATTCCCGCTGCTTTGGGACATCCGTTCGCACTCGATTTCGCCAAGCTGGCCCACGAGTACCCCGGGCCACTCGGCCACGAGCTCGTCCTCGGCTGGCGCAGCGCCGCACCAAACGTCGCAGCAGCCCCGTTCACCCCAACAGGTAATCGGGACGAGACTCACGCGCAAGCAAGATCAATGGCGGCCGCGCTGTTGGCTCAAGCGTGGGGCGAATCCGAAGACGACGCGATCGCGCACGCCGATCTCGTGCTTCGTCGGATGCGAAGCGATCGGCCAAACGAATCGATCGACGTACTTCGCGACCTCAATGCCATCGACGAAGACTTGGTGGCAGAACTGCTCGGTATTACTGACCATTTGGTCGCTACAGAGGTTCGAACAGGACGCCAAGGACTTGATCGCTGGGAGCCGGTTCTTGCAGGCGTGGTCGCTCTACAAGGCGAGGTCTACGAGGGTGAACCCAGCGTCGGCGGTGTCGGAGCCGGCCGGCTCGTGTGGATCGGTAACTCAAAGGACACCTCACACGTTCGACCACGCGACATCATCGTTACCCAGTATCCGCTACAGAACTACTCCCCCCTTCTATGGGACGCCGCTGGCGTCATCACGATTGGTGGAGCCCCAACCGCACACCTCTTCGAGGTCGCTCGGTCGCTGACCGTTCCTGCGGTTATCAACTGTCCAATTGCCGAGATCGTCAAAGAGGGTCCCGTACTCGGCATGCTCGACGGGGATGCAGGGCGAGTCGCCTTGCTTCCAAGGGATCCAGAAAGGCCGCTATGAGCAGCCCGAAATTAAAGTGCGCAGTAATCGGTTCCGGCAACATCGGCACCGATCTCATGATCAAGTCGAAGCGAACATCGGAGATCGTCGAGGTCATCGCGATGGTCGGCATCGATCCCGAGTCCGACGGCCTCGCACGCGCCAAGCGCATGGGCGTTGCAACCACCTCGGATGGCATCGACGGCTTGGTGGCGATGGACGAGTTCGCCGAGATCGATCTCGTCTTCGACGCGACGTCGGCAGGCGCACACGCCAATCACGACAAGATCTTGCGCGAACACGGCAAGCAGATTCTCGACCTCACCCCGGCGGCTATCGGCCCGTACGTGGTTCCCCCAGTGAACCTGGAGGAGCACCTCGGCGCTCCAAATCTGAACATGGTGACCTGCGGTGGCCAGGCCACGGTGCCGATCATCGCCGCAATCAACAACGTTGCGCCCGTCGTGTATGGCGAGATTGTGGCATCGATCTCCTCGAAGTCGGCTGGACCCGGCACGCGGGCGAACATCGATGAGTTCACGGAAACCACATCGAAGGCGATCGAAGAGGTCGGTGGAGCGCAGATGGGCAAGGCGATCATCGTGCTGAACCCAGCCGAGCCACCGATGATCATGCGCAACACAGTGTTCGCTCTCGTCGAGAGCGGTAACCCAGACGAGATCGAACAGTCGATCGAGGCAATGGTCGAGACGGTAAATAGTTACGTTCCGGGATACCGGTTGAAGCAGAAGGTGCAGTTCGAGCGCCTTGATGACGGAGCTGAGGTACGAATCCCCGATCTCGACCGCAAGTTCAGCGGTTGGAAGATCTCGGTGTTCCTCGAAGTCGCGGGAGCCGCTCACTACCTCCCCGAATATGCAGGCAATCTCGACATCATGACGAGTGCGGCTATCAAGACAGCAGAGCGACTAGCGGAATTGCGGGTGTCGGCATGAGCGACGAAACGAAGATCTACGTGCAGGATGTGACCCTGCGCGATGGCATGCATGCCATCCGCCATCAGTACGGCTTGGACCATGTTCGCGAGATTGCCAAGGCGATCGACGCCGCCGGCTGCGACGCGATTGAAGTCGCACATGGAGATGGCCTCAAGGGGTCCAGCTTCAACTATGGCTTCGGAGCACACACCGATTGGGAATGGCTCGAGGAGGTCGCAGAGGTCCTCACCTCGTGCATTCTCACAACGCTGCTGCTTCCGGGCATCGGCACGATCGAAGATCTTGAACGTGCGTACAGCATCGGCGTGAGGTCCGTGCGCGTCGCCACGCACTGCACCGAAGCTGACATTTCCATTCAGCACATCGCGAAGGCTCGCGAACTCGGCATGGATGTATCCGGGTTCTTGATGATGAGCCACATGAACGAACCGGCCAGCCTCGCCCAGCAGGCACTCATCATGGAGAAGGCTGGCGCTCACTGTGTGTACGTCACCGACTCGGGTGGCCGACTCCTCATGCAGGATGTGACCGACCGGATAGAGGCATATCGCGAAGTTCTTCAGCCCGAGACCCAGATCGGCATTCACGCCCACCACAATCTCACTCTCGGCGTAGCGAACTCGATCGCTGCGGTCGAGGCTGGTTGTTATCGAGTTGACGCATCTCTCGCCGGAATGGGCGCAGGTGCTGGCAATGCACCGATAGAACCGTTCATTGCGTGTGCGAACCTGCTCGGTTGGAAACATGACTGCGACGTCAACATGTTGATGGATGCAGCCGAAGATCTAGTCCGCCCGCTTCAGGACCGACCGGTACGCGTCGACAAAGAGACGCTCAGCCTTGGCTACGCCGGGGTGTACTCCAGCTTCCTGCGACATGCAGAGAAAGCGGCGGAGCTCTACGACCTCGATACCCGCGACATCCTCATGGAAGTTGGTGCCCGTCGCATGGTCGGTGGACAAGAGGACATGATCGTCGACATCGCGCTCGACATGGTTACCGAGCGAAGCAGCAAATCCTGACGGACGGAGGCAGGCTTCTCCGAAGCCTGGTTCTACCCGTCTACCTTCCGTTCTTCTCCGGCACGCTCGCGTGGGGAATGTTGGTCCCGGTTCTTCCGCTTTATCTCAAGGATGAGGGAATCTCTGTCGCGCTAATCGGCGTGGTACTCGGTGCGATGGGAATCGGCGCGGGCCTTGGCGGGCTGCCGATCGGCTCCCTCATCGCACGGTACGGGGAGAACCGAGTGATGATGGGAGCGCTGTGCGCAATCGGGGTGTCCACGGCCATGCTTGGCGTCACCAACACTGCAATCGCGCTAATCGTGCTGCGAATGGTGTTCGGCGCGGGTCTCTCCGGGATGCGTCTTTCATCCCAAACCTGGGTCACGCGTCGCGTCGACGACGGCATGCGCGGGCGAGCTCTCGCGATGGTCGGCGGATCGACGCGATTCGGCCTCTTCGTGGGACCGCTGATCGGCGGAGCGTTGGTCGACCTCGTGGGGTTTTCGATGACGTTCCTGATCTCGGGCATAGTGACATCGATCGGCCTTCTGGCGTTGGTTCGCAGTGCGGCTGACTCAGCGCAGATTCGCGCTGGATTCGACAAACCGACCAGGCGACGAGGCGTGCTTCGAAGTTTGCGAACGCATCGAAAACTCCTCGCTCGAACCGCCGTCGTTCCCTTGCTTATCATCACCGTGCGAGAGGGACGCCAAACGGTAATGCCATTGATTGGTGAGGACCTCGAGTTGTCGGCTACTGCGGTCGGAGCGTTGGTCGCTGTGAGCGCTGGGGCTGATCTTCTCCTGTTCCCGGTATCGGGTTACCTCATGGATCGATTCGGGCGGCTGTGGGGCATGGTCCCTGCGTTCAGTCTCACTGCACTGGGCTTGATCTCGCTCGGGTTTGCCTGGTTCAGCGATTCTCTTGTCAGCGTCGTGTTGGCCGGTGTCCTCGTCGGCGTCGGCAACGGGATGAGTTCGGGATCGTTGCTCACACTGGGCAGCGACCTCGCCCCGGCGGACGCAACGTCGGAGTTCCTTGCAGGCCTTTCAGCCATCGGGGATCTCGGCCGCGTCATTGGTCCGATCGTTGTTGGGGTCGTCGCTGCGTCGCTCTCGCTCGGAGCCGCAGCCATAACACTCGCTGTGATGGCAGCTCTTGCAATACTGTGGCTGGTGTCCGTCATCGGCGAGACTCGGGGAGTCGTTTCATGACAATCAGCACATTGGTTCACGGCGGAATTGTGGTCAGCGGTTCAGGCCAGGTCCGTGCCGACCTACGGATTGTCGATGGACGGGTGGAGGCGGTTGGGCTCGGCTTACCAGCAGCAGACCGCACGATCGATGCGACCGACCTGCTGATATTTCCGGGCGGCGTCGACACCCACGTCCATCTCATGGAGCCTGGCGACCCATCTCGCGAAGACTTCCCTTCGGGCACCGCGGCAGCGGCTTCACGAGGCGTGACCACGATCATCGAGCACACCCACGGTCACCCGATCAGAGAGGTCGGCGACCTGCTGCAGAAGCAATCGCATCTTCGTGGACGGTCAAACGTTGACTATGCACTCGCCGCTCACTCCTGGCCAGATCAGGTCGACCAAGTGGCCGGTCTGTGGCGAGAAGGTGTTGCCTTCTTCAAGATATTCACGTGTACCACTCACGGTGTTCCCGGCCACGATGCATCCAACATGCTCGCTGCGCTTCGGGCAATCGCCGATGTCAATGCGTCGACGCTGATCCACTGTGAGGACGAGTCGATCACGGAGGCTGCGGAGAAGGCGTTGAAGGAGAGCGGCCGGACCGACAACGGGATCCTCATCGAGTGGCGGAGTCGAGAGGCCGAGATCGCAGCAACAGCGGCCACAGCGTCGTTGGTCGCTGTGACTGGCGCACATGCCACGATCGCACATGTGAGTAACCCGGCGGTTGCAGCCGTTGTTGCCGACGCTAGGCGACGTGGCGGCGATCTCGCCGCAGAAGCGTGTCCGCAATACTTCACGCTTCGAGAGGACGAAGTACACGACCACGGTGCGTTCCGAAAGTTCACTCCCCCCGCGCGCCTTCGCAGCGACGAGGAGGAGGCCGAGATGTGGGAGCTCGTTCGCTCGGGCGTCTACACACACTTCTCGACCGACCATGCACCGTCGACGAAGGATCAAAAGACCGGCGACATCTGGGTGTCGCCCTTCGGGTTACCTGGCCTCGACACAACCTTCCCGTTTCTCGTCGATGCGGCCCTCACGGGAAAGATCGAACTCTCAGACGTGGCTCGGCTCTACAGCGAAGCACCCGCCAAGCGTTATCGACTACATCCGCGCAAGGGCTCTCTCAGCGTGGGCAGCGACGCCGACTTCGTACTCGTCGACCCTGCCGGGTCGTGGACGGTAGCCGACAGCGAGCTTCACTCGAAGGCGGGCTGGAGCCCCTTCAGCGGGCGAGAGCTTCGAGGTCGCATGATGGCGACCTATCTGGGTGGCGACGAGCTC
>CAXMRH010000227.1:0-8569 GCA_964196045.1 uncultured Chthoniobacterales bacterium | reverse complement strand
TCCGGGAGTGGATCGAACTCGAAGTCCATCCGCCCCTTCAGCGGTTCCATGTTTCCGCCCGTCACCGCCGTCCCGTATTCGTTCCAGATGACGCCGCACAGAATGTGCATGGCCGTGTGGGTTCGCATGAGTTGGTGCCGTCGTTCCCAGTCGAGCGTGCCGGTAACCGTGCTGCCGACCTCGGGGACCGGGTCGCCGTCAGCGAGCACATGCTGGACGGCACCGTCACGTTTGCGTACATCGACGACGGACGCCGAGCCACCGTCCCATGCGAGCCTGCCGCTGTCATGCGGTTGGCCGCCTCCGGTCACATAGAAGATCGTTCGGTCGAGCACCACCGCTCGGGCCTCTGAGTCCACGGCAACCACCGTCGAGTCGAGTTCACGGAGTTGAGCGTCTTCGAGATACACCAGTTCGGTCATGCGCCAAGAGTAATCGTGTACTTCGCTGCGCTCGTGCAAGGCCAGTACCGTGTCGCGGTGGGCACAATCGACGAAATTGGGGAGAGTGACGGCTGGCGATGCTGGTTGTGTGATGAGCCGGTCGATCCGGACATGTCGCCACACGACCCTCGAAGCGCAAGCATCGACGCACGGATCACCAAGAAGAAGGCAAAGAAGAAGTCGGTCAACCTCGGTGAGCGCCTCGCACACCGGGACTGCAACACCGGCAAAGGCAACAACGATCCGGTTGTTGCGTGGGCTGACCACCTTTTCGTCGTCGACCCCGCTGCCATCATTCCGAGCGTGGGACGGCTGTCGAACAAGGGCGGTCGTGAGGCCATGGCCCGCTGTCCCACCGAAGAGGATGCGGTCGCTGCAGGTACGTGGCTCGTTGATCGGATCTCTCGCCTCGAACCCGGCCTCGAATTGCACTCGCGGGTCGAACCAGGCGGCGGTCAGTTCCTCGTCGTCCTCTCCACCTGAGCAACGGCTGTCACATGTGGCTGACATGCTTGGTGTTTCTTGCAGCGGATAGCCGCAGCCTCTTCGTTCAACCTTCGAGGTGTGCAATGTCTCCCTGCCCCTTTTCTGCCTACGCGGGCTTACTTCGCCCGCTCGCTTCGTGGTGTCTCGATACCTTTGGCGGCGGCCCTCCGATGCTGGTCGGCATCGTCCTCGGCGAGGAGAACGTGCGATTCCAACCGGTCGAGCTCGGACCCGACGACCCGGTCGACGATCTGGCCGACCTGGCCGCTCCGGAGCCATGGGACGTCATCGTCGTCGTGGCCGAGACCGCCGAAATAGAAAGTGTCACGCAAACGGGCACGGTCGCCCATGCGGTCGATCGACACGGGTCATCGGCGACGGAACTCGACGAGTGGTGTGGGCGGCGCCGGTCGCTTCGCCTCGTCCGAGGTCGGCTGCATGATGCATGCCTCGACGTCTTCCGACCGCTGCTCTAGGCACACGTTGGCTCGGTGCTGCAGCAAGGGCGGCACGAATAGGCAAGCCACGCCAGATACGATTCGTGGCCGTGTCGGATCCGCACCTCCCCCCGCCCTCTCGGCGAAAGTCTCGCCCTGGCCCGGACCTCGCGTCTGCAGCGGATCCGCTGTCGCATGTCATCGATCGCCGAAAGCTCGTTTTCGGTGTGGGATTCGGGGTCGTGACAGCGGCTGGCGCCCGTCATCTCGAGACGCCACGTGTCTTTGGGCAAGCCGCGTCGACCTCGGCCGTGTCGACCGCTGCGTCCTCCGACGGGGACGAATCTGCCGAGGCAACCACATCTGACGCCACCGGCACATCTGAGAACAGCGGCCAGACCAGCGTCGACCAAACCGAGACGTCGGGACCGTTCGACGCCCCGGTCTTGGATGCGTCGAAGCGTCTCGCTCCCGGACAATCGGCAGACGTGGTCTTCACCGGTGGCCGGATCATCGATCCCGAGACCGGGTTCGATCGAATCGGCAACGTCGCTCTTCTCGGCACGACGATCGTGGAGATCTCCGACCAACCAATTCCAGCCACTCGGGAGATCCCCGCCTCCAACCTGGTGATCTCACCAGGGTTCATCGACATGTTGTCCTATGAACCGAACGGGTATGGCGAGTGGTGGAAGGTGGCCGACGGAGTCACGACCAACGTCGGGCTGCACGGCATCCGCCAGGACGCGAGCGCCTTCTATGACGAGTGGACAAACGCTGGCGTGCCGATCAACTTCGGAGGGTCCGTACACAACTCGCACATTCGCTTCGGCCTCGGCCTCCCCCCAGACGACACGGCCGACGGATCGCAGATCAGCGACATCTCTGCCGAGGTCGAGGCACAACTGCGTGCCGGATATCTGGGCATTCACGTCCAACCAGAATATGCCCCGGGCGTGAGTCCAACCGAGCTGATGGACATGGGACGCGTCGCGGCCCGCCTCGATGTCCCCCTCACTGTGCACGCTCGCTTCTCGGACAACGTGGTTCCAGGGTTGCAGTCCGAGGCCACAGGCGAATTGGTGGCAGTCGCGCGCGAAACGGGCTGCCACGTGCACATCGAACACCTCAACTCGACTGGTGGAACCGGCCGTATGGCCGATGCCCTCGGCGAAGTCGAGGCGGCCATCTCCGAAGGCCTGCGAATGACCTCGTGTATGTATCCCTATGAGTTCTGGGCCACGACGTTGAAATCCGCACGCTTTCGCGATTGGCAGGAGAAGTTCGGCATCACGTACTCGGACCTCCAGGTGGCGGGAACGAATGAACGTCTCACCGAAGCGACATTTGCAGATGCACTCGACCAGAACCTGCTGACAGCCGCATTTGCCATTCCACCCGGAGACATCGACCTCGGGATAACGGCGCCCTTCATGATGATCGGCTCGGACGCCATCCTCGAACGCCCGCACAACAACCATCCTCGCTCTACCGGTTGTTTCAGCCGCACGATCGCCGAATACTCCCGGAACAAGGGTCTCGTGACCCTCTCCGAGGCTTTGGCCATGATGACCATTCGACCAGCGAACCTTCTCGCTCTCAGCTCTCCTCAGATGCGCCGGAAGGGGCGAATGCAGATCGGGGCGGATGCGGATGTCACCGCCTTCGATCCCGTGAGGATCGCGGACAATTCGACCATCGAAAACCCCGCCCAAGAATCCAGCGGGGTGCAGTACGTATTCGTCAACGGCACGGAAGTTCGGAACCCGGAGGGCAACATCACCTCCAACCTTCCTGGTGTTGCAATCAGATCGGCGCTCGCGTGACCGGCGACCAGAGGCGATCGCGCCGGCCCATGCCGCGAGATCCGCGGATTGAGCGGCTGAGTTGGTACCTCGGGCTCGCGTTGATCGCCGTGGGCGGTCTTGCCCTCGCTGCATCCTTCCGAGACGCCACCGACACGACAGTCCTCGATGCGACGGCCTCGAGCCCCACCGAAGATGCTGATTCGATTGGTCAAGGGGGCGATGAAACGGCCTCGACATCCACAAAGGCCGATCAATTCACGGTCTCGGTTTCGGGCGACATCTTGATCCACGAACGTGTCGCCGATGCCGCAACCACCGCAGATGGTTTCGACTTCGCTCCCCTCTTTGCGCCGGTACAGAACCTGATCGCGAGCAGAGACTTCGCGATCTGCCACCTCGAGGTGCCGATCTCTTCGACAAACACGGATCTCGCCTACACGCAGGGCGTCTTTCGAGCACCAAGCGAGCTCGCTGACGCGATCAAGGGCGCAGGATTCGACTCCTGCTCGGTTGCGTCGAACCACGCCTGGGACTCCGGCGAAGCAAGTGTGATTTCCACGATCGAACAGTTCACCCGAGTCGGCCTCCCCCACGTTGGGGTCGCCAACTCGCCGGCCGAGGCCGCAAAGAACTGGCAGTTCGACGTGCTCGGCAACACCGTGGGTCACCTCAGTTACACCTATGGGCTGAACAGTCGAGAACCCGGCGACGTTCCAATCCACCGAGTTGCGCAGATCGACGAGGCGAAGATCTTGGCGGACGCCGCCGCTCAACGGGCCGCCGGGAGTGAGTTCACGATTGTCAGCATGCACTGGGGAACCGAGTTCCAGAACGAACCCAACGAACAGCAAGGGGCGCTCGCCCCTCGACTCATCGCGTCGCCTGACATCGACATACTGATCGGTCACCACGCTCATGTGCCACAACGCGTCGAGCAGATCGACGGAAAGTTCATCATCTACGGGCTCGGGAACTTGTTGTCGAATCAGGGTCAGGGTGTTCCCGAATGTCCGAACCTCTGCACCCTCGACAGCCAGGACGGTGTCTTGCTCGATATCGCGGTCGAGCGCGGCGCTGACGGAACCCTCAGTGCCACAGGGGTCACGGCCAATCCCACCTGGGTCGATGTCGGCGGCACCTGGAAGGTCATTGCCACGGACAATCCCCCACAAGTCGGTGTAGACCTAGACCCTGCGGTTCTGCAAGCATCTGCGGCCCGCACGCGGGCAACACTTCAGGTCGGATAACTGCTGAACCACGTGCTTCTCGTCACGTCTGGGACAAATTGGGCTTCTCGCTTTGGAGTTTGGCCAGCGAAGTGGCATCCTTGGGAGTTGTCCGCCCCGTAATGCCACTGAGGTCTTGTTGCATGTTCGATGTTGGTGACCGTGTCGTCTACCCCCACCATGGCGCAGCCATAGTGATCAAAAAAGAGGTCCGGAAAGCGTTCGGAGAGAAGACCGAGTACTTGGTTCTCGAGATGGCCCACGGCGAGATGACTTTGTCGGTTCCTGTCGACAAGGTCGAAGAAGTCGGCATGCGCTGGCCGATCAGCACCGAGGACGTCGAGGACCTCTTCGAGGTGCTCGAGAAGCGCGGTATTCGTGAACCACCGAACTGGAGCCGTCGCTTTAAAAACCACCAGGAGAAGCTCAAGTCGGGCGACGTCTACCAGGTGGCCGAGGTCGTTCGAAACCTCGCTCTGCGTGAAGCCGACAAGGGCCTCTCCGCTGGCGAGAAGTCGCTCTTCACCAAGGCACGTAATGTGCTGGTGAGCGAGCTGAGCTTTGCCCTCGAGATCACCGAGGAAGAAGCGACGTCACGGGTCGAGGGCGCCCTCACCTAAGTTTCAGCGGTACTGTCCGCGATTGCGCAGCCATGCGCTCGCGGCAATGGTGAACCACAACGTGCCGAACACCAGAACCGGTCCCCAGAAGGTCCGGCTGCCTGGATCGGCGAGCTCCGTTGCGAAGCCACGGCCAACCGCGAGGCCAAGAATGCTGCTCACGATCACCTGACGCCGAGCGTCGTATTGCCACCGGCCGAGCTCACCACCGATGAACTCCACCGTGGCTGGCACCGAGAGCACCCACACGAGCGTCGAGTCCCAGCCCAGCGGCCATGGTGAAGCACCGATCCAGGCGGCGGCGAGTGTCAGGAGCGAGACGGAGTAGAACCAGAGGCATCGACGGCACACATGGCGCCCTCGAACGATCGTGCACCGTTCGTACCGGTGTGGCCAGTGGTGAGCCAGCCACAACGTCCGCCAGGCTCGCTCATGGTCGGCCTCCGCAGCTCGACGCTGTGCAACTTCGGCAAATGCCGCATCCACGTCGGACTGGCGCACGGTCATGGTTCTTCCATCGGCGCAAGCATCACTACAGATGAGCGACGCGTTTCGTGAGCTGCCGCTAGCCTCAAGTGGTCCCGGGAAGTGGCCTAGTTCGGCTAAGGCGCCTGCTTTGGGAGCAGGAGATCGAGAGTTCGAATCTCTCCTTCCCGACACCTCACACGATCCTCTGGCTGAGCCAGGGGATCGTGCCAGTTTTGAGTGGACGCGATCGGCCCGGAAGCTCAGCCGCCCACACCACCACCACCGGCCCGGTGGAGCCGAACGGTGCGGAACAAACAGCCTCAGCGGTTCACGATGCTCGTACATTGTGGAACGGCGGCAGGCAGCGGGTAATCCGTTCCCCAGTACACCTGGACGACCCAGACCCGGCCGAGCGAGTCGACAAAGGCACCGAGCCCGACTTCGTTCGCAGCTGTTTCGAGGATGTTGCACCTGTGCCCGACGCTGCTCATGAACCCGGACCCATTTGGTGAATAGAACAAGCGGTTCATGACCGACTCGACGGACTCGTTCGAACCAACGGTCGAATAGCCGACGTTCTCAAACGCTGCCGTCCAGCGAACCGAGCTCGGAAGCGGCGGGACCGGGGGATTGTCACCGCGAAGTGCTGGCGAGTGATGGATGTCAATCGTCAGTGGAAGAGGAAAGGTCGACATCTGTTGTGCCCACCAACGTGCATAACTGTCGAGGTCAGGATGTCGAGTCAATGGATCCAACGTGCTCTCGAGAGCACGTTCGTTGTTTATCAAGCGGAACATCTCGTTTGCGTACTGCGCCGTGATCGACGGACCTGCGATGCTGCCTCCGCCTTTTTCGCACTCGTTGAGCACGTCGCCAGGTGAGTAACAGGTGTCGAGCTCGGTGCCGCCGAAGAGCCGGTCGAGATGGGGGCCGCCCTGCAATGTGTCTCGGTGAGCGCCACCCCTGAGCATGTCGACGCCAGGTCCGCCCTTGAGGGTGTCCTGACCGTTGTTACCGAAGAGTGTGTCCGCGCCACGTCCGCCGTAGAGGGTGTCGTACCCTTTGCCGCCTTCCAGACGATCGGCGCCATTGAAGGCATAGAGCGTGTCGCTGCCATCTCCGCCATACAGCTTGTCGTTGCCGTGACTTCCGCACAGGATGTCGTTGCCGCCCTTGCCGTACACCGTGTCGTGCCCGCCGAGAGCCGCGATCACGTCGTCGCCGGACGTCCCGTTGATGACCTCGCTGTCGGCCGTGCCAACAATCGTTGCGACCTGTCCACCGCACAGCACCGTCGTACCAGCTCCCGCTGCTGTCGCCGTCGCCAACAACGCAGCCATCACACCGGCCAAGGCCGCGACACATACACCTCGAAGAGGACGTGCGAAACGTTGCTGGCGGGACTCAACGTTGGTCGATACGCGATTCACGCCCAAATATTCGACAGTCCAACGGGCAGTATTGATGGGACTTCTTACCTATTGAATGGGATCGGCTGAGAGCCAGAAAAAATTTGGCGCATCGACTCAATTGCGGCTCGCTACTGCCGAACTGAAGCGAGTGATGACTGATCCGATGCCAACCTTGCACCGAGACCTTCAGGTGCAGACCGAGAACTTCGTTGATGAGATCAGCGGACCAACGATCGGAAAGGGTGCGGTCATCGACAGACTCCTCGACCTCCGGAACCTGGGACGTGGTCGCGACCTCGGCCTCGAGCTCACGGTCGACGAAATGTTGGAGTCCATCCCAGGTGAACGAATGGTCAGCGCAGAATGGTGGATGTCTTGCCTCGCCGAACTCGCTGACCATGCAGCGTTCCTCGCTGCTGGATACCCGGCTGTTCAGCCGGAACTGATGAGCGCCTAACGTCAACTCGAACCTACAGTCGTGTCATCAATGACATGACACAAGGGGACCTGGGTGGACAAGACAAAGGCAAAAGCCTTCATGGCCTCCATGATTGGGCTGTTGAATAGCGGGTCGCTCGCCATGATGTGCAGCATCGGCCATCGGACCGGTCTGTTCGACTCGCTTGCCCCACTCGGCGCCGTCTCGAGTCAGCAACTCGCGGATGCCGCAGGCCTCAATGAGCGTTACGTACGCGAATGGCTTGCCGCGATGACATCGGGCGGCATCGTCGAATACGACGCCAATAACGAGACCTTCGAGCTGCCCGAGGAACACCGAGCCTTGGTCACCAGAGCGGGAGGTCCACTGAACATCGCCAATTCGCTTCAGAACATCTCACTTCTTGGCCAGGTGGAAAATGACGTCGTAGAAGCGTTTCGTACCGGCGCAGGGATCCCGTACTCGCGGTTCCCCGGCTTCCAGGGTTTGATGGCCGAGGAGAGCGCGGCGCGTTTCGATGCAGGCCTGTTGAGCGAGACCATCCCCAACATCCCTGGCGCAGTCGAAGCGTTGACAGCCGGCGCCAGGTTGGGCGATCTTGGATGTGGCAGCGGCTACGCACTACGGCTCTTGGCGGAAGCGTTTCCGAGGAGCACGTTCGTGGGATTCGACTTCTCCGACGAAGGTCTCGAGGTGGCGCGAGCCGATGCGGCTGCGGCCGGATTGACGAACGTCGAGTTTGTCGCCGTGGATCTGGCGGAGTTGGATCGACCCGAAGAGTTCGACTTCATCACCACCTTCGACGCAATCCACGATCAGGCCCGCCCAGCGCTGGTGCTGTCGAACATCGAGCGGGCCCTGAGGCCGAGCGGCCGGTATCTGTGCGTGGAACCCAAGGCCGCTTCCTCACTCGCAGAGAACATGCATGAACCGGTGGCGCCGTTCCAGTACACCGTGTCGACCATGCACTGCATGAGTGTTTCCATCGCCGGTGGAGGCGAGGGACTCGGCACAGCCTGGGGAACCGAGCGGAACATCGAGTTCCTGGAGGCTGCTGGCTTGGTCGACATCGAGTTGGTGGAGGCACAGCTGGATCGCACGAACTCACACTTCGTGTGCCGAAAGTCCTGACACCAGTCTCAAACAGGGAGTGGGAAGATTCACCGTGTTTCGCTACGCTTCGATGGTCCTTCGGGGATGGTGTAATTGGTAACACGCCTGGTTCTGGTC
>CAXMRH010000226.1:0-5085 GCA_964196045.1 uncultured Chthoniobacterales bacterium | reverse complement strand
CCTTCATTCGCATCTCACTCGCGGCTGCCTGATCGCGGTCCGGACCGACGATCCGGATTGGCCACTGCCGCTCACGGGCGTTCAACTCGGGGAGCGAGTGACCGTCGACGACCTCCCGTCTGGGCTGCAGGACGACGATGTCATGGTTATCGGCATGACCAACAACGCTGTTGAGATCGTCGCCGAAGCTGCCGCTGCAGGCGCTGGCGTCGTTCTCGCTGCCGGAGGAATGGATCCTGCAATTCTTGCGCCGGCGGCTGACAACATGCTGCGACGGCTCGAACGTGAGCGCAAGATCACCGTCCTTTACCGGGCCGTGCCCGATGCAATCGAGGAGCTCAACGGGTTCCCGATCGCATACTTCAACGATCGCCGCACGCCGGATCTTGAATTCGATCACATCGTCTTCGCTTCGCCCCGACGAGCGTGCGACCCGGATGAGCTCGGAGTATCCGACGCTGCTCTGGCTTCGACCAAGGTCTGGTTTCAGGGTGATCCGAGCGAACGAATTCCCCATGCTGGGAGCTCCTGGGAGGTGGGCAACCTGCTCGCCGAGGCATGTTTCCCAGAAGTCGATGTTCAGGAGGCGCCGTCTGCCTTTCAGCGTCGCGTTCGAAACGAGTCGGCCGTCGAGGAGTTGCGTGTCGATCACTACAACGCCACGATCACGACGTTCGAGCCAACCCACTCCGATCTCTGGGTGCTCCGGGTTCGGCCCGACCACGGCGACACGTCACACCTCCCGGGGCAATACGCATCCCTCGGCCTCGGCTACTGGGAAGATCGAATCGACGATGCGATCGATCCAGACATGGACGACAAGTGGTTCAAGCTGATTCGCCGTTCGTACTCGATCAGCCACCCGATCTTTGGCGACACCGGTTATCTTGCCGCTCCGGACACGGAGGAGTTGGAGTTCTACATCGTGCTCGTTCCTCCGTCTGACGAACACGTGCCGGCGCTCACTCCGCGTCTCGCGCTGAAACGCCCGGGCGACCGAATATATCTGGGGCCGAAGGTCGCTGGGCGTTACACGTTGAATTCGGTGAACGACCCGAATGCAGCGGTGATCTTCTTTGCGACAGGAACAGGAGAGGCCCCGCACAACTCGATGATCGCCGAGTTGCTCCGGAAGGGGCACACGGGCCCGATCATCTCCACGGTGACGGTGCGCAACAACGCGGACCTCGGCTATCTGGATGTCCATCGACATCTCGCAGACCGATTTCCCAACTACCGCTATGTGCCGATGCCCACGCGGGAACCTGGTGTGACGAAGCGGTATCTGCAGGACCTGCTCCGTGACGGTGACCTCGAGCGGATCATCGGCAGACCGTTCGATCCCGAAGATACCCATGCCTTCCTCTGTGGCAATCCCGCCATGATCGGCCTTCCCGAGGAAGATGGCGAGGAGGGTCAGTCATTCCCTAAATCCGTCGGCGTGGTGGAGTTGTTGGTCGAACGTGGCTTCACGCTGGACGAACGACGTGCTCCCGGCAACATTCACTACGAGGAGTACTGGTAGCAGTCACTCGCTCCTCAGCCGCAGTCACTCGCTGCTCAACCGCAGTGCATTGTTGATCACGCCTAGGTGGCTGTATGCCTGGGGGTGGTTTCCGAGCGATCGGTGCGCGATCGGGTCGTACTCCTCGGCCAGCAATCCGGTGTCGCCAGCGGTCGCCAGTAGCTTGCGGAACAGGTTGTGTGCTTCCTCGTGTTCGCCGAGAAGTGCATAGCTGTCGATCAGCCACGACGTCATGAGGTGGAAACCACCTTCCGTCCCGGGCAGGCCATCGTCATGGTGATAGCGGTAGACCGTCGGACCTTCACGCAGTTGCGCCTCGACGCTGCGAACCGTGCTCGCGAATCGTGGGTCGTCCGCATCGACCAAGCCGGCAAGCCCCACCATTAGGACGGAGGAGTCGAGATCCACCCCGTCATACGCGGCGGTGAACGAACCAACCGACTCGTTCCAACCGTTCTCGAAGATGTCGGCAGCGATCGTGTCTCGCAGGTCGTTCCATTCGTGACGTTCACGATCGAACACATCTGTCGCAATACGAATCGCTCGGTCCACCGTCACCCAACACATGACCTTCGAGTAGACGTGATGGCGAGGAGCCGCACGGATCTCCCAAATGCCATGATCCGGTTCGGTCCACCGAATCTCGACCGCAGCGACCATCTCCTCGACGAGGCCCCAGTGGCGAGCCGACAGGGGGGCACCTCGCTCACCGAGCAGGTGTACAAGATCCACGATGGGCCCGAACACGTCGAGCTGTACCTGGTTGTCGGCCGCGTTGCCGACGCGCACTGGGCGAGAGCCGCCGTACCCGGACAGCTCCGTGATATCGGCCTCGGGAGGCAGCTTGCCGCCGTCCAAGGAGTAGAGCGGGTTTAGCCGTTCCGGCTGGCCATCACCGGCGTCGAGCACTCCAAGGACCCAGTCGAGATAGTCCATTGCTTCTTCGTGGCTTCCGAGGCGGACCAGTGCAGCTGCGCTGAGTGCGGCATCGCGCAGCCAGCAGTAGCGATAGTCCCAGTTTCGGATTCCGCCGATGTGTTCAGGGAGGCTCGTCGTCGCGGCCGCAGCGATGCCGCCGCTCGGTCCGTACACGAGCGCCTTGAGAACCAGGGCTGATCGACGAACGTGGTCGGATGCTTCGTGTGGGAGTTCGAGCCGATCCGCCCAGTCGCCCCAAAACCGACGCGTGAGGTCGCGCTTGCGCCTCTCGGTCGCTTCTGCTCGGAGGCTCGTCGTTCCGATGCGAAGTTCGAGGGCGATAGGCCCATTCGACAGATCGATCCTGGCTGTAGCCGTTTGGTGGTGCCCCACGTTTTCGAGTTCCCACTCGACGCCTGGAGACCGAAGGACGATCAGATCCCGTGCGCCGATGACTTCGAGGCCGTCGGTGCGCACCTCGATCTGGGTCGGGAAGCGTCCGAAGTCGAGACGCGGCGCGAACTCGACGACTGCCGTCCCGGACCCGCTGAGGTGACGAATCAGATCGCTGCGACCGGCGAGGAGGGTTGGTCGCCCATCGGAGACATCGAGATAATCGGTCACGGTCAAGTTCGGCCAGATCGTCTCCAGAATCATGGTGTTGCCGGCGTATCGCTGCAGGCTGGGGGCCTTGCCGTCCTCAGGGCGTACCGCGAAGTATCCCGCGGTGGGACCGCCGAGAAGCTCCGAGAAGATCGCAGCATCGTCGAGGCGGGGGGCACAAAACCAGGTCACTCGCGCGTCTGGCGTCACGATCGCAGCAGTTCGCTGATCGGACAACAGACTGTGTTGCTCGATCGGCACCAACCCGGCGCCAGCAAGCCAATCGGAGCGCATCCCGCACAACGTGATCAGGAGCTGCGCAACGTCGCCGGTGTCGCCGATCCGGAACTCGGCCAACGTCTCACCTTCGCCAACTTTGACGCCAATGTCAGGGCCGCCCAGAGAACCGAACGCGTCCTCGTCGGTCGTGTCGTCACCGAGGAAGAGGACTGCCGACGCGCTGAGAGTCGTGCGGAGGGTGTCGAGCGCCCGCCCTTTGCTGGTCGGCATGACACCGATCTCACACACCATCTTTCCTGTGCGGTAGGTGAAGTTCTCGTCGGTGGCAGCGAGGGCTTCAACCTCACGAATCGCGTCTGCTACTGCAGCCGCTGGGGCGTTACGAGTGTGGAATGCAACAGACGCTGGCTTCTGCTCGAGGCTGGTGCCCGGGTATTTCTTGCAGATCTCGGCGAGGGATTGGCCAAGCGCGTCGCGACGGGCCTGCGTTTCGGAGTCCATCTGCAGGGCGAAGTCGACATCGAACTCACTTCCGTGGCTGCCGACGAGGTGAATCTCGCTTGGAAGGCGACTCAACGCGGCCAAGTCCCGGAGTGCGCGAGAGGAAATGACGCCTACATGGGTCTGATCGAGCGTCGCAAGCGTTCGAAGCGCAACTGCGGCATCTCGGTCGGGAACGGCACGCATTGGGTCGTTGACGATCGGCGCAATCGTGCCGTCGTAATCCGTCGCGACCAGAAGCTGCGGGACCTGAGCAAGTACCGCGAGCTGTTCGAGTAGGTCGGGAGGGAGCAAAGAAGTCGTCACGGCCATCGCAGAGACGGTAGCCGCACTGTCCGCGAAACTGGGAATGAAGCGAGTACCGTCGAGGCTTCACACACGTATGAGCGACACCGATCCCCACGACGCAGTCGTCGAAGAAGTCTGCTACCGCCACCCTGACCGACCATCCGGTGTGACGTGTCAGCGTTGCGATCGCAAGATCTGCCCGGAGTGCATGCACTCCGCATCGGTTGGCGTGCACTGCCCCGAATGTACGAAGAGTACGAAACAACGCGTCTACACGCCGCAGACTCTTCCGGGATCACAAGGTCTGGTGACGAGGACCCTGGTCGGCATCAACGTCGGGGTCTGGATCCTGACGATCGTGGCGCTCGGTGCAACAGCGTCGGGCGCAGGTCCTGTTGGCGCCGACTACGGAACTTGGGGACCGGCCATCGACGTCGACAACGAGATCTGGAGGGTCTTTTCGGGAGGATTCCTCCACTCGGGGCTGCTTCATATCGGCTTCAACATGTACCTGCTCTGGCAGCTCGGCCAACAGATCGAACGAGTCCTCGGAGGACCCCGCTTCATCGCGGTTTACATGGCCTCGCTGGTCGGTGGATCCTTCGGCGCCTTGCTGCTTGACCCACAGGTACCAGTCGTCGGCGCGTCGGGAGCGGTCTTCGGCCTAATCGGTTTCACCGTTCTGATGTATCGAAGCCGAGGAATCGGCATCTTCGACACGGGCCTCGGCTTTCTCATCGTCATCAACGCGCTCTACAGCCTTCGCGGGGGAGTGAGCCTCGGAGGCCATCTCGGTGGGTTCCTTGTCGGCGTGCTGCTCGGAGCGATGTTCTTCGGACTGAACGCGGGCGATGCGCCACTCTTCGGTGGCGACAGCAGGAAGCAGATTGCGGTCACGAGTTTTGTCGGCGCTGTGATGTTCGCGGCTTCGTTGTGGGCGGCCAGCACCTGGACATCACCGCTGTTCTGACCCGTCAGGCGATCACGGCACCGTTCTTGTAGCGGCGCGC
>CAXMRH010000225.1:0-9357 GCA_964196045.1 uncultured Chthoniobacterales bacterium | reverse complement strand
CCCAGACCTAACGTGGAAAGTCTGTGGTGCGGCCGCCGACACAGGCGTCGGAATCTACCTCTTCGGATCGACGCCAGAAACCTGCGAAGCCTTCGTGGACGCGGTGCTCCGCGAGTGGCCACACGCAGTGATTTCCGATGTGCAACCTGACCGGTTCCGAGAAGCGACCCCCGACGAGGACGCTGCCGATATCGAACGCATCAACGCCTCGGGTGCTGGAGTAGTGCTGGTGGGTCGCGGTTGCCCACGGCAGGAGTACTGGGTCGGGGCACACAAGGGGTCCGTCAATGCAGCGATGATGGCCGTCGGTGCTGCGTTCGACTACCACGCTGGCCTTCTCAAGAAGCCACCTGCTGCCATGCAGAGGTACGGCCTGGAATGGCTCTGGCGGCTTGGTCTCGAACCGAAGCGTCTGTTCAGGCGTTATGCCGTGACCAACTCGCAGTATTGCGTCGCACTCGCAAAGGCCGTTGTACGGAAGCGACGAAAGTGATAGTCGCAATCGTTCGAATGGCTTACTGCCATCCTCGACCATCAGAATTACAATTGAAGACTGCGGCCGGTCGACTGTCGACCCAATCCGATCTGAGAGAACACGATGTCTGAGTCTGTGGCCGATTTCCAACTAAACGACTACATCGACATCGCGCGACGTCGCAAATGGGTAGTTGCTTCCTTCGCAGCGCTCGCCCTTGGCGGCGCAATCGCTGCATCCGCCGTGCAGACCCCGCAATATCGCGCTGAGGCACGAGTGCGCGTCGAAGCATCCGGTGGTTCGAACATCATCGACAATAGCAACAACGTTTCGAGCAACGTTCGGAGCCGAAACCTCGAGAACGAGGTCGAATTTGCCAAGAGCGATCGAGTCAAGGAGCAGGCACTTAGCTCCTTCACCGAGGGAGTGGCAGCAACAGTTGGGGCAGCCTCTAGCTCAGACACGCTCACATTCACGGCGGTCGACCCCGATGCCCACCAGGCCGCTGACATCGCAAACACCTTCGCCAACGCCTATGTCAGCGAGCGATCAATAGCCTCTGGCGAACGATTCATTGCAGCTGTAGACGTGATCAATACGCGACTCGCGACGATCAGCACCACACGCCTCGAACTCGAAGAGGCCCTGGCCTCAAGCGAAGATGTCTCTAGCCTGCAAATCCAGATCGGATCGCTCGACACAGAGGAAGTGCGCCTCCGAGCGCAGTTGAACGAGATCGACGTACTCAGCCAGCTCAACAGCAGTGCATCTGTTGCGATCCTGCGCGCCGCCGAGGCATCGGGTTCACCCTTCTCCCCGTCGTGGGCGCGCAATATCTCTCTGGCCCTTGTCAGCGGATTGATCCTCGGAGTCGGGGCCGCTCTCATTCTCGAGACACTCGACGACACGATTCTCACCAAGAAAGACCTGGAGGCGGCCACCGACGGCGTCCCGGTGCTCAGCTTGGTACCCGCTCCCCACAAGACGCTATTCGGGGCGAAGAGCGAGGCCAAACTCATCACCGCGAGAACAGGTGCCTTCACGGAGGCGTTCCGGTCCCTTCGGTCCGCTATCGAGCTCGGCCAGACAGCAGGATCGGAGATTCGCTCTATCCTCGTGACGAGCGCCCAGGCTTCGGAGGGCAAGTCCACCGTGGCCGCACATCTGGCTCTTTCGTTCGCCCGCTCTGGTTCGAACGTGCTTGTGGTCGACGCCGACATGCACAACCCGACAGTTCATAAGATCTTCGGCATCACCAAGCACAACGGGCTCGCCGATCAGCTCGCAAACGTCGGGGAAGCCGAAATCGTCACGGAACAAGCATCCGGCGAGCGTCTACTCTCGGTCATGCCTGCGGGTTCGAGCGAATCGCCGCCGGCTGAGTTGCTGCGCTCCTTGGAGGCCCAAGAATTCCTTCAGAAACTCTCTTTTGCCTACGACCTCGTCATCATCGATGCCCCGCCGCTTCGACCTGTGTCAGACACCGTCCCGCTCGCTCGAATCGCCGACGCCACACTCCTCGTCTCGATGCGAGGCCAGACCAACGCGGTCGAGGTCGAGCGCTCAATGGAACTGCTCGCCCACGCGCAGGCGCGGCCCTTCGGAGCCGTACTAAACGGCGCGGACGAGAACGAGGGTGGCTACGGCTACGGGGCTCGAGGCCGATAAATCGGGTAAATCAGGCCGGCCCCGCCGTGGCCACCCGACCTCTGCGGTCGAGGAAGCCGATCGCGGTCGCCATTGCTCGTGGGTCGTGACGAAGATGATGACGCGCTCCTTCCAAGATTCGAAGATCGGCTGCTCCGTGTGCGTCGGCGATCGCGCGAGCGTCAAGCGGAGGCACGGCGTCGTCGTTGCTGCCATGGAGGACCATCATGGACGTCCCAGCGGCGGCCAACTGTGCGGCGGAATCAACGGTCGAGACGCCCTGGAGTTCTTTCGCCCAGCGCCCGAAGTCAGAGGGAAAACTCGGATCGCTGATGGCACCGCAACGGCGCGCGTGCGACAGCAACTCACGAGGTCGAGACGCCCAGTCCTGGAAGTCAGCGGGCGCTGCGACGGAGATGATCCCGGCGATGTCCTTGTCGTCCGCGCCCGCATCCACCGCGAGAGCTCCACCAGTGCCGAAGCCCATCAGCCAGAGCGACCCATCGAAGCCATCAACGGCGCGCATAAAGGTGATCGCCGACTGCAGATCGCTACGCCATCCGTCGAGCGAGAAGTGACCAGCGCTGGTCGCGAGACCTCGAAACGCAAAGGTAAGTGTGATCATTCGTGCATGATCGGCAACACGATCCGCAAGGTCTGGCAGCGTTCGAAAGGAGTTCGCCCCACCGCCCGTGTCAGTAGGAAACCCCGGCACGATAACAAGACCGGGACGCCCGTTTTCGGGGAGGCGCTCCGGTACGGCGAGCCATCCTTCCAGGTTTCCAGCCGTACCATTCACCGTGACGTTCATATGTTCAACTGAGTCAGGCCGAACGCAGGCGATACCCGCGATTTCGTGCTTCAGGCAGTGTGTCTGGCCCGAACGTGGCGACCTGCTGGCTCTCGACAAGTTCGTCGATCACGGAGGCATCGTGTGATTCGTCGAGGTCGTAGACGACCTGGGTGCGCTTGTCACCGACGAAGCGGTGCTCTGCGAATTCCTTTGGGCGGTCCATACCCAAATCCTAGACGCGAACGAGGGAGGACCCGTTTCCAGACCCTCCCTCGTTGCATCGCTTTTACTTCGCTGGAGAACCGAACGACCTTGCCGACGTGTGGATCAAAATCGATCATCACTGTGGCGGCCGGGTGGAACAACGTCCGACGGTTCGAATTCGGCGGTGCCTGACACTGTCTGCAGAGCGGACAGCGAGTCAACGTCTCGCCATGTGGTCCAGCGGGCCCGACCTAAAAGTTGGCGTCCGCCATTGGCAGGGTATTCGTTCCGCAGTCGTGACCTTGCCAGGATCATTTGGCACACCGACGCAAGATATGAGTCCTTCGGCACTGCTGCAGGATCTCAGTTTTGCCGTCGTATTGAAAGACGAACCCGGAAGCGCGAACAGCGAGGCGAAACCATGGCCGAAAAGGCTCCAGATGATCGAGGCGCAGCGATGGTCGAGCACATGTTCCTGATGGCTGCCATCGGTCTGTTCTCCATGGTCGGTCTACAAATTCTCGGCAATGTGGTCGACGGACAACTGGTGACAGCAATCGTTGCGCTCGCACAGATTGAGGAAGAACCCGAAGAACCCGAAGCCGGCGTTCCTGACGGCAGCGACCCGGAGGCGGCAGCCGGAACCGGAACATGCCCAACGGGATGGACGCTCGCTGTGAATGCCACAAACACAAAGAAGAACGGCCAGAACGTCGATGCGAACGGCGACGGTCTTATCTGTCGCAAGGAAATTCCCGCCAAGGGCAAGGGCAAGGGCAAGGGTGGCAACACCAACCTCTACGCCAACGTGAAGGATAACAACGGCGACTAGACCGGCGATCTGCATCGCCTGGCAGCTACGCCGAGGTGTCCTCAGAGAGCGTGACGTGTAAGCCCGCAGTCGCTGGCCACGTTCGCTGAAATAGATGCCAAGCTGGCTGCCATTGATGACCAGGTGCACGACCTGAGCGACACGGCAGGCCGCAGCGATGCGCTGGCCGCTGTGATGGCCCAGCTGAAGGCTGGTGACTACATCGCCACCATCGGCGACGCCAGCGACGGCGCACCTGAGTCCTGGGCCGAAACAGCAGACCGGCTGTGCATGGAAGCACACGCCACGCTTGAGGGGCTGAAATTGCTGAAGCCTGGGCGCCGTGATCCTGGCGCACCCCGTGCGAGGGACCTGGCGCCCTTCGCTCAGGAATGGGCGCAGGCCATGGCCGCCCACTTTGACCTAAGGCTGACCGTTGCGTCAGCGGACCCAGCAAGCTGGGCAGTCAGCGGCAGTGCGCCGAACGGCGACGGCCCAGGGTGAGATGCACCGCAGGGCCATCGCTGTCCAGCTGAAACGTTACAATGGATGATGCCGACCTAACGGTCAGACACCTCCAAGGTTCCAAAATCAGTTTTGATGTGGACCACCCCCTTTCTCTTGATTGTTTTTACAGTACCTCATCTCCGACGGCGCCAATGTCGCGGAGATATGTGATGAACGCGTCAACGATGACCGTCACATGAAGAGGGTCAATCCCCGAATCTTCCTCAACACTTCTCGCCACCGCATGTTCGGCCCCTCCGACTTCATCTGCAACGACGCGATCGTCGGCGACCCACTCCCCGGCGAGTTCTTCACCGAAGTCACTGGACAGTCCCAGTTCATCGAACCACTCGAGAACCCACGAGATCACTTTGTGGACATCGTTGTGGCTGATGATCGCGGAAACCTCGAATGGCAACGCCTCAGCGACGGCATCGACCGCGTCGTCAAGCTCGAGTAGCGCAGGAGCAATAGTCCCTTCGAGCTCCACCGAAACACGCGATACCGCCACCACAGCGACGACTACGACCAAGAGCGACGCGACAGCGATTGCGATCCAGATCATGGCTCTCCTCGAACGGACGTTGGGGTCTAGATCCCTATACGTTGAGCGAGGAGCTCGCGGTGGTAGGTGGGATCACCAAAGAGCAACTCGGAGGATTTTGCGCGCTTGAAGTAGAGATGCGCCGGATGTTCCCAGGTGAATCCGATTCCGCCATGAATCTGAATGTTCTCGGCCGTCGCATGAAAGTAGGCCTCGGAGCAGTAGCTCTTCGCAAGGCTAGCCATCGCCGGCAATTCGTCGTTGTCCTCAGCAGCGCACCATGCGGCGTAGTAGGCAGCGGACTTGGCCGACTCGACCTCGAGCAGCATGTCTGCGCACTTGTGCTTGATTGCTTGGAAGGATCCAATCGGACGTCCGAACTGGACACGGACCTTGGCGTACTCGACCGCCATATCGAGAACCATTTGAGCGCCACCAACCTGCTCGGCCGCGAGGCCAACAGCGGCGCGATCGAGCACTCGGACGAGGACGTCCCAACCGGCACCGTCGACGCCGACGAGGCGTGCTGGAGTGTCGGACAGTTCGATCTTTGCCTGCTTGCGCGTCTGATCCATCGTGGCAAGGGGTGTGCGCGTCATACCGGGCGCGTCCCCGTCCACTGCGAACAGCGAAACTCCCGCTGCCGTGCGGGCGGCCACGATGATCAGACCTGCGGTATGGCCATCGAGCACATAGTGCTTTGCGCCGTTGAGCTTCCAGGAATCGCCGTCCGCCGTTGCGCTGGCGGTCACACCTGACTCGTCCCAGCGGCCGTTCTCTTCGGTCATCGCAACTGTTGCGATGAGCTCACCGCTCGCCATCGTGGGGAGGTACCTGCCCGCAGCGTCCTGATCGTCCGACAACAGAAGCGCCGAGGTGGCCAGCACAGCCGTTGAGAAGAATGGAGCACACAGCAGCGAACGCCCCATCTCCTCGAGAACGACGATCAGTTCGACCCATCCGAACCCCTGTCCACCGAACTCCTCGGGGATGATGAGGCTTTGCATTCCGAGCTGTTCGGCCATCTGTGACCACACAGCGTCGTCGTACCCGGCCTCGGTCTCCATGAGCTCGCGTACCGTTTGTTCGCTCGACTTTTCCTCGAGAAACTGACGGACGAATGCCCGAAGCTGTTCTTGTTCGTCGGTGAAAGCAAACTGCATGCAGACAACTTACCCGGTGGTCACTTAGGCCGGCACTTCCGCACTCGGCTTGCGCCCCTCGACACTTGTTTCCCGGGCTTCACCCTCCAGGACTCAGATCCGCCAAGGGGCTCGCTGCGCTCGCAGGATTCCTCGACCTCGCGCCTGCTGCGCCCGAGTCGAAGCCCGGTCGTTCCTCCCTCACTCCCTCGGGGGCTAGCGAGTACTTCGTGTGTATAGCGAGGTCAGCCTTTCTGAGGTTCGTGAGAACGGGGCCTGACCCCTATCTCGAAAAAGGGGCCTGACCCCTTACGTCGTAAGTCGCGGTTCGTGTAGATCTACAGACGTCTCTATACGCAACAACAAAACGCCAGCGCCCGAGGAACGAGCAGGAACAAGGGGCCTGGCCCCTTACGTCGTACGTTGGGGTCGACCAGAGCTGCGAGATTCCGGTTTTCAGCAACACCAGTGTGTGTTTCACACCGCGGAATGGATGGCGCAGCATCCACAACGGGGCTTCGTAGGCCACGGAGTGGGTGGGCCATCTGCAAATGGATGGTCGTTGGGACGTCCTCGTTCACGCCATATACCTGCGGACGCCGATCTCGGCGCATGTACCAGGAGCTGAAAATCATGTCCCACGCTGGGAGAAACACCGAGTACTTCGAGTTGATCGCATCCGGTTCGTTTGCATTGTGCCAGTGGTGGAATTCGGGTGTGATCGCGATCCGCTGAAGCGGACGCTATTGCCACCGAACGTTTGCGTGAAGGGAGATCCCGGTGACGATCTGGATCGCGGTCATGATACCTGTGGCCTCGAGGCTGAATCCCGCTGCGAGCATGAATGCGACCGTTGGGGCGATGATGAGGCCATCCACCGGGTGGTTGCGGCATGCACAGACCCAGTCCATGGTCTCGATCGAGTGATGGATGGAGTGAATTCTCCACAAGAAAGGAACTTCGTGGCTCGATCTCTGGACCTAGTAGATGATGAGATCGAAGACGAAGAACCCGATTAGCGGCTGCGCCAGCGGCCAGAGACCGGAAACGACTGGTCGCACCGCAAGTCCTGGCAGCCAGGCAAAGCTCAGGATGGCTGCGGTCACCCCGAAGATCAATGTGAGCAAGCCGAAGAATGGCTGGCTCAGTGCGTATCCGAGATCCAGTCCGAGAAATCCGCGACGGATGGGCTGTTGATGGCGCGGAAACATCTTCTCCAACGGGACGACGAGAACGAAGAACAACGCAATGATTAATCACGGCGACTGGTCGAACACGAGGGACCCGACAACCATCGCGGCAGCGGCAAGTCTGAATGCCCATACACGGCGGCGGTTGAGGAGGGGGCTTACGGTCACTCAGCGTGACAATTTGTTGGTCGTTCGCCTATCGGGGATCACCCTGATCCGATTCTGACGACCTGATTCCGTGGTAGTGCCTGATTCCGTACGAGCAATAGACACCACATACACTCCGTTCATGACGTCTGAGAGCGCAGCACGAATCGCCGTGGACCAATACCGGGTCGATCCCAGCAACTTCGAAGGCCTGGGCGCCTACGAGGCTGATGCCGACGGGGGGTTTGACAAGGCGTCGGCGAAACCGATCATGAAGGCTCTGAACAAAAGGGTCGAAGAGCTCCAGGAACGGTTGTATGCGCACGGAAAGGAGCGACTCCTCATCGTCCTCCAGGCCACGGACACAGGTGGAAAGGATGGCACGATTCGCGCGGTCTTCGAACACACGAACCCGCAAGGTGTCCACGTTGCCTCCTTCAAGAAACCCACCGGTGAAGAGCTCGCGCACGACTATCTCTGGCGTATCCACGAGCACACGCCGGCCAAGGGCCATATCACCGTGTTCAATCGCAGCCACTACGAAGACGTCCTGGTCGTCCGAGTGCGAAAGCTCGTTGCTGAAGACACATGGTGCAAGCGGTACGAGCACATCCGGAACTTCGAACAGTTGCTGGTTGATGAAGGAACAGCCGTCATCAAACTCTTTCTCCACATCACCAAGGACGAGCAACGGCAACGTTTGCAGGATCGCATCGATGATCCGACGAAACACTGGAAGTTCGAGCTCGGAGACCTGGAAGAACGCAAGCTTTGGGACAACTATCAGGCAGCGTTCGCGGACATGCTCGCGGAAACCTCGACCTCCGACGCTCCCTGGTACGTGATTCCAGGGAACCGGAAGTGGTACCGCAACATCATCGTTAGTCAGATTCTGGTCGACACTCTCGAGGCACTCTCGGGAGACGAATTCGAACCGAATCCCGAGCTCGAAGGACTGGTCATCGAGTAGTCACCGATCAGGACGCGAACCGCGGCTCCGGGAGCCCCTGTACACCGGCATCGACCGCAAGCAACGCTCCCCCGGGCACACCCGACGACTCTTCGCTCCCGTTGCCATCACCGATGCTCGTCACGTACAAGGTCGAAAAGTCCGCGCCGCCGAACGCCGGCATCGTGGGTTTCTGAACGGGTAGGTCGATTCGTCGATCAACGGTGCCCTCCGGTGTAATCCGGATCAGCGCCCACCCCTCGACCGAGGCCGACCAATAACAACCGTCGACGTCCAAGCACGCTCCATCGGGCAGTCCAAGCACCTGGTCGTGGGCCTCATAGTCGAAGAAGACACGCTTGTTCCTGCGCATTCCCGTCTCCAGGTCGTAGTCCCACACCCAGATCACGTGTCGAAGCGTGTCGGTCCAATACATCCGACTTCGGTCGGCATCGAAGACCAAGCCATTGGGGACCCCCACCTCGGTCTCGAGCATCGATGCTGCGCCTGCTTGATCGATCGAATACAGCGAACCGACAAAATGCGATTCCTCGGGGCTGGGGTGCATGGTCCCCACGATGTATCGGCCGGCTGGATCACATCGTCCGTCGTTGAGCCTGTTGCCACCCGACGCGTCCTCGACGCAGACGAACCATTCGGTTTCACCCGTCGACCAGTCGAGCCACACAAGGTCGGTTTCCATCGCCACCAGCAGTCGCCCAACTGTCGGGGTAAGGACGAACGAGCCTGGCCGACCGGGCAGCGACCGACTTTCGGTCACCCCGGTCGACGGATCGTGGCGGTGGATAGAGCGGCCGTCGATGTCCTCCCAATAGAGCACCCGTTCGTTCTCGCTCCACACCGGGCACTCGCCTAGAGATGCGACCACCGAACCAACTTGTGCGACTTCTGCCATCGGCAAAACCTACCGCTCAGGGCACGAACTGT
>CAXMRH010000224.1:0-9577 GCA_964196045.1 uncultured Chthoniobacterales bacterium | reverse complement strand
GTAGAGCAACACGAAGTCGTCCGGAGCCAGTGGGATCTCGCGGCTGAAATACGACGCTCCCGGATCAAGCATGAGCAACGGGCCCGTGGCGCGAAGAGGCTGAACTTCGCGGTCGTGCCACAACCAACCAGCTGGATGGCCAGCGGATGCGTAACGGATCGTGCCTGCTTCGGTGTCGAACACGACGACGATCATAGAAATGAATTCTTCGCCCCTGTCCATCTCGGCCATCTGTTGATTCAGTTCTTCAAGGGCCTGGGCTGGATCGCGGAACTGTCGGAGAAACACGCGCAGTAGGTACTTGGCTTGGAAGGCGGTGATCGAACTCTCGATGCCGTGCCCGGCGACATCGCCTATGACGGCGGCAAGGCGCTTGTCACCCACCCGATAGACGTCAAAAAAATCACCTGCCATGAGACCCGATCCCGCCTCATAGACGCGTCCGACTTCGAAGCCGGTCACATCAGGTAGTGAATCAGGGGCAAGACGGGCGGCCCATGCCTTCGGAGCGAAATCCTCCTGCTGGAGCGCTTCTTCCGCTCGCTTCTCCAGGAAGAAGCGTTGACGTGAAAGGCGCGCTTCGCGAACGGCGCCGCGGGACCAGACGACTGAGACGACTGCCGGGATGGCCGCGAAGGCGAACACCATCGGCACTCTCGGGTCATTGCTCGCGGCGGTTGCGAAGGATGCGACAGCCAGTACCGAGTAGAGCAGCGCTGAGTGCACCTCCTTGCGGAAGGCCGACTGCGCAAGATGATAGGCGGAGTCCTCTTGAGTGTTGGCTTGGTCGTGGTCGACGTTCGTAAGAAAGCGTCGACGATACCGAGCCGATCGGGCCCAGCCGATCGCCGCGACTACGCAGATCAGACCAAGCCCAATTAGTACGGCGGCCCTCATGGCGTAAATGGTACTCCAGCCGAGGGTTATCTGCGGCGGACACGCATCTTGATTGGGGTATTGCCCATATCGAAGGCTTCACGCAGGCTTCGCTCGAGATAGCGAAGATAGGTCCTCGGAAGTTCCTTGTTCGCGAACAGCGTGAAGGTCGGAGGATCGGTCGCGCCTTGTGTTGCGTACAACACCCGGGCGCCAGCGGGGGCAGCTTGCGCAGCCTGCGCTGCTCGGAGGACGACGTTGACTTTTCGCGTCGGGATTCGTGTCGAGTACGCCGAAATGGCGTCTTCAAGTGCCGGCCAGAGCTTCTGGACACTCTTACCGGTCAGCGCGCTGATACGAATGACCGGCGATTCACCCAAGAAATGCAGCTTGCGTTCCACGCCGCGCATTGTGTTATCACGTTCTTCAGCGTTGAGTAGCTCCCACTTGTTCAAGAGCACGACGATTGGACAGCCCGACGCGTCGACGCGTTCGGCGAGTCGTTGATCCTGGGCAGTCACACCCAAGGAGGCATCGATGACCAAGAAGGCCACGTCTGACTTGTCAACGGAACGGAGGGCGCGGACGAGCGAGTAATACTCGGTCTCCTCGTCAACCTTCGACTTGCGACGCATGCCTGCAGTGTCGATGAATCGGATAGGTCCACCCGCGGTGTCGACGACCGTGTCGATCGAATCCCGTGTTGTGCCTGGCATGTCATGGACGACGGATCGATCCTCTCCGATCAAGCGATTGAACAGCGTCGACTTACCCACGTTCGGGCGACCCACAATCGACACGCCGAAGATCCTGTCCTCGTCCTCGTCGAGTTCTTCGATCTCCGGCTCAGGAAGGACAGCAATGATCTCATCGAGGAGATCAGCAGTTCCGACGCCATGGAGCGCGCTCACCGGGTGCGGCTCACCGACGCCGAGCCCTAACAGCTCCCAGATCATCGGCTGTTGCTTTTCCGTATCAACCTTGTTGGCCACAAGGAAGGTGGGCCCCTCCACTCGGCGAATGAGGTCGGCAACTAGCTGATCGTCGCCTGTTGGCCCGACGGCAGCATCGACCACCATGAGCACGACGTCGGCTTCCGCAATCGCCCGCTCGCTCTGGCGCGACACTTTCGAATCGAGCTCGTCTCCGTGCTCGTCGGCCATCCACCCACCGGTGTCGATGAGCGTGAACTCGCGCCCCAACCACTCGGCCACGACCTCCTTACGATCGCGAGTGACGCCGGGGCGCTCCTCCACGATCGCTTCACGGCGACCAAGTATCCGATTCACGAGCGTCGATTTGCCGACGTTCGGACGGCCGACAATGGCGACGGTGGGAAGAGTTGTCATGGTGTCTCCAGCGCCCGACGCAGGGCGATTCCGTCCGTCTCGATGATCTCGACCGGCCGGGGTAGATCGTCTGGCGACATTCCGTCGAGGAAGACGCCACGATTTAAACAAACATCGGGCAACAAATATCGGTGGCCTTCGGGTTGACTAGCGAGCACTCGTTGCAGATCTTCGCCGACCATCAGTCCTGCGACACCAACGTTGCCGCCGAAGAAGTCATTCTCTACAGCAATCACGCGAACATCATCTCGATCGATGGTACGCAGCAGCGGCTCGATCACTTGGGCGCCGAGAGCACCGGTGAGCACCCCAACGGGAGCGTTTGTTCTCGGGCGAAGCGCGACCAGTTGACCGCCCGCAGATTGTGCCTCGCCATCTGAACACGTTCGCGGGGCACGGTAACCCTCCGCAGGAGCAGCATCGACCCAGGCGAAGAAGCCGGCCTCCGTCCCGATTCCGGTCTGAACTTGGCCGCTGAATTCGGCTTCGAACGCTCGCGCCATGCCGATTCCATCCTCGTACATGGGAATATCGCCGTAGTTCTCTCGAGGCGGAAACTCACGTCCAGCTGCGATGTAGTACTCGTCGGATGCGTGGACCAGCCGACGCCCGATCAGGGTCTCGAAGACTTCTTGCCAACGTTCGACAACGTCGATGACCGTGCGCGCCTCGTCGAGCGTGTGGGCTCTCATTCGCGCTTCTGTCGAGTATTTCGAAACGCCGAGTGGCACGACGCTCACCGTCTCGAGGTCGCGGTACTTGTCGGCAATATCGCCCAGCGTCCGATCGAGAACGTCGCCATCGTTGATACCTGGACACACGACCACCTGACCGTGAACTTCGATGCCCGACTCGAGCAGCGCAGAAAGCCAGCGAAGCGAAGAAGCACCTCGACGATTGCGGAGGAGTTCTTCTCGGACCGAAGAATCGGTCGCATGGATGCTCACGTTGAGGGGTGACAGCTTCTCGGTGATGACTCGCTCGAGGTCGGCCTCGGTAAATCGCGTGAGCGTCGTGTAGTTGCCATACAGGAACGACAGGCGATAATCATCATCTTTCAAGTACAAACTCTTCCGAAGATTCGGAGGCAGTTGGTAGATGAAGCAGAACTCACAGTGGTTGTCGCACGTTCGCACTTCGTCGAACAGCGCCGAGTGAACCTCGATGCCAAGAGGCTCTGAAGAAGGCTTCGACACGTCGACATCGAGCATCATGCCGTTTCGTTCGATCACGAATGCGATCTCATCACCATCGACGAGGGTCCGGTATTCGAGGATGTCTCGCGGCTGCTCGCCTTCGATCGACAGAAGTTCGTCGCCGACGAGCAATCCAGCGCGCGCGGCCGGAGACTCCGGCTCGACGGTGATCACTCGTGGCGTAGACATCCTGTCAAGGCTACGGCTACCACCAACGAACGGTGTTCCGGCTCAGGTTGCTCCCGTCACGCCAGACAAGTTCGTTCGCCTGGTCGTGTCGTTGTGGTCCGTAGACTCACCAAATGGCAGTCGACACCGTTTTGCTCGCGGCGCCTCGTGGGTTTTGTGCCGGCGTCGAGATGGCGATCAAGGCATTGGCAGCGATGGTGCGAGCGTTCGAACCCCCCGTGTACTGCTACCACGAGATCGTGCACAACCGCCTGGTGGTGCAACGTTTCGAGGATATGGGCGTGGTCTTTGTCGATGACATCGACGAAGTGCCCGAGGGCGCGCCGATCATGTTGTCCGCGCATGGCTCGGCTCCCGAGGTTGTTCGTGCGGCCGCTGACACCGGTGGGTACATCGTCGATTCGGTCTGCCCCCTCGTGACCAAGGTTCACCACGAAGTGAAAGTGCGGGCCGGCAAGGGATACCAGATCGTCTATGTGGGCCACGAAGGACATGAAGAGGCCGTCGGGACGATGGCCGTCGCTCCAGAAGCAATCCACCGCGTCGAGTCGGTCGACGAGGTGACCGCACTGCCCGACATCGATGGCCCCACCGCACTCTTGGCCCAGACGACGTTGAGCCATCGCGATTGGGACTCTGTGCAGCAAGCCGCTCTGGACCGTTGGCCAGAGATGTGGACGCCCGGGCGGAGCGATCTCTGCTTTGCTACAACCAACCGGCAAGGGGCACTCACCAAGATCGCACCCGACTGCGACGCGATGGTTGTGATTGGATCATCCAACTCATCGAACACGATGGCGTTAGCTCGCCTGGCGGCAGAATCCGGATGCGAACGCGTCCTTCGAGTAAACACCGCTGACGAGCTGCCGGCCGACCTGACGGGTGTTGTGGGAGTTACCGCTGGCGCGTCTGCAAGCGAGGAACTCGTCGAGTCGGTCATCGACCGACTCGACCCAGCGAATGGTGTGTCCGAAGTACGAATCACCGAAGAGGACGAGTACTTTCCACCACCTCGGAAACTCCGCGATCTTCTTTCGGCTATCGACGCTGCAGCAGCGTTCACTCTTGGGGCGACACGCGAATCTCGACCGGCGACAGGCGACCGTCAGCTCGGTGCGAGCGAGGTCCTGCGACTGCTGGGGTAAGACCACCCATCGTCGAGTCGACTGTCAGCGGATGCTCGCGGTCGCTTCGTCGAAGAGAATCTGCAAACGTTCGCGTAGTTCGTCTGTGTGTTCCTTCACTGCCCGCCGCGGTACTCGACCTTTGTCGTTTGGTTTCGGCGGCAAAAGCGGCTCACCGATGATGAAGATCAGCTTGCGCGGATAGACGAACTTCTTCCCCACCGGCATTGCACGTGCGCTTCCACCGATTCCGATGGGAACGATTGGAACCTGCTGACGGCCAGCAAGAAAGCTGGGCCCATCGAACATGTTCACCTCCTCCACGATCGGGCCGCTCCGACGCGTTCCCTCGGGAAACATCACAAGAGTCTCGCCTCGTTCGAGAATCTCCTCGGCTGCCCGTAGCGCTCCTCGGTCTGCGCCGTCGCGATCGACCGGAAAGCCACCAAGCGTCGTGAGAAACCACGCCGAAAAGCGGCTCGATTCCCAGAGCGAGTCCTTTCCCATGAAACGAATCGGTGCGAGGCGAATCACCGGCAACAACGGCGTATCGAGGTTCGAGCGATGAACGGGGCTCATAATGAAGGCGCCGCTCGTGGGCAAGTTCTCTCGACCATGCACCTCATAGCGGAACCAGATCTTGGCAACGACCGCCACGAGGGTTCTGCCCAACACCCATGTCGCTCGTTGCACACGAGTCAGATCGTCCCCATACTCAGCGGCCATCTGTGTCCTCCCACGTTTGGATGATGGCGTCGACCACATCATCGATCGCCATCGACGTCGAATCGATCACGACGGCATCATCGGCGATGGTGAGCGGATCGGTCTCCCGTGTCATGTCGAGATGATCCCTTTTTGTGATGGCAAGTTCCATCTCGGCGAGGTCGGCGGCACCAGTTTCCTCAGCCCTGCGGCGGGCTCGTTCTTCCACAGATGCGTTGAGGTACACCTTCAGAGTGGCGTCTGGGAACACTGCAGTTCCGATGTCGCGTCCCTCGAGGACTGCGGCCCCACGAGCGCGAGCCCAACTGCGTTGTGCCTCGGCCAGGACGTGGCGCACTCCAGGGTTCGCCGCGACGGCTGACACGGCGGCTGTTACCTCAGGGTCGCGGATGGCTGCGGTCACGTCCTCATCGTCGATCGTGACCGTTGTTGGGCCCACGACGATAGAGACATTCTTCGCGGCCCCGGCTACGGCAGCGTGGTCTTCGATTGCGACTCCTGAGCGAAGCACAGCGAGCGTGACCGACCGGTACATTGCACCCGTGTCGAGGTGCGGCAGCCGAAGCCGTTTCGAGACCAACTTGGCAACGGTCGACTTGCCACTACCTGCTGGCCCATCGATCGCGAGGACACGAGGCATCGAGCGTGTGGTCGATCGTAAGAAGTCGATCATCTCCCAATACGCGGGAAACGTCTTCGCCGAACAACCCGGATCAAGGATTGTCACTGGGGTTTCAACCAGTCCGAGAAGGGCGAGACTCATCGCCATGCGATGGTCGTCGTAGGTTTCCAATTCCGCATGGTGATGCGAGCCCCCGGTTACGGAGAACCCGTCGGCATCGACAGTGGCGCTGATCCCGACACGAGACAGCTCTCTGACCGGGTTGCCGACGCGATCGGACTCCTTGCCGTCTCTGATGAAACCGATTCCGCGGGCGCTGCTGGTTCCTGCCGCCTTGGCAGCGAGCACGGCGAACGTGGGCGCAGTATCGCTCATGTCCGCGAGGTCGACCTCGACAGCATCGAGCACACCCCTTCCTCGGACCTCGATCTGGTGCGGGTCGACATAGACGGATACGCCCATGGGCTCGAGAACCCGAGTCGCGAACTGTGCATCCCCTTGGAGCGATGCGCTTCCGAGTCCCAAGATCGTGACACGGCCACCGACGAGCGCAGCGGCCGCGAGCGGATATGAAGCAGTGGATGCGTCCGGCTCGATCGCGTAGTCACGGGCTGAGTAGCCACCGCCCGAAACAAGGATTCGATCTGGTCGCGCGTCGATAGTAGCTCCGAAGGCTCGCATGATCCCGACGGTCATGTCGATGTACGGCATCGATACCGTCGCCCCAACCAGATGCAGATCCAGACCGTTCGGATATGCCGGAGCGCTGAGCAACAGCGATGAAATGAACTGGCTGGTCACTTCTGACGCAATCGAGACCGCTGACGCGTCCAGGCGTCCAGAGACCACAAGAGGGAGCGCGTCCCCATCGATACTGACACCCAACGCCCGCAGAGCGTCCACAAGCTCCTTCATCGGCCGTCCGCGCATCTGCGCGTGTCCAGTGACTTCTCCCCCGCCAACGACAGCCACGAGCGGCAAGAGGAAACGAGCTGTTGTTCCCGACATCCGGGCGTCGAGAGTGTCCGCGGGTTGGCTGAGACCGTCCGATGAATCGATCGTCACCGTCGTCCCCTGGATCGAAACCGCGGCTCCAAGCGCCACGAGCGCGTTCAACATGGCCTCGGTGTCGTCAGAGAGCCCGACGCCGCTCAAGACAGTCGTACCTCGAGCAAGCGCCGCGATCACCAGGGCCCGATTCGTGAGGCTCTTCGAACCGGGGAGCAACACGTCCGCATCGAGCGTGCCCTTTATCGGGTCGATCCGGATGCTCTCGACCCCGTTGGTCACGACAGTTCTCGGACCGACGGGCGATAGCCCCGTGCCAACAGTCCACCACGCAACACATCGGCGACTTCCGCGTCGACGAGGAGCACGATGACTCCCGTGGGCCCCTCGGCACTGTGCGCGATCTCAAGATCGAAGATGTTGACGTCGAGCTCGGCAGCGAGGCCGGTGATTGCAGCAAGCTCGCCACGCTGATCCTTGATTCGCACCCTGACTTCTGCGAGCCCAGGGGGCAGCGGAACAGCTGCGGGAAGGTTGAGTCGAGCAGCGCGTGCGGTCGTCAGCTCCTTGCGGATCGCGTCTCCGTCGCCGGATGAAACCGCTGACCGCAGCGAAGTCAGACTTTCGATGACCTCGGAAAGAGCGTCGGCTATGGCGTCGCCGTTCTGCATGCAGATGGGTGGCCAGATGTCCGGCGAACCAGCGGCGATCCGGGTCATGTCTCGAAACCCACCAGCTGCCAGCCGAAGCATGGCGAGGTGTTCGTCGGACCGCCGATTGGCAACGTTCATCAGCGCAGCCGCAGTGAGGTGCGGCACGTGTGAAACCGTCGCCACCATGCGGTCGTGTGCACGCGGGTCCAGCGTGAGCGGATCGGCTCCGAGAGCCACGACGAGATCATGAAGAGCAGCGAAGGTCTCATCCGAGGTCTCGTCGGTGGGCGTGATCACCCACGCAGCTCCGCGGAATAGCTCGGCGCGCGCGCCATCCAAGCCTGATTGCTCCGAGCCGGCCATGGGGTGCGATGGCACAAACCGAGGATCTTGGACCGCTTCAGCAACCGGCCCCTTCACGCTGCCGGTGTCGGTGATCCAACCGCTTGTCTCGTCAAGCGCGCGCTCGACGCCGCGGGGAATTTCATCAACGGGTGTAGCGACGATGGTCAAGGCCGCATCGGCGGGAAGGCCAACCTGGCCGATTACACCTTGAATCAGCGCCTGAGTTTCGCGTTCGGCATCCTCGTCGACACCGCCAACGATGTACCCCAGCTCCTGCAGTGCGAGCGCGATGCTGCCTCCGATGAGACCGAGGCCGATGACGCCGGCAGTTCGAATCGTGGTGGACTCGACATCTGGCATAGCGGGTGAGCCTACTCCGAGGCTGCAGCCGCAGCCGCCTCGATCTGACGGATCTCGGAGCGCTCGAGGTCGCGCCACTCCCCTGGCTTGAGCGTGGAATCCGTGAGCGGGCCGATACGCGTACGGACAAGGCGTGTAACCGGGTGGCCAACAGCGGTACACATCCTGCGAATCTGTCGGTTGCGGCCTTCGTGGATCACGATCCGAAGCAGTCCTGGTGACAGCTCAGACACCCTGGCTGGCGACGTCTTACCGTCTTCGAGATCGACTCCCTGGCGCATCGTTCGTAGTTCACCTGGCCGAAGGGAACCGTCCACGCTTACGAGGTACTCCTTTTCGACACCGTACGACGGGTGAGTTAATCGCTGTGTCAGACCTCCATCGTTCGTCAACAACAGGAGCCCTTCGCTGTCGGCATCGAGGCGGCCAATGGGAAACAAACGCTCTTCCGCTCCAACGAGTTCCACGACAGTGGTGCGTCCATGGGTGTCGTCGGCCGTCGAAATGACCCCAACCGGCTTGTTGAGCAGAACAGTACGACGAGTGGAATCGATAGATACGACCGCACCGTCCACACGGAGTTCGTCTATCGAGGGGTCGACCTTGTCGCCGAGCGTCGCGACGACGCCATTCATGAGGATGCGGCCGTCCTCTATCATGTTCTCGCAGACGCGACGCGACGCAACGCCTGCAGCCGCGAGTGCCTTCTGAATTCTCTGTCTCTCGGAGCCGGCGCTCTGTTCGAGCGGCTGGCCAGGACCCTCGCTCTGAGTCATTCTTCTGCGTCGGCGCGTGGGTCTTGATATCCGGTCACCGAGTCGCGGAGATCGATGAACACCTCATCGGCACTCTTCTCTGCGAGAGTGGCCTCAGATTGCGACGTCACCTGTGCCTCAACGACCTCGTTCGTCTCGACCGGGTCGAACCGCAGCCCATGCTCGAGTGCTTCGACCACATCGGGGTGTGGCACGAATCCGCCAAGCTCGGGTAGATCAACGATCGAATCGATGTTCAAACGCTCGAGAAAAAGCGCCGTTGTTCCATGCATGACTGCCTGCCCGGGCCCGCTGTCTCGAGAAACTTCAGCGATGTATCCCCGTTGAGTCAGTGTGCGCATCACCGCATCGAC
>CAXMRH010000223.1:0-16325 GCA_964196045.1 uncultured Chthoniobacterales bacterium | reverse complement strand
GAGAAACAGCTGCCAGGGTCAAAGAAGGCCGAGACTCTTGCTGTGCGCGTCGAGGGATACCAAAGTCACCACATCATCGGCTCCGAGGACTCCGGTCGCCAACACACTCGGAACGAGCAGTGCGCTCGTCACCAGAGACCGAAACTCGGGGTCCTCCGGTTCCGGCGCAGAAAGAAGTCGTGTCGCCAGGGACGCAACGGCGTCGCAGGCAGCGATCTCGTCGGCCCAGGCGAGTGGGGCCAGCTGGTGCGCGAAGAGGGCCGCCACGCGATCTATGAGCGCGACTTCGGCAGTGGCAACCGTGTCGTGACGTTTGTGACTTGGGCCGACTGACGGAAGCGATCCCCTCGGAACCAGAATGAATTGCTCTAGGTGCGCTGTGCTAACGCCGCGATGACCCCGCAAGGCCGAGAGATCGTTGAGTTTTCAGTGGTGGAGCCCGAGAGCAGAATCGAACTGCTGACCTATTCATTACGAGTGAATTGCTCTACCAACTGAGCTACCCGGGCGTAGGCCAAAACGGTAGCAGCTGACTGATCGGTTCCCGACCGACCGGGCACTTACGCTCAGCCCGATTTTGGCCGATGATTAACCCATGTCGGAGATCGCCCTCGATCTGGTTCCCGAACCGGAACCAGATCACACTGAATGGCTTCTGCGTCTGCGCGCCTCGGTGGCTACCGACATCGCGGATGACCGCCACTGCGATGTGATCTTCGCTGCGCTCATCACTGCACTGGTCCAGCGAATCCGAGGTGCCACAGCGATCATCCTGACCCTCGACGAGAAGGGTGCAACGAGCATGCGAGCCTCGAGCGCACCACCGGACATCAATCGCCTCGTCCACGGCAGCCGGCGTCGTAATTGGTTCGGCTCGTGGGCCTCAGCCATCGCCCGCCAAACAGACGTGGTCGTCTCCGAGCTCGCCGCCAGCAGCCTCTATCGGGAACACCGCGGTCTATTCGTCGAGCACGCGCTTCTGGCGTCGCGATCGATCCCCTTCCTCGGACGACATAACGTCGTCGCCGGCGCAATGGTCGTCTACCTCGACGAACAACGACTACTCGACCCGCACGAGCTCGACGTTTTCGAGGACGTGGCGTCGCTCGCCGCGCTCGCCATCCGACACGACCAAGCTCGACAAGAACTGCTCGATCGCATCCGACACGACCCGCTGACCGGACTCGAGAACCGCGATGGCCTCGAAGACCACCTCAACGTCGCGCTCAACATGACCACACCCCAGGGTTCTTCTGTCGGCCTGCTCTTCGTCGACATCGATGATCTGACGCTCGTCAACGACTCCCTTGGGCACACAGCCGGTGACACCGTGATCGCGACGACTGCAGATCGCATCAAGAACCAGATCATGTCGTCCGACACTGTCGTTCGGTTCGGTGGCGACGAGTTCATTGTCGTGCTCGATCGGATCAGCGGTGTTGCCGATGCCAGAGCGGTCGCCGAGCGCATCCGCACGGCTATCGGCGAGCCAATCGATGTGGCGGAGACAAGTCTCACCACCACCGTCTCCATCGGCATCACTCTCGGCCGGAGCGGCACGCCACCGTTGCAGCTGATCGACGAAGGCCACGCAGCAGTCGTTCGGGCCAAACGGATTGGTCGAGGCTCAACGGCAGAACACGACGTCGGTCTCGACACGCGCGCCGGCGAGCGTCTCGGTCGTGAGCTCCAACTACGCGAAGGTCTCGACAACGACGACTTCGCGATCTTCTGGCAGCCAAAGGTCGAACTCTCGAGCGGAGAGCTGATCGGCGCCGAAGCTCTCGTTCGTTGGAAACACCCCGAGTTCGGAGTGATCGGTCCCGACGAGTTCATCGGCACGGCCGAGCGAGCCGGCATGATCAACGAGCTGAGCGACTGGATCTTGCATCAAGCAATCCGCGAGTCCAAGACCCTCGCCGCCAACACCAACTTCAGTATGGCGATCAATCTGTCTGCCACGCAGATGAGTCGACCCGACATCGTCACCATCATCAAGGACGCGCTCGACCAGCACCAGCTGGAACCTCACCGCCTGATCATCGAGCTGACCGAGTCCGTCCTTGCGAATCACACCGTCATCGCGCAGCTCCACGAGCTGCGCGATGCCGGAATGACCATCGCCATCGACGACTTCGGGACCGGTTACTCATCGCTTGCCTACGTACAACAACTTCCCGTAGGGATCGTCAAGGTCGACCGAGCCTTCCTCGACGGGCTCACCGAAGACGGCAATGGTGCCCCCGTGCTGAAGGCAGCAGTGGCGATGGCACACGCGCTTGGGTTGATGACCACCGTCGAAGGCGTCGAAACCGCCGCACAACTCGAAGGCCTCCGAGCGCTTGATGTCGGCTGGGCGCAGGGTTACCTGTTTGCCGAACCCCGACCGCTTGCGGACTTGCTCGAACTCATCAAACAAGACACACGCTGGTAACTCAGCGGGCCGGCTCGAACAGCTCGTACCAACGCGCTTCGAGGGCATGGAGCACCGATGCGATCGACGCATCGAGAGACGCACGGTCCACGCTGTGATCGTCACGCACGAACTCGTCCGCGGCCCAGATCAGCCTTACGCCTGTCGATGCCGAGTTGGCAAGCATGTTCACCTCGCACGTCAACGTGCCGGGAGCAACGTCCCCATCGATGGCCTCGGAACGCGCGACGGCGAACGCTACGTCACGATCGGCGACTCCACGGCCCCATTCGAGGCCCACGCGCAGATGTCGACCAATGTGATCACCAGCAGCGTTTAGCGGAGAGAGCGGCGACAGTTCCAGCCGAACGTGGCGCGAATCGTCGTTGTGATCGAAGAGGACCCGATGGTCGCTGTCGTTTGACGTGCTCTCGAGCAGGAGGTAACCGCTGTCGACGATCGCGGTGATGCAAGCGCTCAGCAGAAGCTCGTCGACCCGTGTCGCCCAATCGAGTCGGCGCTGGTGTTCTACCGAGTTGCGGACCATCTCGGCGAAGCGGTCGCCTAGCGCGGTCGCTGGCTCGTAGGTCTCGATGACCTCGGACAGCTCAGCCACGGCCTGCCATGAACCGGCCGACAGTGCCGGCTCTTCGGTTTCGGTGTCGCCCTCGAGCTCGCGGGTTTCGACTGCCACCCGGAGTTCGCCGTCTTCCTCGGTTGCCGGGTCGTCCGACTGATCGTGTGGTTCGGCCGCTGGTGTTAGAACACTGCCCGCCACGTGGACATCCTCATCGACAGGATCCTCGATTGTGGCCGACTCAGGTTCGATCGCTTGGACCTCGTCGAGGGGGTACACGTCCATGCGCGGCGTGCGGCGAGTCGCCGATGTCAGTGCGTCGATTCTCGCGCCAACGTTCTGCAGGGACAGTCGAGCGGATGTGGCGACATCTTCGGCAGACGCCGTGGCGGTTTCGCCGCTCAGACCTGCATCGGTGCGAGCGCTCGCGGAGAAGAGCCCAGTGAGCGAAGAGTCGGGCTGCGATGGCTCGGGCGCGTTGGCCTCCTGCGGCATCTCGGCTGCCGGTTCGTCGAACTTTGGCACGTCGAACTCAGTCATGATTAATTTGGGCGCCATCGATTCGACCACCGTTGATTCGGTCGCGGGCTCATCGAGACCCCAACGCGAGCTCGGATGCATCGCCCGAGAGTCGCGGGCCAACAACACATCTGCCTGGGCATCAGCGGCGGCTGAAGCCGACGCCTGCTCGTCGCTGTGTGCTTCCTCGGGTTCGGCTTCCTCTAGTGCGTCTTCCTCCGTGTCCGATTCGTCGACGTCGAGAAGTCGAGCTTCCTCGTTAACCACAGCCTCCTCGGAAATCTCAGAGTAGTCGTCAACCGCCCTGTCCTCGACAACCGCTGTGCCCTCGGAAAGGGTCGTCTCCTCGTCGTGGTCGGGTGGAGGGGGTGGCTGGTTCGATGCCGGTAGGTCTTGGAGCAAGCCGAACAGCGATGGGTTTGAGGTGAACTGCTCCCATTCCGGTGCGCCCGCCCACCAGACGAGAACGTCGGGGGCGCGTTCACCCGACCGGATGCTATCGATAATCGTGCGCAGGGGAATCGGGCCCGTCGGCGCACCGTCGTCGACGACAAAGGACACGTCCTCGTCTAGATCCGGAAGCTCGTTCGACACGTTGGCTGATTTCTCCTCATGCAGGTACCCGGGCTAGGTCCGAAACGCTGCTTCTCTCACGGTGATGTTTAGCAAACTTCCATAGCCTGCAAGGGTGATTCCTCTGATCTGTATTGACGTCGATGGCACGCTTGTGGGTTCGAGCCGGGTGGTCACCGACGGTGTGTGGGATGCAGTGGATGAGGCACTTGCTCGGGGCCAACACCTCGCGCTCTCCACCGCCCGCGGAGCGTTTGGGGCGTCCTGGGAAATGGCACAACGCCTCGACCCGGCCGGATGGCACGTGTTTCACGCTGGTGGCGCCACCGTCCATACCGGCACTGGCGAGAGCCGAGGCCATTCGCTTAGCTCAGAACAACTCGAGGCGTCGATCGATGTTGCGACCAAACACGGTTGGGTACTCGAGCTGTACTCGGCTGATGACTACGCCGTGGCCATCGAGAACGAGCTTTCTGTCGACCACGCAGGCCTCCTCGGAGTGCCATTCGTGGCACGGGACCTCGAGAGCTTCATCGAGTCGGTGGGAGCCGTTGTCCGAGCCCAGTTCGTCGTTCCCGAGTCTGCGATTCCCGATGTGCATCAAGCGCTCAGTGGGGTCGACCTATCCATCACGTCGGCGACCTCACCGATCATGCAGGGAAGTGCATTCGTCTCCGCCACACAACGCGGCATCACCAAGGCGACCGGCATTTCCCAGTTGTGCGAGGACCTCGGCATCAACATCGATCGCGTGATGATGATCGGTGACGGCCTCAACGATCTCTCCGCAATCAACGCCGTAGGTCATCCAGTCGCGATGGGCAACGCTGCCACCGAGGTCAAGGACGCATCGCACCATCAGGTCGCGTCCGTGGAACACGACGGTGTTGCCGAGGCACTGCGGCTGTCCGCCACACTCTGACTCACTCCGAGCTCAACCTCACCCGATCGCACACACTTCGTCCCCGCCACCGCGAGTGCGACGGATGAACCAGCCATCGTTCACCGAGCCGTGCTGGTCGGAGTAGGTCAATGTGCCGGGGGGTGGTGTTGCCACCCAGCCATTGTTATTGCGGATGATTTCCGTGCCGGCCTCGTCCTGCCAGGTAAGCGTGACTCCCCCGCCCGTAGCGACGACCACACACCCGGTTGGTGGCACGACGACATCGTTCGCACACGTAAACGTCTGGTTGCCGTTGCCGTCGTTCAGGTTGTAACGAAGCTGGTACACCTGGTCGAGCGAACCCGCGCCGTAGGTGTAACTCGTGATGTTCGTAACCGTGGCGACCCACGACCCGTCCACCCGAACCTGATAACGGTTCTCGTTCGGAACCGGCGTCCAATCGACCAGCACGCCACCAGCAGGGTCGGCAAGGGCCGTGCACCCGGTGAGCGGTGGGGTCTCGCCGCCTTCACACACCTCGTCCACGCCTGAACGTCGCACCAGCCAGCCGTCTGCAACGGTGCCCGCAGGGTCATCGTAGGTGAGTGTGCCCGCTGGAGGAGTAGCGACCCAGCCTCCGCCGTTTCTGATGACCTCAGTGCTCGGTTTGTTCTGCCACGACACTCGCACGCCACCGCCGAACTCGGCCACGGTGCATACATCGCCGCCGCCTCCTCCACCGGTGTAGCTCGCCGTCCACGTAACGTCGTTGTTCGGAGTCGCTCGAATCTCATTTCGAGCGAGTCCGTCGGACCAGCTGGCGAAGTTGTACGTGATACCAGCGGCAGTCTGTTGCTGTGGCGCACCGATCTCCCGATCTACGCCGGACACGCTTTGGAAGGCGAACGGCGCATCTTCGAAATTGCCCTCGAGGGTCACATCCAGTTTCGCGGGCTTTGTGTCGAGCGTGATCGTGACGATGCGCGGGTCCACACGAGCAGTCACCGTGGTCGATGTTCCCGCCGCGTCCGTCGCCGTCAGGTACAAGGTCACCCAGACGTTCGTGGATGTCTCTATCGCAGGTGGCACGGTGAACGAACCAGTGGTGCCAACAACGCCGTTGGCGAGAGCATGGTCATGCGCATCGTGGTTGAGTCGAATCTCCCATCGGAGGTCGGCCCCCGGGATCATCCCGTCCTCAGCATCTGTGGCCGAACCCGAGAATCCAATCGGCGAGCCGGCGCGGTAGCCGCCTCCAGCTCCGGTCACGGTGATCGACGGCACGGGAACCGTGTTGTTGGTGATCCGCAACACGGCCGGGTCGCTCTCGATCGACTGCTGGCCGTTGCTGATCACCACGGTGAACTCATCGAGGTCGTCGGCGGCCGAGACGTTGTCGAGCGTGAGACGAGCCCCAACTTCACCTGCGATTGAGGCCCCGTTGCGCTCCCACCGGTAGGTCACGTCGCCCGGGGCCGAGACGCCAACGAAGAACGAAGCACTTCCGCCAACAGCGATCGACACGTCGGAGGGCGCAGTCGTGATCGTGATATCGGTCTGCTGCCCGACGTAGGTGATCTTGCCGAGCCCGCCCTTCGGGAACGCGTTGTCGCCGTTGAATGAGCGGTCGATGTAGTACAGGTCACCGTTGACGGGACTCACGGCCATGTCGACCATCTCGACAAAACCATCCATGAAGATGCTCGACTGACCAGTCACCGGATCGACCGTGACGATCCGACCCGTGCAATAATCGCCGCTGAAGTACTGACCGCGGTACTGCTGCGGGAAGGAGGGATTGGGCGTCTCGTAGAACGCCCCGCCGACGATCGCACAACCCTCGAACGGCGCGTTCTGCTCGACACCGAAGTGTGGGAAGGACCACAGCGGATCAACGAAGCTCGTCTGCGCCGGATCGTTCGGATCCTTCGGACCCTCGGCCAGGAACCACCCATAGTTGGCTCCCTCGGACAAGACGTTCAACTCTTCGTACTCGTCGGACCCAACATCACTGATGAAGATCTCCCCGGTCACCGGATGTTTGGCTGTTTGCCAAGGATTGCGGAGTCCGTACGCATAGATGGCTCGGCTGGTTCCGCTGAGTTCGTTGTAGAACGGATTGTCGGTCGGGATGCTGCCATTGGCATTCAGCCGAAGAACTGTGCCCTTGATGTTCGAGCGGTCCTGTCCGTTGGCACCGATCAGATGATCGCCGACCGTGACGTACAGCTTCCCGTCAGGGCCCATCTCGACTGCGCCACCGTAGTGCAGAGACACGTCCGCGGCAGGAAAGTTGTCGAAGAGCACAACCTCGTTCGACGCGGTGTCTCCGCTGACCGTCATACGCACAAGGCGAGTCTTGCCAATGCCATCGTCGGCGCCGTTGGTATCGAAGGTGTAAATGACGTACACGTATCCGTTGACAGAGAAGTTGTTGTCGAACGCCATGCTCAACAGACCACGATCGGCAAAGTCGTCGACCTTGTTTCGGATATCGAACAACGGCGTTGCCATCAACCGGTCGTTCTTCACCAACTGCGCGATTCCGCTGTCGGTCAGCACGATCACTCGACCATCCGGAGCCATCGCCAACTGCACGGGCGCGAAGATCTGGTCAGCAACCACGACGTCGGCGAACTGCGCTGGGGGGTTCGCTGCCCATACCGCGCGAGTCCCGTTCACCACTACGAACGCAATGAGTAGGAGCCCCACAGCAATAACGGCCGAGCGCGCACTACTGCCATAGGTCGTCCACATTCTCGAACGGATACGCGTACCCGTCACTTCTCGACCCGCCAGTATCATTCTCTCTTCGCCTCGCATCTGGCTCAGTGTGCCACTCGATGTGGTTCGGCACCTGATGTGGAAGGCCTACTCCACAGAGTGTGACGGGGTCCATGCTCCCGGCCAACAGGGGTGCCGGCAACTAGTGTTTTGCCACATGACCGCCTCGGAACCCAGCATCGTTGACGAAGCTCGCGGGCCCGACCAGATGCCCCCATGGGTGCCACGAGCGCTCGTCCTGTTCTTCGGCGGAGTCGTCACACTGTGGCTGCTTCTCAGGTTGTTCGAGGATCTGTCCGGGTTCCTCGTAACCATCTTGATCGCGTTCTTCTTCTCCTTCGCTCTGGAGCCCGCCGTGAACTGGCTCGAACGTCTTGGCGTCCGCCGAGGTGCGGGCACCTTGATCATGTTCGCGCTAGCTATAACGCTCATCACGATCTTTGGTTGGATCGTCGGGTCAGTCCTCGCCGAACAAACCATCGACTTCGTAGACCGGGCTCCTGGGCTCATCGACGACGCCGAGGTCTGGTTGCAGGAGAACCTTGATGAGAGCATCGACCTCGACCGCGTGCGAGACCAGTTTCTCAGCGACGATGGCCTAGGCGAGCAGTTGACTGGGTTGGCCAACAATGTCGTGGGACTCGGTGCAACCGTGGTCTCGTTGGTATTCCAACTCTTCACCGTCGCTATGTTCACCTTCTATCTAACGGCCGATGGCCCCAAGCTCCGACGGTCGATCTGCTCGCGACTCAAGCCAGCGCGCCAACGCCGCGTCCTTGGCATTTGGGATCTCGCCATTCAAAAAACCGGCGGCTACATCCTGTCGAGAACCGTGCTCGCCACCGTGTCCGCAATTGTCACCTGGATCGCGTTCTCGATCATCGGCGTCGAGTTCCCGCTCGCGCTCGCTGTGTGGGTCGGGGTCGTCAGCCAGTTCGTCCCGGTCGTCGGTGTGTACATCGCAGGTGCACTGCCGGTTGGACTCACGTTGTTGGAATCGCCAACGAATGCCCTATGGGCACTGGTATTCATGGTGGGCTATCAGCAGTTCGAGAACTACCTGCTCGCACCCCGAATCGATTCGCGGACACTCAAGATCCACCCGGCGGTTGCGTTCGGCTCGGTCGTCGCTGGAGCGTCAATCCTTGGGCCCGTCGGCGCGGTCCTTGCGCTACCCGCTGCCGCCACGGCACAGGGCATTATCTCAGCAACCGGCGAACGGTACGCGATCGAGGAAGGTCCCCTCACGGCGCTCGCCAAACACCCCGCCCACATGCCCAAGCAACCCCCGATCGTGCTGCAGACCTTGCCCGTCCACCATCTCGAAGAAGAAGACGGCGAAGAGGACGCCGAGACCGGCGAAGAATCGGACGACTAGCCGCTCAGCTACCCGCCAGCGCCTTCACTCGCTCGAGAAGCGTCTGCGGACCGAGCCCACCGACATGAGTCTCCGTGGTTCCATCAGCTGACACGAAAATCGTCGTTGGCTGCGAGAGCACGCTGTGCTCCGTCCAGATAGACCCTGGGTCGTCGAGGACGTGGCTGATCTGCGTGCTCATCTGTGCCGCGAACTCTGCCCGATCGTCATCGTTGCCGTCTTCGGGGTTCGGAACACCGATGATCTCCACACCTGTTGGCTGTCTGGTGACCCATGCGACCGCAGAGGACTCTTCACGGCACGTGCTTCAATGAGCTCCCCAGAACCACAACACATGTGCCTTCCCGGAGTTGGCCGCGATCGCGTCGCGGCCAGATAGCAACGAGACCTCGATCTCGACCGCAGAGGTTGGCGCCGCAGCAGTCGTCGCGGGGATAGTCGAAGGAGATGCCGCGCTCGATGGCGCAACGGTTGTTGCCGCCGCCTGCACAGCCTCGTTCGCGGAGCCACATGAGACGCTCATGAGAGCCAGAATCGCGAGCATCCACAACTTACGCATGGCACAAACAGTATCCGGGAAAAACGCAACCGGCCCGAGGCGCAAGCCCCGGGCCGGTCCATTGAACGGGTAAGTAGCGGTACTACTGAATCTTGATCTCGATGTCGACACCAGCCGCGAGGTCGAGACGCTGAAGCGAATCGACCGTCTTGGCTGATGGCTCGACAATGTCGAGGAGACGCTTGTGGATGCGCATCTCGAAGTGTTCGCGAGAGTCCTTGTCCTTGAAGGGACCCCGGACCACCGTGTAGCGGTGCTTTTCGGTGGGAAGCGGGATTGGACCCCGAATCTCGGCCTGAGTACGACGCACGGTCTCGACGATCTGCTTGGTTGCTTGATCGATCTGGGTGTGGTCGTACGCCTTGAGGCGGATGCGAATCTTCTGTGATGCTGCAGCCATCAGTCCTACTTCGTAATCTTCGTTACGGCGCCAGCGCCGACGGTACGTCCACCCTCACGGATGGCGAATCGAAGACCTTCGTCCATGGCGATCGGTGCGATGAGCTCAACGGTCATCTTGGTGTTGTCGCCTGGGAGGCACATCTCGGTGCCCTCTGGAAGGTTGATCGTGCCGGTGACGTCAGTCGTCCGGAAGTAGAACTGCGGGCGGTAGTTCGAGAAGAACGGCTTGTGACGGCCACCCTCTTCCTTCGAGAGCACGTATACCTCGGCCTCGAAGTCGGTGTGAGGAGTGATCGAACCAGGAGCTGCGAGAACCTGACCGCGCTGCACCTGCTCCTTGTCAATACCGCGAAGCAGTGCGCCGATGTTGTCGCCAGCCTGACCTTCGTCGAGAAGCTTGCGGAACATTTCGACACCGGTGCACGTGGTGGTCTGGGTGTCCTTGAGACCAACGATCTCGATGGAGTCGCCCGTGTGGACAGCACCCTGTTCGACCTTGCCGGTTACTACGGTTCCACGACCGGTGATCGAGAACACGTCCTCGATTGGCATGAGGAACGGCAGGTCGACCTTGCGCTCTGGCACGGGAATGTACTCATCGACAGCTTCCATGAGCTCAAGAACCTGAGCCATTGCGGCTTCGTCGCCTTCGAGAGCCTTGAGTGCCGAAACCTGGATGACAGGAGTGTCGTCACCAGGGAACTCGTACTTGTCGAGGAGCTCGCGCACCTCCATCTCGACGAGCTCGAGGAGCTCTTCGTCGTCGACCATGTCGACCTTGTTCAAGGCAACGATGATCTTTGGAACACCAACCTGGCGAGCGAGCAGAAGGTGCTCACGGGTCTGGCTCATTGGCCCGTCGGTTGCAGCGACAACGAGGATTGCTCCGTCGACCTGGGCTGCACCGGTGATCATGTTCTTGATGTAATCGGCGTGGCCTGGCATGTCGACGTGTGCGTAGTGACGTTTCGCCGTTTCATATTCGACGTGCGAAACGTTGATCGTGATGCCGCGTTCGCGCTCTTCTGGCGCCTTGTCGATGTCTTCGAAAGCGGTCGCAGTGGAGCCAGCGACCGTGTCGCCGAGAACCTTGGTGATCGCTGCCGTGAGCGTGGTCTTTCCATGGTCGATATGTCCCATGGTGCCCACGTTCACGTGGGGCTTGTTGCGCTCGAAGGTCTCTTTGGCCATGACTGGTTTCCTTTAGGTTTCTTTCTTCTCTTGGATGTATTTGTTTTTTAAAATCTTGGGTGGCACTACTCGTGGTGCCGCCGCAGGCGACGACAGTGTTCGTTACTCGCCTCGAACGCGAGCCACAATCTCTTCCTGCACAGACGATGGCGTCTGCTGATAGGAGTGAAATTGCATGGTGTACGTGGCACGCCCCTGAGTGCGCGAACGCAAGTCGGTACTGTACCCAAACATCTCAGACAACGGAACCAGAGCGTTGATCACCTGGCTGTTGCCTCGCTGTTCGGTTCCTTGAACCTGGCCACGACGTGAGTTCACATCGCCAACCACATCTCCGAGGTAATCATCAGGGGTGACGACCTCGACGTCCATCACTGGCTCGAGCAGAACTGGGCCAGCGGTACGTGCGGCTTCACGGAACCACGCATTGCCGGCAATCTTGAACGCCATTTCCGAGGAGTCGACGTCGTGTGTCTTGCCGTCCTGCAGGGTGACCTTCAAGTCGACGACCGGGAACCCGGCGAGCGGGCCGTTGGTCAACGCTTGCTTGATGCCATCATCGACCGGCTTGATGTACTCCTTTGGAATACGACCACCGGTGATGTTGTCGTCGAACTGATAGCCGCCACCTGGGCCAGTGGGCGCTAGGTCGCAGCTGATCTCTGCGTACTGACCCGAACCACCCGACTGCTTCTTGTGGGTGTACTTGTACTTCTCGAGGGTTTTGGTGATCGTCTCGCGGTACGCAACCTGTGGCTTGCCCACGGTGGCATCGACCTTGAACTCGCGCTTCATACGATCGACGAGGATCTCGAGGTGCAACTCGCCCATCCCCGAAATGATCGTCTGGCCGGTCTGCTCGTCGGCCTCGACACGGAACGTTGGATCTTCTTCGCCGAGCGCCATGAGCGCTTTGCCGAGCTTGTCCTGAGCTTCTTTGTCCTTTGGCTCTACGGCCACGTGGATCACGGGCTCAGGGAAGACGAGCTCTTCGAGCACGATCGGATGTTTCGGATCGGAGAGTGAGTCGCCGGTGCGGGTGCCCTTGAATCCGATGCCAGCAGCAATATCGCCCGTCTGAACGATGTCGCGGTCCTTCTTCTCGTTGGCATGCATCTCGAGGAGGCGACCAATACGTTCTTTGTTCTCGGTGCGGTTGTTCAGCACCGTGCCGCCCTTTTCAAGGGTTCCCGAGTACACACGGAAATAGGTGAGCTTGCCGACGAATGGGTCGGTCATGATCTTGAACGCAAGCGCCGAGAACGGGGCTTTGTCGTCGGGTTCGCGGCTCTCGGGTTCACCCGAACGTGGATGGATTCCTGAGACCGCTGGGAGATCGACTGGCGATGGCATGTAGTCGATAACGGCATCGAGTAGTGGCTGCACACCCTTGTTCTTGAAGGCAGTGCCGTTGAGGATCGGAACGATCTCACCAGCGAGTGTGCCCTTGCGGATGACGGCCTTGAGCTCGTCGACGGTGATCTCTTCGTCGCCGAGGTAACGCTCCATCAGATCCTCGTCGATGAGCGACAGCACGTCCATGAGTTCGGTGCGGTACTTCTCGGCCTGTTCAAGCATGTCCTCAGGAATATCGACCTCGTTGTAGGTCGCGCCGAGGTCCTTCTCGTCGACGTCCGATGGCCACACGAGGGCCTTCATCTTCACAAGGTCGACCATGCCGGCGTACTCGCTCTCGGCACCGATCGGAAGCTGGATTACGGCAACGTCTTCGGTGAGACGCTCCTTGATGGTCTTGAGGCAGAAGTAGAAATCGGCCCCGGTGCGGTCCATCTTGTTGATGAAGCACATACGAGGGACGTGATACTTGTTGGCTTGACGCCAGACGGTTTCGGTCTGTGGCTCGACGCCGGCAACACCGTCGAACACTGCAACGGCGCCATCGAGCACGCGCAGGGAACGCTCGACCTCGACCGTGAAGTCGACGTGGCCAGGAGTGTCGATGATGTTGATCTTGTGGGCGTTCCAGATGCAGGCGGTGGCAGCTGAGGTGATTGTGATGCCACGCTCCTGCTCTTGCTCCATCCAGTCCATGGTGGCGCCGCCGTCGTGGACCTCGCCGATCTTGTAGTTGACACCCGTGTAGTAGAGGATGCGCTCTGTCGTGGTGGTTTTGCCCGCGTCGATGTGGGCCATGATCCCGATATTTCGGGTTTTTTCGAGTGGCACTCTTGCCATGTTCTCGTTCCTCAGGATTCGGTGATTTTGGGATTTCTGGCAGGTCCTTCTCGACCCGACGAGGGATCGAACATGGACAGCCCACGACCGGGCGTGTGATCGCCCGGTCGAAAGGAAAATTCTATGCTGATCGTGCGGGAAACCGGTGGTACTTGGTCACAGCACGAGGAAGGTCACCGCGAACTACCAGCGGTAGTGCGCGAATGCCTTGTTCGAATCGGCCATCTTCTGCAGATCTTCGCGCTGCTTGACAGACGCACCAACAGAGTTGGAGGCATCGAGCACCTCGTTTGCGAAGCGCTGTGCCATCGAACGTTCGCGACGCTTGCGAGCGTTGTTGACGAGCCAGCGAATGGCGAGCGTATTTTGGCGGCGAGGACGAACCTCGACCGGCACCTGGTAGGTGGCGCCACCAACGCGGCGGCTTCGAACCTCAAGCTGCGGACGAGTGTTGTCGACCGCTCGCTTGAGCACAGAGATGGGCTCACCACCGGTCTTCTCGGCGACGGTCTCGAGTGCTTCGTAAACGATGCGCTCGGCAGTGGAGCGCTTGCCCTGCAGGAGGACCTTGTTCACGAACTGGGTAACGAGGAGTGAGTCATAGACCGGATCGGGCATGAGCTCGCGACGTGGTGCTGTGTTCTTACGCATCGATCAGCCCTTCTTTGCGCCGTAGCGGCTTCGAGCTTGCTTGCGGTCACGAACACCAGAGGTGTCGAGCGTGCCACGGATCACCTTGTAGCGAACACCAGGAAGGTCCTTCACACGACCGCCACGCACGAGAACAATGCTGTGCTCTTGGAGGTTGTGGCCTTCGCCGGGGATGTAAGCGGTTATTTCGATGCCAGAGGTGAGGCGAACACGGCATACCTTGCGCAGCGCAGAGTTCGGCTTCTTAGGGGTGGTGGTGTACACACGGGTGCACACGCCACGACGCTGTGGGGCGCCCTTGAGCGCAGGGGTGGTTTCCTTGCGCCGCTTGGTTGTGCGGCCCTTGCGAACCAGCTGATTGATAGTTGGCATTTTGGAACTTTCACCTCTGTGAACCGGAATCGGTCCCACGCTCGTCGTCAAGGCGCTGCAGATTGCACCAGCCAGGGGCCACAATCCGAGATTGGGCCAGCTGTCGAGTCTATGACTGGTGTCGCAGAAAACCCTCACATATTCACGCGCTTCGGGGTGACTCTCGGCCGACTACACGCGGGAACGGTTGATGGCCGAGATAACGCCTCGCATGGACGACGTGGTGATGTCGGTGTGCATTCCGCATCCCCACATCTCGCGGCCGTCGATCGACATCTCGATATAAGTCACAGCCACGGCATCCTTGCCGCCACCTTTTGAGTGTTCTTGATAGTCGAGGATCCTGAGCTCCTCGCCAGTCAATTCGGACAAACCGGACACGAACGCGGAAAGTGATCCGTTTCCCGTGCCCTGGACGATTCGTGCCTCACCGTTCTCCGAGATCCGAGCCGTGAGCAAGGTCTGGTCTTCGCCCTGCGCGTTGTGCGCCGACTCGAATCCGTTCAGCAGGTAGGGCCTGTCAAGACCTAGGTAGGTCGCGCCGAACTCGTCGAAGATGTTCGAGGCGGTGAGCTCCTTGCCCGTTTTGTCGGTGATCCCCTGGATCACACGCGTGAATTCGATCTGCATCCGACGTGGGAGATCGAGGTTGTGTTCGGTCTTCAAGAGGTAGGCAACGCCTCCCTTGCCCGACTGGCTGTTGACCCGAACGACGTCCTCATACGAGCGGCCCACATCCTTTGGGTCGATCGGGATGTAGGGCACCTCGAACAGCGGTGAGTTCGAGTTCTCGAGTGCGTCGAAGCCCTTCTTGATCGCATCTTGGTGCGACCCACTGAACGCGGTGTAGACGAGATCGCCGACGTACGGATGCCGCGGGTGCACGGGCAACTGGTTGCAGTATTCGGCGGTGCGACGCAGCTCGTTGATGTCGGAGATGTTGAGCTCCGGATCGACGCCTTGGCTGAAGAGATTCATCGCCAGGTTGATGACGTCCACGTTGCCGGTCCGCTCACCGTTGCCGAACAGGGTGCCTTCGACGCGGTCGGCGCCAGCCATCACACCGAACTCGGCAGCAGCGACGCCGGTCCCGCGGTCGTTGTGAGGATGCAGACTCAGGACGATCTCGTCCCGCCGGGCGAGGTTGCGGTGCATCCACTCGATCATGTCGCCGTAGATGTTCGCCGTGCTCATCTCGACCGTTGCCGGCAAGTTGATAATGACGGTGCGGTCCGGGGTCGGGTCGAGGACGTCGATGACCTCATCGCAGATGCGCTTCGCGAACGGAAGCTCGGTACCCGTGAATGACTCCGGGCTGTACTCGTAGTGCACCTTCGTCTCGGGAACCGTCGACTCGAGCTCGCGACAGAGTGCCGCGCCCTTGAGCGCAATATCGACGATGCCATCTTCGTCGAGACCGAACACCACTTGGCGCTGCAACGTGGAGGTCGAGTTGTAGAGGTGAACAATCGCTTGCTTGCTTCCGGCGATCGACTCGTAGGTCCTCTTGATCAGGTCGGGCCGACACTGCGTGAGTACTTGAATGGTCACGTCGTCAGGGATGGCTTCCTTTTCGATGATCTCACGAACGAATTTGAAGTCGGTGTCGGAGGCCGACGGAAAGCCCACTTCGATCTCTTTGAAACCGGCCTCGACGAGCGCCTCGAACATCTTCCATTTGCGCTTGGCATCCATGGGCTCGATGAGCGCCTGGTTTCCGTCACGCAGGTCGACGGAACACCAAAGTGGTGCGGTGGTGATCGTCTTCGATGGCCAGGTGCGGTCAGCGATCTCGATCTGAGGGAATGGTTGGTACTTGTGCACCGG
>CAXMRH010000222.1:0-7069 GCA_964196045.1 uncultured Chthoniobacterales bacterium | reverse complement strand
GCTCGTCGTTCGGGTTGCGCGACAACCCTTCTGCGGCTTCTCGCAATGAGTCGAACACTTCCAGATCGGCGTCCGGGGCCTCGATCGTCTCCCGGTATCTGGCGGCCAGGGTTGCAAGACCCATCCGCCACTCGTCCGCGCGATGCAACCGGGCCTCACGTCTGTGGCGTGTCTCCATTGCGCGCCGACCAGAGCCGCGCGTGCCAACCAACTCTTCCGTCTCCTCCATCGCTGCTTGCTCGGCTACATGGCGCTCGTCGAGTGGTCCCTGCGCCTCTTCGATCGCATGACGAATGGTCGCGACAATCTCGCTGACTACGTGGCCGGACCCATCGAGCTGCGTCGGCGCCTCCCACCACAACGATCGACGCCGACCAAAGGCCTCGTCAGATAAGAGCAGCTCCGCGCGGCTCACGTCACCGCCTGAGCCACGGGCCGCGGCCTCTGCCACATCGGGGGCGACGCCACGATCCAGCAACGCGGCCGTGATCGCAGCGATCGTGACCGCTGGAAAGTCGATGCGGGTGGATCGCGATGCAATCGTGACGTGTTCTCGAGGAACCTCTTCGCAGAGGAGCACGAACACGATCGATGCGGGCGGCTCTTCGATCGGCTTCAAGAGTTTCGCGGCGGCTTCAGGAGTCGCATCATGAAAACGATCGATCAAAATTACCTTGCGCCCATCCTCTGTCGACGCACGAGACGCTTCCACGACCACGGCTTCAGCATCCTCTACAAGAAAAAGGGGGCCCTCCGGTTCGAAGATCACAAGGTCAGGGTGTTCTTCACGCACCGCAAGGTTCCGGTTTCGGCCGCGATCATCCGCCGTTCCGACAAGCTCACCGGCAAAGGCCGCAGCAGCTCGTCGCTTTCCTGCACCACGCGGCCCAACGAAGATGTAAGCGTGTACCGGGGCGGCTACCGCAGCCAGAAGTTGTTCTACCGCGCGAGGTTGGCCGACGATCGACGCGAAAGAATCGGTGCTCACAGTTCGAGCCTCTCAGCGACCGCCGAGTCGACGCGGGCCGACACTTGGTCGATCGTGCCACGCGCGTCAACAACGGCCCATCGCTCAGGATCGTTCGCAGCGAACATGCGATACGTCTGTGCCACACGATCGGCAAGCTCTGCACCGGCATCCTCGATGCGATCGAGCTCTCCGCCCAGGCGATCCCGGGCAGTGACAGCATCGGCTTCAAGCAAGATCACGAGGTCTGGTACCAGCCCGTGCACGGCGAATCCATTGAGCTCCGCGATGGCCTCGATACCGAGGTCTCGCCCGACTCCTTGGTAGGCAAGCGACGAGGCGACGTGACGATCGCTGACCACATGCTCGCCCCGCTCCAACGCCGGTTTGATCTTCTGGTGGACGTGTTGTGCGCGACCTGCGGCCATCAAGAGCGCTTCGGTGCGATGTCCCATCTCTGGAAAGGCGGGATCGAGTACCAGCGAACGAATCCGCTCACCGATCGGAGTCCCCCCAGGCTCGCGAGTTAATACCGCTCCAAGACGTTCTGCCAGCAGCTGAGCCTGCGTCGACTTCCCCGAGCCGTCGGCGCCTTCGAACACGATGAATCGGCCCGACGTGATCACATCGCTTGCGTCGGGCTCTTCGACATAGGGCATCGCCACAGAAGCTAGCAAGGGGCCGCTCAAGGGACACAGCGGCTCCGGCAGATACCATCGGTTCATGACGACTGGTGGGGCAGATAGCGAAGAACCCGCTGCGCCCACCGTCGAGGAGACGACATCTGGCCAACGCGAAATGCCAGCGATCGGCGAACTCGACTACATCGGTGATGCTGCACGTCGAGCCCTGTTGCTTGCCTCCGTAATCCTGGCAGTGTCGATCTTCGCTCCACCGATCTTCGACAAGCTGCTCGAAGTACTGAGCGAGGCCGAGCGGCTTCGCAACATCCGACCCAGATGGTTCGTGCTCATGGCCCTCGCCGAACTTCTGAGCTTTGCCTGTCTGTGGTGGCTGGTCAGAATCCTGCTCCCGAAGGTCTCTTGGTTCGTCGCGGCAACAAGCCAACTCACCGCCAACTCGGTCAGCCGGGTCGTCCCAGGTGGTGGTGGCGCCGCTGCAGGCGGTGCCACGCTCTATCGGATGCTCGCGGTCAGCGGAACAAATCCGACCCAGGCCGGTGGGGCCCTCGCGGCGATGTCTGTACTGTCGACGGTCGCACTCGCTGCCATTCCCGCGATCGGCGTCGCGATAGCCCTGTTTGGCGCGCCCATCCCTGAAGGACTGTCTGCGATCGCGATCGCGTCTGCGGTTTTTTGTGTTCTGCTCCTCGGAGTCGGTGTCCTGGCTCTGCGAACTACGGGCCCGCTACTCTTTGCTGGCCGCGTCGTAGACCGTGTCCTGCGTGCCGCCGGGCGCCTGTTCAGAAAGAGCTGGCGCGTCGACATGACGAACCTCGTCGCCGAACGCGACCGACTTACGGGCGTTCTCGGCAAACGCTGGCCACAGGCCACGGCGGCCAGCGCCCTCAACTGGACGTTCGACTACCTCGTCCTGGTTTTTGCGCTCTATGCAGTCGACGCGGAGCCGCGTTTGAGCCTCGTCATGGTCGCATACGCCTCTGGTGCGGTGCTCTCAATGATCTCTCTGACGCCTGGCGGCTTCGGATTCGTCGAAGTCGGCCTTGTTGGGGTTCTCACGCTTTCGGGAATCCCCTCAGACACCGCTGCCGTCGCTGTCCTGGCCTATCGGGGCGTGTCGCTGTGGATACCGATCGCGAGCGGACTCTTTGCCTGGTTCTTGTTCCGGTTCAAGTATCCAAGGCGCGTCGCTCCAGCGGAAACCTGACCTCAGATCAGCCAAAGAACCCGTCGTAGATCTCCCGAAGATCGTCGACAGCTGCGGGATCGTTGAGGAAGATCACGGCGAGTGCGATCAACCCGAACAGGACGACCATGACGAGCTGCAGCTTGCGGGCCACGAGTGCCTCGTCGGCTACGTCTGGTTCCTCATCGACGGGGCGAAGACTGTCGAGCTCGTTTCGACCAACAGCGATCCCCCGACTATCTCCGCCCTTCTCCACCGGCTCGGGAAGGCCGACCTTCTGAGCGCCATCCTCTTCGCTCCGCATGCTCCCAGGAGCGGCCTCGTCGACCCAAACTCCTGTGAAGTCGGGAAGCGGAAGCTCCTCGTCGGTCTCGAATAGTGGCTCGTACCCCGTTGCGTCTACGTCTTCGATAGAAGCCGAGTGTTCGCTCTCGAAGTCCGTGCCGAGTACGTCAAGGGTGAGTGCTTCAGAAGTTGGCTCGGTGTGTTCAGGGGTTTCCTCGACGCCGTCGAAGTCGAGCTCCATCTCGAGCACGTTCAGACCGGATGCGCCCTCGACATCAAAGAAGTCGAGGTCTACGAGCCCGGGAATCTCGTCGGCTTCGGGCTGCTGATGACCCAGGACATCAACAGAGGCGACCTCGGCTTCGGGGTCGGCCGCAGCACCTGACGGCTCCTCGGCTTGCTCGGGCGCGTCGAAGCTTGGAGCTTCGGTGACGGGTCGCTCGACATCTTCGATAGTCGGAACAACAAGCTCGGTCTCGACTACCTGATGCGCCTCGTGATGACTGATCCAACCCGTATCAACATCCTCGTTGACGTCCGATGCTGGGAACTTCGGCTGCGGCAACTCTGGCTCGATGAACTCCGATTCGGTAACCGACGAGACGTCGGTCTCCGGCGCTGTATCGGCCAGCTGCTCGGTATCGAGAGGACCCTCGAGCATGAAGACCAGTTCTTCGTCGCCACTGACGTTCTGCTTTGGTTCGTCGCCACTGAAGTCTGCGGTTTCCACCGCGGGCAACTCTGGGACCAGGTACTCGGTCTCGGGTTCGGGCGGTTGGGTGAGCTCGTGGTACTCGGCTACGAGCGGCTCGTCGACCTGTTCGAGCTCTGGCGCCTCCAGCGAGGGCTGTGCCGACTGTTCCGAATCGGCGGCAGTCGACTCTGCCGACGGCGGCGCCACATACTCGACTGTGGAAGAAACTGGCGTCAGGTCGAGCAGAGCCGGAGGAATCAATGTTTCCAGATCTGGAACACTTCGTAGTGTCGGTGCGCGACGGATGGGTTGAGGGGTCTTGGGTAAACCAGAAGTCTCGGTGGTACCTAAGGAATTCAGCTGATCGAGGATCGCGTCGAGACGCGAATGTGCGGAGTCCACTCCCTCCTCGAACGTCTCGGCATGTTGTTCCGACATCGATTGCTCCCGGTTGGTGGCCACCCATTGGGCGCTTATCCACCACCATCGGCCTGAATCCACCGAAATCGAGCAGTTTCGCTCAGTTGTCCTCGCCAGGCTCCACTGCAACTGAGGCGTCGGGTGAAGCTGCAGCCTTGGCAGGCGCCTTCTTGGCCGCAGCCTTCTTCTTCGCCGCAGCCTTCTTCTTGGCGGGCGTCTTCTTCTTTGCGGCAGCCTTCTTCTTGGCGGGCGCCTTTTTCTTCTTCTTGGCAGGCCCAGCGGCCCGGCGGATCGCCAGCAGCTCGGAAGCTCGTTCGTCTGTTATCTCTTCGACGGTGTCACCCTTGCGCAATGAAGCGTTCGTCTCTCCGTCGGTCACGTAGGGGCCAAAACGGCCATCCTTGATCACCATTGGCTTCTCGGAATCTGCGTCCACTCCAAGCTCACGCAGCGGAGGTTTCACCACTTGCCCGCGACGGGTCTTCGGCTGCGCCAGGATCGCGAGGCAGTCCTCGAGTGTGATCGTGAACAACTGCCCCTCAGTCTCGAGTGACCGCGAGTCCTTGTCTTTCTTCAGGTACGGCCCGTACCGACCATTTTGGACGGTGATCTCGACGGAGTCTGCGGGGTCCACCCCCACAACTCTCGGAAGCGACAACAGCTTGAGGGCATCGTCCAGTGTGAGCGTTTCTGGTGTCATACCGCTGAAAAGTGAGGCCCTCTTCGGCTTGTCCTCTCCGTCGACCATCTCACCGAGCTGCACATAATCGCCGAACCGTCCGGTCATGGCGAAGACGTCCATCGCAGTGACCGGGTCGAGACCCAAGGATGTTGGCCCTTTCGCGGCGCTCTCGATGTAGTCGACCGCGCGATCAACCGTGAGCTCATCGGGCGGAATGTCATCGGGAATCGATGCGGTTGCGTCCTCGCCTCGCTGCACGTACGGACCGTATTTCCCCACGCGAGCGACGACGACTTCGCCGTCGGCGGTGACCCCCAAGGGGATCGAGTTGATCGCCCTCGCATCTATCTCGCCGAGTCGCTCGTCGACCTTCTTCTTGAGACCCTCGGTCTGGTCATGGCCGAAGTAGAACTTATGCAGCCAGGGAATAGCCTCAGAGGTCCCTCCGGCGATGGCGTCGAGGTCGTTTTCCATCCGCTTGGTGTAGTCGTAGTCGACCAGATCAGGGAAGTGTTGCTCGAGGAGGCTGACCACAGAGAACGCGGTCCACGAGGGGATGAGCGCGGAGCCCTTCTTCCAGACGTATTCACGGTCTTGGATGGTCCCCATGATCGATGCATAGGTCGAAGGACGACCGATCTCGAGATCGGCAAGCTTCTTGACCAATGAGGCTTCGGTGTAACGCGCCGGAGGCTGAGTCTCGTGGCCATCAGCGGTGAGTTCCTGTGGGCGTACAGAGTCGTCGACCGAGAGGCTCGGCAGCTGCCCGCCATCTGCGTCGTCATTGTCTCCGTCGGTGTCTTCGATGTACGCCCGACGGAAGCCCTGATGTGTGATGATCGTTCCGCTGGCAGCGAAGACCGCATCGCGACCGTCGGAGGTCCCGGCGCCGATTCGAACCGAGACGGTTTCGCCAACAGCGTCGGTCATCTGCGACGCGACGGTCCGCTTCCAGATCATCTCGTAGACCCGTGCCTCGGACTTGGCCACCTGCTTGGCGACCTCGGCTGGAGATTCAAACGTCTCCCCTGCTGGACGGATGGCCTCGTGCGCTTCTTGGGCATTCTTCGACTTGGTGGCGTACAGGCGTGGCGCGTCGGGAAGGAACTTGTCGCCGTACTCCGAAGAGATGATCGAACGCGCTGCAACGATGGCCGTTTCCGACAGCGTGGTCGAATCGGTTCGCATGTAGGTGATGAGTCCCTTTTCGTATAGGGACTGCGCGGCCCGCATCGCCATCGATGAGCTCATTGCGAGCTTGCGACCGGCTTCTTGTTGGAACGTCGATGTCATGAATGGAGCTGACGGACGTCGGCGGTACGGCTTGGGTTCCACCGAACGAACCGCGAAGTCTGCGCCGGAGAGTGCCTCGACCAGCGTGTTTGCGCCGGCCTCGTCGAGCACCACTGCACCGCTCTTCGACAAATGACCCTCTTCGCTGAAGTCCCTGCCACTTGCAACACGCGCGCCATCGAGTTCAAGCAGTTTCGCGCCAAAGCTCGCTGGCTCACCTGCGACGGCATCTGCAGCGGTGGCGAACTGTGCCTCGAGGTCCCAGTATGACGCTCGCAGGAAGGCCATCCGCTCACGTTCACGCTCCACCACGATCCGAGTCGCGACGCTCTGAACCCGCCCTGCCGACAGTCTCGGCATGACCTTTTTCCACAACACGGGGGAAACTTCGTAGCCGTAGAGCCGGTCGAGCATTCGGCGGGCCTCTTGTGCGTCGACGAGGTGCCTGTCGAGCTCACGCGGGTTTGCGAGCGCCTCGAGGATCGCCGTCTTTGTGATCTCGTGGAACACCATTCGCTTGACGGGGACTTGTGGATTCAGAACTTCGAGGAGATGCCAGGCGATCGCCTCACCCTCGCGATCCTCATCCGTTGCCAGATAGAGCTCGTCGCTCTCCTTCAACATCGACTTGAGCTTCTTGATCTGGTCCTTCTTGTCGGGAGACACGACATACAGGGGCTTGAAGTCGTTGTCGACGTCGATTCCCATCCTGCTCCAGCTCTCGCCCTTGTACGCGGCGGGAACGTCAGCTGCGTTCCGAGGAAGGTCACGGATATGGCCAATGGAGGATTCGACGAGGAAGTCATCGCCGAGGTACTCCGCGATCTTCTTGGCCTTTGCGGGGCTCTCCACGATCACGAGTGCTGTCATTTACTTTACCTCTGAGGGGACTGGGGAAATT
>CAXMRH010000221.1:0-12855 GCA_964196045.1 uncultured Chthoniobacterales bacterium | reverse complement strand
TCGATGACACGGACCCGCTCGACTCCAGATCGAAGCGAGGATATCGCCACGGATAGCCCACCCGCTGTGCCACCGATGATGATCAAATCGTGATTGTCGGTCGTCATCGCACGAGTCTGTCAGGTCGACGGCGATCAGCCTCGTCCGACGAATGGCATTTCGTTGGCCATCACGGTCATGAAGAGTACGTTCGCGTCGAGTGGCAATGAAGCCATGTGCACAACTGCATCGGCAGCGTGACGCACATCCATCGTGGCCTCTGCGCTGATGTCACCGTTGGCCTGGACAATGCCAGAGGCCATCTTGTCCACCATCGACGATGCGGCGTTTCCGATATCGATCTGTCCACAGGCGATGCCCATCGCCCTGCCATCGAGAGAAAGCGACTTGGTCAGCCCGGTGATCGCGTGCTTGCTTGCGGTGTATGGCGCAGAGAATGGTCGTGGCGTCGTCGCCGATACCGAACCGTTGTTGATGATGCGTCCGCCTCGCGGATCTTGTCGCCGCATCTGAGCGAACGCTGCCCGAGCGCAGAGAAAGGACCCCGTCAGGTTTGTGGCGATCACCCGGTCCCATGCCTCGACCTCGAGTTCGTCGATCGGGACCGCTCGCGCTGCGACTCCGGCGTTGTTGAAGAGCAGATCCACTCGCCCGTACCGTTCGACGGTGCTGGCGAACAGCTCGTCGACCGAATCGGGCTCGGTCACATCGGCCACAATGGCCAGGCCTGAGGTCGCGAACATCGCGGCTGTCTCCTCGAGGGGACCCAGTCTTCGCCCGGTGACGACGACGGTCCACTCCCGTTCGCTGAGCGCAATTGCCGTCGCCCGTCCGATTCCTGCCCCGCCGCCTGTGACCACTGCGATTCCTGTCATCGCTCACCACCGTCGCGCAGCCTGCAGTGATCCGACCAGTCCGCAGGAATCTCTGAAGATTCCCTGTTGTTCGTACACTCATCATGATGAAGGAATCACCAGTCGCCGCAGCTGCTACCGATCCATCTGCGATCGCGCTCTCCTCGAATCACTCCGCGTCGATGGAAGCCGAGGTGGCCAAGGTCATCGCCGCGGTCCGTCCCGCAGTACAGGCGGACAAGGGCGACATCGAGCTGATCTCTGTCGACACCGAAACAGGAATCATCGAAGTCGAATTGATGGGTGCCTGCACCAGCTGCCCGGCGTCATCATCGACACTCAAGGCTGGCGTCGAACGGATCATGAAAGACCGCGTTCCAGGCGTCACCGAAGTGGTCAACGTTGGCCAGGTCTTCTATGCCGACGGCACCGCCGTCACGTTGTAAGGCATGAGTTTGCTCGCGCATCAGGGGGGTTGGGACGAGATCGCTCTTGTTGGCGGACCAATCCTGATCCTGGCTGGCTTGCTCTGGATCGCCAATCGTCGGGCGGACAAGCTTGCGGCCGAACGCGACGGAGAGACGAAACTTCCCGACTGAAGTCGAGGAGCTCCGAGTGCGTCTCAGCCGGGTGACGTTGAGGGCCGCTCGATCACGTTCGCCCCGAGGGAACGAAGGTCTCCGGCAAGATCCGGATACCCGCGAGCGACGTGGCCATTGTCCGAGATCACCGTCTGTCCGTCGGCACCCAGCGCGGCGACGATCAGGGCTGCGCCCGCGCGAATGTCGTGACTTATCACGTGGGCGCCATGGAGCCGTTCGACACCACGGACGACAGCGTGGTTGCCATCTGTTCGAATCCTTGCTCCGAGCTGAACAAGTTCATCCACATACCGAAATCGCCCAGCGAACAGGTTCTCCGTCACGATGCTCGTTCCCTCGGCAACGGCAAGCAGTGCCACGAGAAAAGGTTTGTAGTCGGTGGCCACGCCCGGATACGGCAGTGTGGACAGGTCCACGGCCTTGAGCCGCGAGTTGGACATAGCCCAGATGCCATCGCGATCAGGTGACGTGCGAAGCCCCATCTCCCCCACCTTCTGGCACACCATGTCCATATGGTCGTATCGGGCTTCCTCCAGCAGGATCTCTCCGCCCGCAACACCGAGCGCTGCGAGAAACGTCGCGGCCTGGATCCGATCGGGAATGACGCGGTGACTGACGGCTTCGAGCTCGCTGACACCCTCGATCTGAATCGTTGACGTGCCCGAGCCCGTGATCCTGGCACCCATCTTGTTGAGCATCGATGCAAGGTCGGCAATCTCAGGTTCCCGGGCTGCGTTCTCGATCGAGGTCGTGCCGCTTGCAAGGACCGCGGCCATCATGATGTTCTCGGTCGCACCAACGCTCGGGAAGCCGAGCTGGACGACCCCACCTCGAAGCTTTTCCGCCCGTCCCACCACCCCATTGGCCGATATCTCGAATGTGGCGCCAAGGGTTTCGAGTCCTGTGAGGTGCATGTCGATTGGGCGGTGTCCGAAGTCGTCTCCGCCAGGAATCCCCAGCTCCACGGTGCCGAATCGACCGAGGAGCGGGCCGAGTACTGCGGTTGATGCACGCATCTGCTCGACCAGTTCGAAAGGTGCATGAGGGGTGATCTCACCCATGGTTATTTCGACGACCCCGGGGCGACGCGCCGTCGACGCCCCCATCGATTCGAGCAGTCGGCACATCACACCCACGTCGAATATGTCAGGCACGTTGTAGATCGTGTGCGTCCCGGACGCCATGGTCGTCGCGGCCATGAGCTTCAACACGGAGTTCTTTGCCCCACCAATCCTTACGGTGCCAGACAGCGCGGGACCCGGTTCGATAACGAATTCAGTGGTGGAGTGCTCCGACATCGCTGCCAGTATTACCCGCGTGACAACGCAGCGCAGGACACTCGTCGTCGACGACGATCAGCTTGCCGCTCTGCGTCAGCCCCATGACGGAGTAATGCTCGAGGCAGCTCGAGGAACCGATGACTTTGAACTCGCCGATGGCCCGTTCTCGCACTACACCCGCACGCTCCACGTCGAATCAACGCCCGCCACGCCAGGGGCACAGAACACCCACGCTGTCATCGAGGTCACGACGTGGACGCTAGGCGTGCCTATCTTCTGGGTTCTGTTCTGGCTTCCGTTCTGGCTTCACGTCCGCAAAGGCCGTCGCGTCAGGTCGCCATGGTGGGCCCCGGCTGGTCGTCTCGATGCCCGCGCTGCTCGAGTCGTCGGACTTCTCGGCGTTCTGGCGATCGTCAACGGGTACCTGGGGACTGTCATCGGGCAAACACTCACGTTCGTTGCCGACGACTTCTGCGACACATTCGAGACCGCCAACAACGGCCTTCAGACGTGCGTCGACCCGGCCCATGACAAGTCTGCTCGTGCGAACGTTTTCACGATCGCCCGGGTTGCAATCGTCCTGTCACTTGCGTTGACCATCGCTGCAGACCGCTACGGAAGAAAACGCGCGATCACGGTCGCAATCACCGCGTCGTGCGTTGCGACCGCCCTCGGCGCCCTGGCGCCATCCCTCGGTTTCGTAGCTGCCTCACAGATTGTTGCCAGGGGCCTAGCCACAGGAGTCTCGATCTTGATAGCGGTAATCGCGGCAGAGGAGCTCCCAGCGAAGAGCCGGGCCTACGGCGTGAGCATGCTCGTTCTTCTCGCAGGCCTCGGTTCGGGCATGGTCGTGTGGGTTCTGCCTGCAGCAGATGTCGCCGATTGGGGTTGGCGCATCGTGTACGCGCTCGCCATCTTGCTGCTTCCCTTCGCTGCATGGGCCGCGGTCCGCCTACCCACGACGCGACGGTTCGCGGCATCGGCACACACCTCCGTCAGGGAAACGCTGCGAGAGCTCACCTCGTCGCCGGTTCTTCGGAGGCGCCTGGTGCTCCTCGGGTTCGGGGCGTTGTGTGCAACCGTGTTCGCCACCCCAGCGTCGCAGTTCGACAACCAGTTCCTCCGTGACGAGCTGGGCTTCTCGGCGAGCCGCATCAGCCTGTTTACTGTGGCGACCAGCACCCCCATCGGCATTGGAGTGCTCGCCGGAGGAATGCTTGCGGACAGGGTGGGACGTCGCCCGATCGGGGCGATCGGGATCGTGATTGGTACATCGATGACGTTGCTGTCCTTTTTCTCCGGTGGTCTGACGATCTGGATCGTTCGGGCAATCGGTGTCGTCCTCGGAGCTGGGCTCGCTGTACCTGCTCTCGCGGTCTACGGGCCGGAGCTCTTCCCGACAAGACTTCGATCGACTGCAAACGGCGTGATCATTGCGTTCGGTGTCGCTGGAAGTGTCATCGGGCTGCAGCTGGTCGGACGGCTCGCCGAACGGTGGGACGCGTTCGGTCCAGCGTTAGCGGTAGCGATGATCGGCCCGATATTGCTGACCATTCTGATCCTCACCTTGTATCCCGAGACCGCCAATAAGACCCTCGAGGAGATCAACGACGAACCCGAGCTCGAATCGACATGATCCGAACGGTGAACGCATGAACGTTGCGGGCACCGATACTCTCCGACTCGTGGCTCCCCTTTCACGTCGACGCATGTTGGGCGGCCTGGGTGCACTTGGCCTGGCCGGCTGTGGCACCCCGACGGACGGAAGGCCCACCCTCGTCGACGGACCGGTGACCACCACGACGTTTCCTAGATTCGGCCAAGTCTTGCGAGAACCCTCCGAATCGGACCCGATCGATGCGGACGCACTTGCAGACCCGTCGATCGATCGCTCCGTTGTTGCGACCGCGCTGGTGTCCGAGGTCCAGGTCTTTGCGCAACCAGATGGTGAAGTCACCCACACCATGGCGAACCCCACACCGACGGGCGGCCCGCTCGTGTTCTTGACCATGACAAATCGCCTCGATTGGCATGAGGTTCTCTTGCCAGTTCGACCAAATGGAAGCACCGGCTGGGTGCGCGATTTAGATGTCACTCTGGCAGCGCACAATTACCGAATTCGGGCTGACCTCGAGGATTTCCGTGTGCGAGTCCTGGAGCGTGGGGTCACCATCTTCGACGCCGTGGCCGGAGTGGCCTCGAACAATTCTCCGACACCAGGGGGCACGTACTACCTAACGGAACTTCTCGCACCGACCGAACCCGACACGGTCTACGGGTCTTTCGCGTATGGCTTGTCAGGATTCTCGGAGACGTTCGAGACGTTCGCCGGAGGGCCGGGACAACTCGGAATCCACGGCACGAACAGCCCAGAGACCCTCGGGTCGGCCGTCAGCGCCGGCTGTATCCGGCTGCACAACGACGATGTTGCTCGACTCGTGACTTTTCTCCCGCTCGGCGTTCCGGTCGACGTCACCTAGATCAGAGCGGCCCGCACGAGCGCGACAACTTGCTCCTCGGCTGCTCCTTTCGGTGCATGTGTACCGCTGACCCAGGCCAACGTTGTCTCCGCCGGGATGGACCCCACGTGTTCCTCGAACTCGTCGGGTCTACCAAACGGGTCCTTCTCACCAGAGACGAACATCGTGGGCACGCGGATGTCTCCGAAGTGCTCAACACGGAGCTTGTCGGGCTTACCCGGAGGATGAAGTGGGTACGACAAGAGCATCAAACCAGCAACATCGAGCCCTTCTGCCGCGGCGACCGAACACGCGCGCCCACCGAAACTTCGTCCACCGATGACGATGTCGGAGGTGGACACCTTGAGCGTCTCAGCGAGGGTCTCCGTCGCCTCCACGATCTTCGCAACGGCGCGGGGAATGCTCGTGGTGGCGAGCGTGAGTCGTTCCACCTTGATCTCCGGCAGCGCATTCTCGATCGCCACCAACGTGGAGTGATCGCGGTCAGCGCTGGCGCCAGGAGTGAGGAGCAGGCCGGCTGGTTGGGTCGTGAACATCCGCCCACGTTACGGGCGCTGTCCTATGAGAGAAGAATCTCTCGAGCCCGGGACAGCTCAGCGATGCGATCGGCTGCGCGGTCTTCACGCGCTCCATGGTCCGGATGAGCGTCTCGTAATAGCCGGCGGTAACTCCGCTGAATCTCGCTCGGCGCCACATCGATGGAGGACTCCAACTCGAGCACACGCAACGCCCAGATCAAGGGATCAGATGCGGTACCGAACGCTCCGGATCGAAGCCGCATCGCGATATCGGGGCCGACGAGATGATCGACCAATCCGGGCCCGACAGGACCCACCCAGTCGAGTCCTTTGCGCAGCCCAGTCATTACTGCACTTCGGCGTTCGAGTGGAACGTCTTCGCACGCGTACACGGCAGCTAGAGCCGACTGCGCGGGAAGCGCCTTGGCGGTCTCAAGCTCGAATCGGAGTCCATCGGGGCCGCCCACCAGGCGATGTCGACTCCGCGAGAGGCCCACGCGGTCGGCTTGCAACCGATGACGCATGCGTGGCTGCCCGATCTTTTGTCCGCGTTCCACCTCGCGCATGAGTCCCAGCATCTCGCTCCGCAGATCGCGTTCGAGGTCGGCGGAGAATCGGGCAAGCACGGCCCCGAGCAACAAACCTCCGAGACCAGGGGCAGGGTCGGTCGGTAGGACCGAATCGCCGAGAGCGAGACGCCGCGTTGGTGCGATAGGACGGGAGTGCCAGATCTCGAGCGATGCGAGAATCACACAACTTCTGCCAATTCGAGAGACAGCGCCGAGGCGGCCTCGTGTACGTCCTCTTCTTCACGGTTTTCGTCCGACAACACCCCGACCATGTGGCTGGCCCGAAGCCGGATCTTCGACCAGCGTCGGCTGTCAAAGCCGAATGGTGTCCGGACATCGCCGAGGACAGCCGCCTTCTTCACCATCGAGAGGGTGGCCTTTGCATCCCCACCATTCTTGACCAGCTTGTTCGCCAACACGCGCACGTCTCCGAGCAGGTCGTTGAGTGCGAGACCCTCGATGACCTGGGACGCCTCACCAAGCTCGTCGTCGATCGCGATCCGTTCGGACACGTGATCGATCAACTCGTCGACGGCGTCCTCGTCGTCCTCGCCAACGATCAGTTCGCCCTCTGCATCGAACTCGTGGGCGATTCCCGACAGGCCGAGCGCGTCGACCAGAGCGGACTGCGCCTCAGCGGTCCAGTCATCCATCGCGTACCCGATCTTCTCGATGTCCGGGTCAAGAATGGGGCCATCTGCCTGCTCTGCCTGTTCCACGAGACCGTCGACACGATCTTCATCGGCTTCTAGGATGATCAATACCGCGCCCTGCCAGCCGTGACTGATTCCTTCGCTGGTCAGGAGCCCCTCGACCATGCGACGAGCTTCGAACGACCACTCATAGAGCTCGTAGGCCACCTGGGGCTCGTCCTGCTCGCCCACCTGTTCGGGCGGGGTGGGTTTCTCGGAGACGAGTTCGACCCCGCACTCCACACACTCGGTGACCTCCTCCACATATTCGCGGGCGCACTGGAAGCAATACATGGATGACATGGCAACGAAAGCTACTCTCTGGTTGCGGTCAGGTCACAGCGAGAGCTGCCGACAGGAGAATCGCCGAACAACCGGTGCCACAGGCACAGGAGATAACCATGGCTGAGACCACCCCTGACAGGAACCTGGCGCTCGAGTTGGTCCGCGTGACCGAGGTCGCCGCCATCGCCGCCTCTCGGTTCATGGGACGTGGTGACAAGGAGGCAGCGGATGGAGCCGCTGTCGACGCGATGCGCCACCAGCTGTCTGTCGTTGCCATGGATGGCGTGGTCATCATCGGTGAGGGCGAGAAGGACGAAGCCCCGATGTTGTACAACGGCGAACGGATCGGGAACGGGTCTCCGCCGGCCGTCGACATCGCTGTAGACCCGATCGACGGAACGACGTTGGCCGCACTCGGTCGGGCGAATGCGCTCGCTGTCATCGCTGCATCCGAGGGCGGTTCGATGTTCGACCCAGGGCCATGTGTCTACATGGAGAAGATCGCCGTTGGTCCCGATGCAGCTGGTGCGATCGACATCCTTCGATCGCCGACCGAAAATCTGCAGTCGATTGCCGAGGCGAAGAATCAGCCGATCTCGAATCTCACCGCAGTGATCTTGGACCGGGATCGGCACGGAGAACTCATCAAGGAGGTTCGGGCATCGGGTGCGCGAATTCGCCTCATTCCCGATGGTGACGTCGCCGGCGCTATCTCAACCGCCTGGCCAGACTCGGGAGCGGATGTGTTGTTCGGGATCGGCGGAACCCCAGAAGGTGTCATCTCTGCGGCTGCCCTGCGTTGTATGGGTGGCGAACAGCAAGGTCTGCTGTGGCCACGCAACGAAGCTGAGCGCGTCGCCGCGAAAGAAGCTGGCTACGACCTCAAGAAGGTTCTGCACATCGCCGACATGGTGAGCTCGGACAACTGCTTCTTCGCAGCGACCGGAATCACCGATGGCGACCTGCTCAAAGGGGTGCACTACAACAAGGGCGTCGCCACCACGCAGTCGTTGGTCATGCGTTCCCGATCGGGAACAGTGCGTCTCGTCGAGGCTCACCACCAGCTCGAGAAGTACAAGAACATCTGATTGCTTTGGTGACGGGAAGAGCTTCCCTCGCCTTCGGCTCGGCTGATCCGGTGCGAAGTAAGCTCCGTGCATGATCGATCTCACGAGCACGCTCCACCACGCTGATTCCGGGTTCGAAATCCACAAACTTGTGGTCGGACCAATCGCCAACAACGTTTTTGTATTGCGTTGTACCGAGACCGGCGAGAGTCTGCTGATCGACGCAGCGAATGAACACGACAAGTTGCTCGAGCTCGCGTCTGCGCTGAATGTTCGCCGGATCGTCGAGACCCATGGCCACTGGGATCACATTGCCGCGATTCCGGCCATGAGAGAGGCCGGTTACTCGGTAGGCGTCACCGCCGAGGACGCCTCGATGCTCGACGGGTACGACGACATCCTCCCGGACGATTCGATGATCGAGATCGGGCGACTCCGCCTGCAAACGATCCACGCGCCCGGACACACGCAGGGCTCGATGTCCTTCAAGCTCGAGGGTGCACCAATCCTGTTCAGCGGCGACACGTTGTTCCCAGGCGGGGCGGGCGCTACGAAGTTCCCAGGTGGCGACTTCACGCAGATCCTGCATTCGATCGAGGATCGCTTCTACAAGGTCCTCGACGACGATGTCTTGGTACTCCCCGGACATGGCGGCGACACCACGATCGGCACCGAGAAGCCCCACTTCGACGAATGGGTCGCCCGCGGTTGGTAGCTGCCGTTCGTCGATCCTGACGGATCTCCTCTCTAACCGAGTTGCTCGCTCCGCTCACAACATCGCGCCCGGTGGGGAACTGCCGTACCTAATTAGACTCGTTTGATGGCCGCTCCGCTATTTGAACTGACCGACGTACACATCTCGACTGTCGATGGAATCGAGATCGTGAAAGGTGTAGATCTGGTTGTGAACCATGGCGAGGTTCACGCGCTGATGGGGCCAAACGGCTGTGGCAAGTCGACGCTCGCTTCGGCTCTCGCGGGGAACCCGGAGTATGAACTCACGGGTGGCACCGTGAAGCTCAATGGTGATGACATTGCCGATTGGGATCCGGATGTCCGAGCACGTGCTGGGTTGTTCCTGGCGTTCCAATACCCACAGGCAATCCCTGGCGTGTCTGTCCGCAACTTCCTCCAGCAGGCAGTCCAAGCACGTACCGGCAAAGATGTGTCGACCATCGAGATCTACATGTCGCTGTCGGAGTGGATGGAGACCCTCGGAATGGACACCGCGTTCATGGATCGCTTCTTGAACGAAGGATTTTCGGGCGGTGAGAAGAAGCGCAACGAGATTCTCCAGATGGCGCTACTCGAACCAGAGATGGCCATCCTCGATGAGACCGACTCTGGGCTCGACATCGATGCCCTCCGGATCGTCGCCGACGGTGTCCAGACGGTTCGTTCGAAGAAACCGGAGCTGGGCGTGCTCACCATCACCCATTACCAACGACTGCTCGATCACCTCCAGCCAGATGTCGTCCACATCATGAGCGACGGCAAGATCGTGCAGAGTGGCGGCATGGAGCTCGTGGAGACCATCGAGGCGGAGGGCTTCGAGGCCTTCACCGGTGCCAGCACATGAGCTTGGATATCTCGGCGATCAAGGCCGACTTCCCGATGCTCAAACGCCAGATCGACGGCAAACGCCTCGTCTACCTCGATTCTGCGGCGACTTCACAGAAGCCAAACGCCGTCCTCGACGCGATGGACAACTACTACCGACACTCCTATGCGAGCGTAAACCGCGGCGCGTATCGGATCGCCGCGGAAGCGACAGATCTACTCGACGAAGCCCGGGCATCCGTCGCGCGTTTCATCAACGCACCGAACGTCCACGAAGTCATCTTCACCAAGAACGCGACCGAATCCATGAACCTCGTCGCACACAGCTGGGGTCGGGCCAACCTCGGTGCAGGTGATGTTGTTGTTCTGACGGAGATGGAACATCACGCGAACATCGTTCCTTGGCAAATGCTGCGAGAAGCCCTCGACATCGAACTCCGCTGGATTCCGATCACCGAGTCAGGCGAGCTCGACCTCTCGAACCTCGATGTCTTGCTCGACGGCGCCAAGCTCGTCTCCGTCACGGCGATGTCAAACGTCCTCGGCACGCTCAACCCGATCCGGCGGATCGCCGATGCAGCACATGCCGCCGGGGCGGTCATGGTGGCAGACGCCAGCCAATACGTCCCTCATCTTCCTACCGATGTCACCGAGCTCGGCGTCGACGCGATGGTGTTCACGGGTCACAAGATGCTCGGCCCAACGGGTGTCGGTGTGTTGTGGGGAACGACTGAATTACTCGAGGCCATGCCGCCGTTCCTTGGCGGGGGCGACATGATCATGCAGGTGACCAAAGAGGGATTCACGACGAACAACCTTCCGCACAAATTCGAGGCAGGCACGCCGAACATCGCGGAGATCATCGGTCTTGGCGCTGCCGTGAAGTACCTCGAGGGCCTCGGTATGGATGCCGTGCGCGAACACGAAGTCTCGTTGACTGCCTACGCGATGCGCACGCTCACCGAACGTTTCGGGGCCGATCTGACAATCCACGGACCTGCCGAACCTGCTGGACGTGGGGGCGTGCTGTCCTTTGCCTACAAGGACGTTCACCCACACGACATCAGCCAGGTCCTTGACCAACACAATGTGTGCGTTCGAGCGGGGCACCACTGCGCGAAGCCACTTATGCAGGTCATGGGTGTGGGATCGACTGCTCGGGCCTCGATGTACGTGTACAACGACGAGACCGACGTCGATGCGCTCGCCGATGCAATCGAGAGCGCGGACGACATCTTCGGAATGGAGATCTGAGCATGGCCGGTCTGGAAGACCTCTACAAAGAGATCATCCTCGATCACTATCGAAACCCACGGAACCGCGGAGAGCTCGAAACTCCCCCTGCACTGAAAGCCGAGGGCTTCAATCCGTTGTGTGGCGACGAGATCGTCGTCTACCTCGATGTCGACGACGATGGCGTTATCCAGCAGGTCGCCACCGGTGGCCAGGGTTGCTCGATCAGCCAATCCTCCGCCTCGATGATGTCGGCTGCCATCAAGGGCAAAACCGTTGCGGAAGCCCGCGCGATCACCGACAGCTTCAAAGGCATGATGTCGATCCACGAGAGTGGGCTCGATAAAGAGTCGGCCGGCAACAAGCTCGACTTGTCTATGGGCGACCTCTCGGCGCTCAAAGGTGTGGTGAAGTTTCCGGTGCGAATCAAGTGCGCAACGCTTTCGTGGAACACGCTGCTCCAGGCCCTCGAGGATGCGTCTCTTTAATCGTCTGGACTATGGCGCGAGCAGCGCCAGATCTGCCTCGACCATCATGTTGACCAGTTCCTCGAATGAAGTCTTCGGCTTCCAGCCCAGCTCAGCTCGAGCCACGGACGAGTCTCCGATGAGGAGATCTACCTCGGCGGGGCGGTAATACTTCGGGTCGATCTTCACGTACTGCTCCCAGTCCAAGTCAGCCGCTCCAAAGGCGATCTCACAGAACTCGCGCACAGAGTGTGTCTCGCCGGTGGAGATCACATAATCCTTGGGCGTCTCACGGCTGAGCATCTGCCACATCGCCTCGACATAGTCGCCCGCGTATCCCCAGTCGCGTTGGGCGTCGAGGTTGCCCAGGCGAAGCTCGTCTTGGAGCCCCATCCTAATTCGGGCGACGCCGTGGGTGATCTTTCGGGTGACGAACTCCATACCGCGGCGAGGACTCTCGTGGTTGAAGAGGATGCCCGAGCAAGCAAACATGTCGTAGCTCTCGCGGTAGTTCACGGTAATCCAATGGCCATAGGCCTTTGCCACGCCGTACGGGCTCCGAGGATGGAATGAGGTCGTCTCGTTCTGGGGGACTTCGACAACTTTGCCGAACATCTCGCTCGACGATGCTTGGTAGAACTTGGCCTCGGGCTGGACCAGCCGGATCGCGTCGAGAAGACGGGTCACGCCCAGAGCGGTGATCTCACCCGTGAGAACAGGCTGGCCGAACGAGGTCTGCACGAACGACTGCGCGGCAAGATTATAGATCTCGTCCGGTTCGTGTTCGCGCAGGACATGCACCATCGAGGCGCCGTCGATGAGGTCACCTTGGGCCAGCTCAATATGTTCTTGAATCCCCGAGATCCGTTCGAAGTTGACCGTGCTCGACCGCCGGAGCATTCCTACGACGTCATACCCCTTCTCAAGCAAGAATTCTGCGAGGTATGAACCGTCTTGGCCGGTGATTCCGGTGATCAGTGCCTTTGGCATCCGCGTAGTCTCACCGCCGCAGCACCAGACGGCAACACGAGTCGGTCTGAGGATGGACTTTGCCCTCCCACAACCCTGTCTGGGGACGTTCTACACTGATCGGATGGGCAAACGTTGCCGTTCGGCAGCGTGGGGGGCGACGTTCGCCCTGCTCGTCGCTGCCTGCGCTGCATCAGACGAACCATCCCAATCCGAAGCTGCCGCACCGAGTTCCTCGGTGTCGACTCCTGACCGCGCACCGACACAGATCGTCTTTCC
>CAXMRH010000220.1:0-9073 GCA_964196045.1 uncultured Chthoniobacterales bacterium | reverse complement strand
CGCAGCTTCAGTGCTGCCGCACGGGCGCTGCACACCGTGCAGTCGAATGTGTCGACTCACGTTGCTCGACTCGAGCGCGAGCTCGATGCTGTGCTGGTCGACCGTCGCACCGGTGAACTCACGGCCGAGGGTGAGGTGGTCGTCCTCCGCTCACGACGGATCAAGGCGGAACTCCAGGCGATCCCGTCCGATGTCTCGGCGTTGCGAGACGACATCCGAGGAACTGTGCGTTTCGGAATCATCGGCACCACGGGGCGTTGGCTCGTGCCCGCACTCTTGACATCTCTGCGCGCGGACTTTCCCGGTGTACATCTTGTGGTCGTCGACGCCACCACCACAGGCTTGCTACCGCAGCTGCAGAGTGGCCAATTGACCATGGCGGTCCTGAACCTTCCCCTGTCCGAGCCGGAGCTCACCTCCGAGCCCCTGTTTGATGAAGAGCGAGTGCTCATAGTGCCAAAAGGTCACCCCTTGGCCGAATTCGAACGCGTCTCTCTTGCGGAGCTGTCTCGACACGAACTGGTCCTTCCACCCGAGGGCACGCAGTTCCGAAACGAAGTGGACGAAGCCGCAGCCGAAATCGGTGTGAAACTCCAGCCGAAAGCAGAACTCGACGGCATGCGACTGCTCGCGTCTCTTGCCTTCCAGGGCTTCGCGCCAGCACTCGTGCCGGCGACCGCAGCTCTGTATGGCGAAGGAGACCTGTGGAAGATCGTGCACATCGACGACATGTCGACCAGAAGTGTCGGACTGGCGTATCGCCGGTGGACGACCTTGCCAGCCCCTGCACGCGCCGTGCAGAAAGTGATCGGCGACGTGGTCGCCGAACATGGCGAGCAACAACCTGGACTGCACGTGACCGTCGCGGAAGATACCGCGTAGGCCGCCTCGCCGCGGATCACATCTCGCCGCTAACGGTCTAGATGAGCAGCGAGTGGGCCCCGGTACATCGTGTTCCAGCCTTCAGCTAGGTGAGGCGCGGCTCCTTCAGGGATGGCGCTGTGAGTCAGGGTGATGTCGGTCGAATCTCCGTTGGCTACGAAGTCGTATCGCACGAGCGAGTAGACACCCGCCGGCCAGTCGGCTGGCCGCCATGCTTGGACCAGTCGTTCGTTGGAGAGCGACTCGATGAGCCAGCCCTCGATCGCTCCACCGTGTGTCGTGAAGGACCCTCCGGGTTCGTCTGACAGCTCTGCGGGTGCACCGGTCATTGCGCTGTGTTCCGACGAGCTGGCAATGATGCCGAACACCGTAGAAACCGAGGCGTTGAACGTGTTTGTCTGGGTGATCGTCTCTGAGGTATCTGTTGTAGCGCCCATTTGTCTCTCCTTTCATGGAACTTGGCGAAGGCGATGCGACTATTTCGGAGCTCGCCGAGCCATTCGACATGACACTCGCAGCCGTCTCGAAACATCTTTCGGTGCTCGAGAAAACCGGTTTGGTGAGACGGACACGCCAAGGCAAGGCGCGGCGGTGCTCATTACAAGAGGGCGTACTCGAGAATGCGGAGTCCTGGTTGACTTCGCGCCGCGAGCGTTGGGAGACAACGCTGTCCGCGTTCGCGGACTACGTGGAGAGCACCGAACAGGAAACACCATGACCGACACGCAACCAGCCCTCGTCGTACGGCAACACGTGCGAGCGAATCCCGACCGGGTCTTCGACACGTGGACGGACCCCGAACACCTGGTCAACTGGTGGGGGCCAGCTGGCGTCGAGTGCATCCACGCAGAAGTGAACCTTCAGGTCGGAGGCATGTTTCGTCTCGCCAATCTGGCTCCTGACGGATCAACCACATGGATTGCCGGTGTGTAAGAGGACATCCAACGGCCGAGCCAGCTCCAACACACCTGGTATGTCGAAGCAGTGGACCTGCCCTCCCCCGAACGCGTGATCATCGAGTTTCTTCCAACCCCGGATGGCACCGAGATCGTCGTGACGCATAGCGGTATCGCGACAGAGCCGACGTGGCAGGGACATCAGGATGGTTGGTCTGGGTGCCTCGATGGGCTCGCTGAGCTTCTGGAAGAAGCCACGGCCTAGGATCGCGCTGTGGCCATCACTGAATCTGACCTCGCCCACTCAACCCGAATCGTTGAAGTCGGCGACGACGGTCGACGCCGTGTACTTGTCGTAATTGCTGATCGCGAAGAGACAGCACTCACGACTGCGGACGCCAACCTGATCGCAGGAGGAGCGCGGCAAGCGTTGGACCAGGGAATTCCCTTCGTCTGTGAACTCAGAGCGAACGGACCAGCGGCTGTCGAAGAACTGGCCGTCACATTCGCGATCGGCGCCGCGGCGCGTCAGCTGACTGAGTGTTCAGGACGGATTCCGATGATCGGTGTGCTTCACGGCGATGCCGTTGCTGGACCGGCGCTTCTCCTTGGACTCATGGACCACGTGATCGTCGTCGATCACAGTCACGCGTTCGTCAGCGGCCCGGCGATGGTGAGCGCGTTCACCGGGGTCGAATTCAACAGGACAGAACTCGGCGGCGCGTCGGTTCTGGCTTCCCAAGCAGGACTCGCGAGTTTGTCGGTTCCCGACCTCGACGCTGCGCATGCCGCAGTGGAGGAGCTCCTGTCGGTTCTCCCGTCGAACAACGGGCAACCCGCCCCGTTCATCCCGACCGGGGATCCAATCGATCGCCCGACACCCGAAGCGGCCGACATCATCCCGGATACGGCCACGGGAGCCTATGACGTCCGCGACATCATCGCCGAGATCGTCGATGACGGTTGGTTCCTCGAGATGCGTGCGGCATTCGCGAGCAACATCGTCACCGGTTTCGCGGTGTTCGGCGGAATGCCGGTCGGAATCGTCGCCAACCAACCAATGGCCATCGCCGGAACCCTCGACATTCCCTCATCACAGAAGGGCGGTCGCTTCGTTGCCTTTTGTGATGCGTTCAACGTTCCCCTCGTGACACTTGTGGATACCTCGGGCTTCTACCCGGGCAAGGACCTCGAATGGCGAGGCATGATCAGGTATGGCGCTCAACTCGCCTTCGCGTATGCGAGAGCGACCGTGCCCCGAATCAACGTCACCCTTCGCAAGTCGTACGGCGGCGCCTACATCGTCATGGACTCGAAGAACATGGGCAACGACCTCGCTTTTGCGTGGCCATCTGCGGAGATCGCCGTCATGGGAGCGAAGGGCGCCGTCGAGATTCTGCACCGCAACGCCGACGCGAGCGAACGAGCTGCACTCGAGGAGGCCTATGAGGAGCGGCTCCTCAATCCCTATGTGGCAGCTCAGCGAGGCACTATCGACGCGGTGATCTCGCCGAATGACACACGTGCCGAAGTTGCTAGCGGTCTGCACCTACTCGCGAGCAAGCGTGAGGTCTTACCGAAACGGAAACACGACAACACACCCTTGTGAGACGGTGTGCTGGTGAGCCCTGTACACCTACGCTTACCACGTACGCCCGCGCTACGAGTACACCCGAACGTGCGCACCGACGTATGATTGAAAACGGACGCATTCCGCTCAATGGAGAGTTGGACGAGCACCATTTCCGAACCCCATTGACTCTGGAGACTCCGTGAGCGAGAGCATTACTGTTACCGACAACCGCACCGGCGAATCTGTGGAGATACCCATCGAAAACGGTGCAGTCGACGCAGCCGCATGGAAGAAGCTTCTTCCCGGTACCTGGTTCCTCGACCCGGCCTTCGGGACGACGGCGTCAACTGAGTCCGCGATCACCTTCCTCGACGGTGGCGCTGGAATACTCGAATACCGCGGCTACCCCATAGAGCAACTCGCGAAGGACTCGACACACCTCGAGGTGGCCTACCTGCTCCTGAACGGCGAGTTGCCAACCGAAGAGCAGCAGGAGGATTGGGAGTGCGAAATCACTCACCACACCTACCTGCAGGAGAACTACCGGCGCCGAATTCACGACGCGTTTCGTTACAACGCCCACCCCATGGGCCTACTCACCTCGAGCGTGGCCGGACTCTCCACCTTCTATCCCGAATCGAAAGAGATCGAGGACCCGAACAACCGGATGGACCAGATCGTTCGTCTGATCTCCAAGATGCCGACCCTGGCTGCTCTGGCCTACCGGTTCAGCCGGGGACTACCGTTCGTGTTCCCACGCAACGACCTGGACTACACCTCAAATTTCCTCTCGATGATGTTCTCGATCGCCGAGGACGACTATGTACCGGATCCGGCCCTGAAACATGCGATGGAGATTCTGTTCATCCTCCATGCCGATCACGAACAGAACTGTTCGACCACCGCAGCGAGAGTCGTCGGCTCGGCGCATGCCGACCCGTACGTATCGGTCGCTGCGGCCTGTGCTGCGCTCTACGGCCCACGCCATGGTGGAGCCAACGAGGCCGTGCTGAGAATGCTCGGCGAGATCGGAACCTACGACAACGTCGATGCGTACGTTGAGCGGGTCAAGTCCGGCGAAGAACGTCTGATGGGCTTCGGCCATCGTGTGTACAAGAACCATGACCCCCGTGCCACGATCATCAAAGAGGCCGCACACGATGTCTTCGAGGTCACGGGGAAGAACCCGTTGCTCGACATTGCGTTGAAGCTCGAAGAGGTTGCACTTGCCGACCCCTACTTCATCGACCGCAAGCTGTATCCCAACGTCGACTTCTACTCGGGTCTCATCTATCAGTCGATGGGATTCCCTTCAGAGATGTTCACCGTTCTGTTCGCCATTCCACGAACTGTTGGTTGGCTTGCGCATTGGCAAGAAATGCTCGAACAAGACTCCCGAATCGCCCGCCCGCGACAGGTGTACACCGGCGAGCCCTCGCGCGACTACGTCGCCATCGCCGATCGCTAATTAGGGCCCGTCGAGGCCCTCCGCAGGGGCAACGACACGAACAGCAGAGTTGCGTCTACCCTGGGCGGGGATGTCGCACCCTCGTGTTCTTCGCGCCCGTGCGGGTCGAGGCGCGTGTCTCGCTGTGGGTGCGTTGCTGGCCGCACTTCTTGCCACCCCTCCCCTCGCCGCACAAGACGCGGGCGACGTGACGACGCTGGAGCCAGCTCCTGTCGAAACGGCGCGCGCACTCACACAGGAGCCAGTCGCCGAGGTCACGATAGGCGACAGTCAACTTGCGGACCTGGCAGACAACCCGACGAACGCGCCACCCGGCACAAAGATCAGCATCGAAGTACATGGGAGCGATCTGGCACGAGTTCGAGATGCGGTGGCCGCAGTTGGCGGAACGAGTTATGGCGAAGTCCCAGGCTTCTTTGTCGAAGCAAGGGTTCCGGTCGACCAGCTGCAAGAACTCTCCAACTCCGCCGATGTTGGCCGCGTCGCCCGAGTCACGAGGTCAAGCGGCTCCGTACCACAGCTATCCCGGTCGCTTCAAGCTTCGACCGCGCTCACGGCCGTTGTCGAGGGAACGCTACAACTCGACGCATGGCACAATCTCGGACACAAGGGAGCAGGCCAACGAATAGGCATTCTCGACGTGTTCGGCACCAACGAGCTCGAGGGGGCAATCGCCGCGGGCCGGGTGCCAGCCCCCGCTGGTGCGTTTTGTCGCAGCTTCGGAGATCCGTGTCCGCTCACCAAAACCAGCGGTGGCCCACACGGCGTCGGCGTTGCCGAGATCATCCACAGCACCGCGCCAGACGCTCAGCTTTACCTCGCGACGGTGACGACTCTCGCTGACCTGACGGATGCCATCAACTGGTTCGCCGCACAAGGCGTGACCATCGTGAATCGATCGGAGACGTCCGAGTTCGATGGGCCTGGCGACGGCACCGGACCTCTCGCATCGCTCGTCGATCGTGCGATCGGCAACGACATGGTCTGGGTCGCTGCTGCTGGGAACGCCGGCGGCGACGCCGTGCGCGATGGACAGAACTGGATCGGCACCTTCAACGACCCAGACGGGAACGGCGTCCACAATTGGGCCTCCGGCGAGGAACGAATGGAGTTCACCTGTGGGTTCCTCCTCGGAATGCGCTGGGACGATTGGGAAACTGCGACGATCGCGACGGACTACGACCTCTTGATCTACGACGGCCGCAACGACGTCAACCCAGAAGCGCGTGCGACAGACACCCAATCTGAGGTCAGCCATCGGCCGCTCGAACGAATCGACACTCGGTGCTCGGGAGACAGCGACGTGGACTATCTGAGCATTCTGAAGTTCGCAGATGCGCAACCAGATGGCCCTGACCAGATTCAGATCATGGGCAACTTCACTCCGATGGAAGAATGGGTGAATGCTGGCTCGGCAACAGGTCCGGGCGCCGACTCGGCGAACCCCGGTTCCATCACCGTTGGAGCCACGGTTCGTCCAACAAGTCTCCAGCTCGCGGGCTACTCATCACAGGGACCAACACTCGACGGGCGCATGAACCCAGATCTTTTAGGCCCATCGTGCCTGCCAGTGACTGGCTTCGATGGCTGCTTCAATGGCACGAGCGCGAGCGCACCCGTGGTAACGGGTGTTCTGGCAGTGCTGCGAGCGGCAAACGTTGTCCTGTCCGCGTCTGGAGCGGACGCTGTCATTCCGCGAATCACGTCAGACCAGGGAACACCCGGACCTGACTCGCAGTACGGTCACGGCTCGTTGTTGCTTCCCTCCCCCGCCGCTATGGGCGCCCGCGCCACGCTGCCAATCTGCAATGGGCTGCCAGCCACGGTGGTGGGGACCACCGGTGACGACCACTTGGAGGGCACCACCGGCCCGGACGTGATCTTCGCTGGACGAGGAAACGACATCGTGCTTGCGTTCGGCGGAAACGACGTCATCTGTACAGGCTTCGGCGACGACATTGTCGACGCTGGCCCTGGTGCAGACATCGTCTTCAGTGGGCCCGGAAACGACCGCGTCCGCGGTCGCGATGGCGCAGACGTGATCAACGGAGGTCACGGCCACGACGACATCGAGGGCAACCAGGGACCCGACGAGATCCGAGGTTATACAGGCCGTGACTACGTGAAGGGCGGCCTCGGCGACGATTCGGTGTTTGGCGGTGCAGGTAACGACCGGCTTGTTGGCGGAGACGGTGTCGACAAGATCTTCGGAGGCAACGGATTCGACCGCTGCAGAGTCCCCGTCGAATTCACGTTCAGCTGCACTCCCTAGCTGCCCTAGAGAACGATGTCGGGGCGACCTTGTCCCGCAGTCCAGTGTTTGCGGCACCGGAGCTCATAACGAACCTCGGGCGCTTGTTCCGGGTCGTCCACCACCATCAGCTCACCCTCGTACACCTGCACGCCATCGACGGTGCGGGCATTGTGAGTTGCCCGATCACCGCACCAGCAACGGGCCTCGCATTGGATCGCCTCGGAAACATCAGCAAGTTCGAGGAGGCGTGCGGTTCCAGGAAACAACTGTCCCCGAAAGTCGGTCAATAATCCAAACGCGAACACATCGAGTCGGAGCTCGTCCACGACCTCGGCCAACTGCTCGATCTGGGCAGGGGTGTAGAACTGTGCCTCATCGCAGACCAGGTAGTCGAGCGGCTTACCACCGTTTCGAGCGACCTCTCGAAGGTCGATCGTGGGATCGATCACGACGGCCTTGGCAGAGACACCTAGACGTGAGCTGACCCGAGCCCCCTTCCGATCGAGCATGCTGCACAACGCTCCAGACAGTCCGCCATGCGTCAGGTTGTGGTGTATCTGCAATGCCAGCGTCGACTTTCCCGAGCCCATCGTTCCGAAGGAGAAGCGCAGAACGCCCATGACGGCGCTGCTGCGCGTACCCGGAAGTGTCTGTTGGACCGAGATCTCCGACGATGTCATCGTCATGAGCAACCGCTTGTTGAGCCGCAATCACGGCAGGCAAAACAACTGCCCGCTCGGACCATCTGTGTTCCGCACTGGCCGCAGAACGGCGCATCAGACGTCACACGTGCGACCCGAGTCTCCTGGTGATGAGCGGGCGCTTGGTGATGAGTTGATTCGTGGCGCGACGGCGGATCCGCTGGCACATCAAGGCCCTGGATCGTCGGTGTTGCCGCTTCATCGACGCCGGGAAGCGTGGGTTGGCTGCGCTCGCCCGTCGTCAAGATGTTCCGGGAGCGTCGTTCGTCTTCGGTGAGATACTCGACAGCAAGACGACGGAAGAGGTAGTCCATGAGGCTCGACGTGATTCGAAGCTCGGGATCGTCGGTCATCCCAGCGGGCTCGAAACGCATGCCAACGAACGCATCGACGAAGCCGTGCATCGGCACCCCGTACTGCAGGCCATGGCTGACGGAGATGGCGAAGGCGTCCATGATTCCCGCCAGTGTCGATCCCTGTTTGGACACTCGAATGAACAGCTCGCCGGGGCGTCCGTCTTCGTACTCACCAACCGTCACAAAGCCCTTGCAGTCGGCGACCCGGAATTCGAACGTGCGCGATCTGCGTGAACGAGGAAGTCTCTCGCGGATGGGTTGTGGAGCAGCTGCGGCGATCACGGCCTCAGCGACCGAAGCCGGTGTGTCAGCATCGTTGTCCGACGCCGACTTGGCCGATAGCGGCTGGCCAACCTTGCAGTTGTCTCGGTACAAAGCCACGGCTTTCAGACCAAGCTTCCACGACTCGATGAAGACGTCCTCGACGTCTTCGACCGTGGTTGATTCAGGCAGGTTCACTGTCTTGGAGATGGCACCGGAGAGAAACGGCTGCACCGCGGCCATCATCTTGACGTGCCCGCCGGGCTCGATGACATTGTCGCCCATCGAGCACGCAAAGACCGCCACATGTTCATCCGCCAGGCCTGGTGCGTCGATCACTGAACCCGTATCCGCAACGTGTTGGACGATGCTGCCGACGACTGCCTGGTCATAACCGAGTTGTGACAGCGCGCGTCCCACGCCCTGATTCACGATCTGCATCGTGCCGCCGCCGACGAGCTTCTTCATCTTGACCAAGCCGAGATCGGGTTCGATTCCAGTTGTGTCGCAGTCCATTAAGAAGCTGATCGTGCCCGTTGGAGCCAGAACCGTGGCCTGTGCATTACGAACGCCGTGTTCCGCGGCCCGAACACAGGTGTCGTCCCACGCGGCGCTCGCTGCACCGAGAAGATCCTCGGGGACGAGAACGGCGTCGATTTCGTTCACCGCAGCCCGATGCATC
>CAXMRH010000219.1:0-24691 GCA_964196045.1 uncultured Chthoniobacterales bacterium | reverse complement strand
AATCAAAAGTGAATTTGAAAAACGATAAATTGAAAATTGGTTGGGCCGGCAGTCTGTTGAATCATCCCGGAGTCCGTGGTTATAGCGAACCGAATTCCCCCACGATCTCCAACGCCGCCCGCCGCAGTCGTTAGCGATTCGTTGAGGCGGATATCGATCGAGGAGGTGTCGGAGCTGATGATTTTCACGCAGAACTCTCTGGTCGAGTTTCAGGGGCGGACGAGTTGGTCTCACAGCCTTTCAGAAATTCTCCGAGCAGGGGGGCAACCTTGTCAGGATTTTCCACGTGCAGCGCGTGCCCGGCGTTCGGGACGACCTCGGAGCGTCCAAATGGAGCACATGCAGCCATTTCTCGCGCGATATCGACATATCGCCGATCGAGAGAGCCTGCAAGCGCGAGGAGCGGCGATCGAAGTCCTGGGAGCGAGGACCACACCGGTGGCATCGCTCCTGTTCCTGTTCCTCGCATGCTGTTGGCAAGGCCCAGCGAGCTGTTTGCGAGTCGCTGGGTTCGGGTCGCTTGGAGCGCCTCGGAATCCAAGGCGGAAACCATCGGGTCGAAGAGTGGCAACCCCAGCCATGCGTCAACGAACGCCTCGAGCCCTTTTGCTTCGATGCGCTCCGCCATGGCCAGGTCGGCATCATGGCGAGCAGCCCGCTCGATCGGATCGCCGATGCCAGGAGTGGCGCTCAGCGTGCTCACGGACGCGAAGTGCCAGGGAGCCCGCGCCGCGACCGAAAGTGCGATCCGGCCGCCCATCGAATACCCCACCAGGTGAACGGTTCCCGCGGGGTGTGAGCCGACGACGGACAAGACCTGATCGACCACGGAGCTCATCATGTACGGCTCGAGCGTCTCTGGTGCATCGCTCTTGCCATGGCCTACACAGTCGATCAAGACCGCTGGCCGTCCAGCTCGTGCGGCGGAGACGAGTGGTTCCATCGTTGAGCCGTCTCCCGTGAACCCGTGTAGTGCCACGATTGGTTGACCGTGGCCCGCGAGTCGGCGCACGGCGATCTTCGTGCCGTCCGCTGTGGTGAGGAGTTCGGGCGGGTCCATAGTCACTCGGCGCGAATGGCTTCGACTAGTCGCGTCTGAAGCGCGAGCCGTTCCGGCGTCGAGACTTCGACCTCGAGGATCGACACTCCTGGCCGGCTCGCTGCGTTGGTAATTGCGTCGCCAAGGCCCTGGCGAACATGCTCATGATGTACACCGCGATGTTGAGCCAAGAAGTCGAAAGTTGTGCCATGCGGAGTGTGAAAGAGAGACTGAAACGTCTCCTCGTCGAGAGCCTCTCGGGCGGGTAGGAAGGAAAAGATTCCCCCGCCGTCGTTGTTTGGTAGGACGATCGTCAGTGGGATGTCTTGCCGGGCAGCATCGAGGATTCCGCCGACATCATGGAGTGCTGCAACGTCACCGACGTGAACGACTGTCCGGCCTGTCGACGAGGCGCGAGTGACACCGATTGCTGTCGAGATGACGCCGTCGATTCCATTGATTCCGCGGTTCGATAGGACTGAAGCCCTAAGCCCGATCGTGGTGAAGGAATCGATGTCTCGAACGGGCATAGAGCTAGATGCGACGATCGTGTCGTCGTCGCCTACCGCGAGGCCGATGATCGAAGCGACGTGCGCCTCGGTGAATGTGTCGGTGTTCTCGAGGAGGTCGGAGCGTATCGAAACAGCCCGCTGGCCGGCGTCTCTCCAACGGCCGAGCCATGACGCGTCGGCAGGTTCTGAAGCCTTGCCAGCTGCTTCGATCAACAATCGTGCATCGCAGCGCAGCCGAGAGGCCATCATCTGCGAGGGGTCCTGCCACTCATCGAGTGGGTCGACGAGGACCTGCGGTGCATCGACGGATTCCCACCACAGCCGGCATGCCTTGGCGGTCGGGGTGTTCCCCAGGCGAATCACGAGGTCGGGCTTAGGAAGTGCTCCCTCGACCACAAGGGACGGCGCGTGGACGAGCGAATGATTGGCTACCCCCCGAAGTCCGCTCAGAGCGTCGGCGAGAACAGGAATCCCGAGATGATCGGTGGCATCGAGTATCGCAACGCGGTCATGCCTGGAGTGGGGGCTGCGGAGTGTGTCTGGGCCTGCGATGACGACGGGGTGCCTTGCCGAAGATAGGGAAGAGAGCAACGCCTCGATGTGCGCTGTTGTCGGTTGTCTGAGTAGTTCGTGAACGGCGTCGAGCGCGTGTGGAGGGTCGATGGGCCCTGACTTGGGCTCCAGTGGAAGCCGGAACGCCCAGTTGACGTGCACGGGACCGTGCCGCTCGATCGACGTCGCTGTAGCTCGCCAGCCAGCTCGCATCGTGAAGGAAGCGCCTCCGTCGCCGCCCACGGGCATCGTGATTTCCTCGCGAACCTGTCGATGGAAGAGTCCCCGCTGATCGAATGATTGGCCAACGCCCGAGTGTTGGTGCTCAGGCGGACGATCGGCCGTCACCGCCACGACCGCCACGTTGCTGAGCGATGCCTCAGCCAACGCAGGGAGGTAGTTCGCGCCTGCAGTGCCAGACGTACATATCAGCCCAACGGGAGAGCCCGATGCTTTCGCCTGGCCGAGTGCGGCAAACGCCGCGCTACGTTCGTCGAGATGGACGGACACTCGTAGACCTGGTGTTCGATGTGCAGCTACCGTCAGCGGTGTAGACCGCGAGCCAGGCGACACGATTACATCGGTCATCCCCGCGGACACTGCCCCCGCAAAGAAGTGTTCGGCCGCAGCTGTGGAATCGAGATTTGGTGCCGTCATGGGTCACCGGCAGTGTAGGTCAGCGCTGTGTGTTGGGTGGGCCGTAGGCGTTCGCCGGGGTGGACCAACCTTCGCCATACAACGCATCGAGCAACGGAAACGGATTCTCCCAGCCAGTTTCGCCGTCGGGGGCCCATTGCATATGAAGGTGGGGCGAACCCTTGGCGTTGCCAGAATCGCCGACCGTTCCGATGGTCTGACCGGCGTAGACGCGCTGACCCTCCACCAGTGGTTCGACCCGATCCATATGGGCGTAGTAGTAACGAGCTCCGCTGTCGCCGACCAAATAGACACTCAGTCCGCCGAGCGAGCCCGCGCCTGTCTGTTGGAAGACGCCGTCCTCGATAGCTCGCAAAGCAATACCGGACTGTGCGAGCAGGTCGGTGCCGCGGTGACGGCGCCCGCCCGAACGCGGGTCGTTCCAATCATTGTGGAAAGGTTTGCGCAATTCAGCGACGGGGAAGACACCCACATCGATTCCGAACGCTGCGGTCGCACTCTGGAGATCGTCCGTTTGCAGGGTCGACAGCTTCCTACTGAGGGCCGCATCGTGGGACTTGAGGATTCGTACGGTCTCGGCCACGTTTGACTGAAAACGAAGGGTCTGTGTGGCAGATTCGAGACGATCGCGCCGAAGGAGGAGGTCCGCACGCTCTGTCACGGAACTCGTCCGTTCGATTGAGGGAAGAAAGGGTGCACCAACTGCCGTCGGTGAGAGGGGCCGACCAACAAGCTCTGCGCTCTCCTCCGCCGAGATGGGAGCGGGGCTGGTCACGAACAACGCGATGGCAAAAAGAAGCCCCAAGGTGCCTATCCCACTGAGGGACACACGACGAACGAGGGGCCGAATCGGCGCGATCACACTCACGGGTCACCGAGGGTAGAGAAAAAGCGCAGGAATTTCCAAACGACGAGACCGATGACACGCTCGGCCTAGGTATTCCATTCACCCCGGACCGGGCGTGTTTAACCCTGGAACTGGGCGAGAACCTCGTTGGCGCCGTTCGCCAGAAGCAGCACAGCCGCACTTCCTTGGCGAGACGGAACTGTGGGAAGGACGATGGATTCAGGTGTCTCGGAGCGGAGCCTGTTGGCAATCCGGAGGGCCTGGGTGAGCGACGTAGCGTCGTCCATGGCAACAGCATCGGCCATCGACGAGGCCATGTCGTTCAGCACAAACGGGTTCCGTTGCGTACTCAGCTTCGCGATGAGGGCTCGCATGAAGTCCTGTTGTCGCTGGACACGACCAAGATCGCTTGTCCCGTCGACGACTCGTTGTCCATCTCGGATCTCGGTGTAGAACCTGCTTCGGACGTACGCAAGGGCCTGGGTCGAATCCAAGGTCACGGTTCCCGCAATTGGGAGATCTAAGCCCGAGCCACGGTCAAATGCCGGGTAGGGGATGGTGATATTGACACCGTCGACAGCGTCGACCAGGTCGATGAACCCCGCCAGATCGACCTGTACGTAGTGCGTGATCGGGATCGCCAACTCGCTTTGGACCGTGTTGATGATGGCGGTGGGGCCCTTGGAGAAGGCCGTGTTAATTCGTTGCGAACCGCCCCCATCGATGGGCAGCCAGAGGTCTCGTGGGAGCGACATGATCTTGGTGCCATCGGCTTCAATCCGAAGGATCATGATCGTGTCGGTGCGTTCGCCACTCACCGGTTCACCGATGATGACCCCAGCGTTCTCGGTGGTCGCGTCGATGCCGCTTCGCGAGTCCGTCCCGACGAGAAGGATGTTTGTCCCTTCTGACGGGGGTGAGAGAACCTGCGCCACCGGCACCCGTTCGACGCTGTCGAAGACTCGTCGGGCCATGAAGAGTGGCACCAAGACCATGATGGCCGCGATCGCAACGAGCACGAAGAGCACCAACGGCCAACGTCGGCGCCGACGGAGCGGGAGTTCGAACTCTTCTTGTGGCTGGTCGCCGTGTGTGGGCGTTGGTGCATATGGGTTGACAGGCGGCGTCGTTGGAGTCGGCGGAGTTGCGACTGGGGCGTAGGACCCCTCTTGGGCCGGCCGCGCGATAGGGGCGGGAGGTCGGACGATGGGTGGGCGCGCGCTTTCCCACTGCTCAGCGACCGACTCGGATCCGATCGCAGGAATGTTGGCCAGACGCGAGCGAAAATCGCCTGGTTTCTCAGAGTCTTCCGTCGCCACGTTGAATAGTTGACCACGTCTGCGACCAGTTTCTGCGGCGCGGCCCGAAGTATTCTGCATGGAACGGCCACTTGCTCGGCTTGGCACCAAGCGAAGAAGTTTCAATTGCGGTTTCGGCGCTTGCGTGCGACATGTGCAAGGCTTGGCACTCGCCCGCGCGCGAACGGGCACAACGAACGTGTGAGGTACACCACGATGCAGCTACATGATCGACGCTTGACGGGCCGTAGCGTGCTTGCCAAGACATTCCAGGCAAAGACGAAGCGCGGATACGACCCGATCGAAGTCGACGCCTATTTGGAGCTGGTCGCCGCACAGATCGACGTGCTGCGCAGCGATATGGGTCCGAATACGGACGCCGCACCGACCGAGACGATCTCTCTGGAGAGTCCTTCCAACTCCGAGGAACGAGATCGCCTCACCGCACAGCTGCACGAGCTTGACGCGGAACGAGATGCCCTCGCTTCAGCGGTCGGCGAGCTGAACGGCGTGAACCAGTCCCTCCGCGCTGAGAACGAGCAGCTTCGTACCCAGCTGACCTCCGTGGCACCGCCACCACCTATCGCAGCCACCTCGACTCCCGTGGCAGCGCCACCACCCATGGCAGCCACCTCGATTCCCGTGCCGGCCGTAGCAGCCGTCGCTCACGACGTGGATGACCGTGCGAGCGAAGAGAGCTACGAACTCGTCCTGCGCATGGCGCATCGATCGGCAGAAGAGGCGATCGCCGAGGCACACTCACGAGCAGATGAGATCGTTGCCGAGGCGAACCTGACCTCCGCACAAATCACTCGCGAGAGCGACCGTAAGGCCTATGAAGCGGCCAACAGAGTGCAAGCCGAACTGGCCTCCCTCTCGGCCGAAGTGGAGACGCACCAGGGCGAGTTGGCATACCTTCGCTCGCAGGTGTCGACCGAACGGGGCGACCTTCGTGACCTGGCACACAAAATTCTGCAGTTGGCCGATGGCGAGCGCCGCCCCTTGGAAGGTGCAGAGGTCATCGACCTACGAACCGCACCAAGCGACACTTCGGCCTAGGCCGTAACGTTTCCTCAGAAGGTGCCCCTGATCTGCACCGTTGGTGACCTTGTCACCGATGTAGTCGTCCATCTCGATCGTGACCCACAACGGGGGACTGACACTCCAGCACGAGTAGAACATGTTCGCGGTGGTTCCGCGGCAAATGTAGCGATTGCGGCCGTTGCATCGGGCGGATCGGCGCGTTTCGTCGGCCAAGTCGGTGATGACGATCGCGGCCAATTGCTGATCGCTGAACTCGAACGCCTAGGAGTGGAACCCTTGGTGACGCGCCACGGAAGTACGGGCACGATCGTGGTCCTTGTGGACCAGGACGGAGAACGTTCGTTTCTCACCGACCGTGGGGCGTCCGTGCATCTCGCGTCTGCGCCGACGACTGCGCTCGATGATGTCGACATATTGCACATCCCCGCGTACTCGTTCATGTTCGGTGGCTTGGCCGACACCAGCCATCAGCTCATTGGCGAGGCAGTCGACCGAGGTGTACCGATATCGATCTCCACTTCATCGGTCGCCGCTCTCGCCGAGTTCGGGCGCGACAGATTCATGGCGCTTGTGAAGAACATCCGACCCGAACTCGTGATCGCTAACAGAGACGAAGCCCGGTACTTGCTCCAGGGACATCCCTGGTTCACTGACGCTGCGGCAACCGTCATCACCGCGGGAGATCGTCCTGCTCGAGTTGTTCGACCGGACGGGCGTGACGTTCGGGTTGCTCCGGCGGAGCTGAGCGCACGCGACACGACCGGAGCAGGGGACGCGTTCACCGGAGCCTTCTTGGTGGCGTACGCGTCTAGCGAAGATGATGCGGCCGCCCTCGAGGCTGGACATGCCATGGCTCGACGTACGCTCGACGTGACAGGGGCCGGTCTCGTACCCCACGACCGAGCCGATGAACAGGACACGCTGTGACAAACCCCATCAAACCGAGTGTCGAGGTTGCTGACGCACTGTCTGACGGTAAAGCTGTCGTCGCGCTCGAGTCGACGGTCTATTCGAACCTCGGTCTTCCTTCGCCCGACAACGAAAAAGCGCTCCTTCGTTGCATCGAGGAGATCCGCCGTGCTGGCGCAGTTCCAGCGGTGACCGCCGTGCTCGATGGAGTCCTGCGTGCCGGACTCGAGGAGGCCGAATACGAACGGGTCCTTGGTGAGGCAAACAAGACTGCTGAGCGCGATCTGCCTGTCGCTGTTGGTCAGAAGTGGAGCGTTGGAGCAACAACAGTCTCGGCGACGCTCGAGATAGCGGAGCTTGCAGGCATCTCGCTCTTCGCTACTGGCGGAATCGGCGGCGTTCATCGGGGTTCGGAGCTCACGGGTGACGTCAGCGCAGACCTCGGCGCAATCGCCCGACACGGTGTCGTGACTGTCTGTGCCGGGGCAAAGTCGTTTCTCGACCTACCGAGAACACTTCAAGCCCTCGAGACGCTCGGAGCGACCGTGGTCGGCTGGGGAACCGACGTTCTACCAGCGTTTACTGCCCGCAGCACGCCCTATCGGCTGCCATATCAGATCGATGACCTGGGCCAGTTGGCAGCAATCGTCCGCGCTCAGCTGGGTTTCGGGCGTGGCATGCTCATCGCGAACCCCGTGCCTCTTGAGGATGCCCTCGATCAGGATCTCCACGATGAGGCGCTGGCCGCCGCTCTCGCCGATGCAGACGCGGAAGGAATCACCGGTGCCGCCGTGACACCGTTCGTTCTCGACCGAATCGTTGTAGCAAGTGCTGGAGCGTCGGTACCGGCGAACGTCTCACTGGTTGCTAACAACTCCAAGCTTGCTGCTCAGGTTGCCGTGAGGTTGGCGTCAGGCGGCTGATTGTTCGCCGCGCCGCATCTGGTTCCGGAGAACCTGTTCGAGCTGCGCTCCTGTCAGCGGCTTCGAGAATAGGAAGCCCTGCATGTACCTGCACCCGTGAGACTTCAAGAAGTTGACCTGCGCCCGCGTCTCCACGCCTTCAGCGATTACGTCGAGGTTGAGGCCCTTCGCCAAAGAGATCACGGCGGTCACTAGGGGAGCGCCAGACTCACCAATCCTGTTGATGAACGAGCGATCGATCTTCAAGGTGTCGACTTCGATGCGATCGAGATAGTCGAGCCCGGTGTGTCCAACACCAAAGTCATCGATAGCAGTGCGGATTCCCATTTCCCGGAATCGGACGAGTGTCTCGTTCACCTGTTCTGGCTTCTCCAGCGCGAGCGACTCGGTGAGCTCGAGTTCGAGACGCTCCGGGGCCAATCCGGAGTTTCGAAGTGCGCGAGACACGTTGTCGATGAGATGAACGGCTTTCTGGAACTGGCGCGGCGAGAGGTTGACGGCGACATTGATCTCGGGCAACCCGATCTCGCCCCACCGTGCGGCCGAACTGCAGGCCTCGTCCAAGATCCACTGGCCGATGTGGTCGATCAGGCTCGATTCTTCCGCGACCGAAACGAACTTTTCAGGGCTGATCTGTCCGAGCGTCGGGTGCTCCCACCTGAGAAGCGCTTCGACCGCGAAAATCTGTCCCGTCGTGATGTCGATCTGAGGCTGGTAATACAACTCGAGTTCTTTATTCTCGAGAGCACGGTGCAGCGCAGCCTCGATCTCGAGCCGTTGCGCTCCGGGCACCCGCTGATCGGGCGAGTAGCTGACCACCTGATTACGGCCGCGTTCCTTCGCCTCGAACATCGCTGTGTCGGCGTTCTCGATGAGCGCCTCTACCGTCTCACCGTCTCTGGGGAACTCGGCGATACCGATCGAGGGCGTCATATAGATGTCTCGCAACCCGACGTCGAACGGCTCCAGGAATTGATCGAGAAACAAGCGACCGATCGCATGGGAGTGGCGTGCGTCCTTCACTTGGGGGACCAAGATTGCGAACTCATCGCCGCCGAGTCGCGCAACGGTGAGGTCCGTGCCTACTCGCAAGGATGCGTCGTGGAGACGGCCAGCGACCTGTCGGAGGAGTTCATCGCCGGCATCATGACCAAGGGTGTCATTGACTGCCTTGAACCGGTCCAGATCGAGGAACATCGTCACGAAACGGACTTCACGCATCCGTGCCGACTCGATCGCCATGTCGAGGCGGTTGAAGAACAACGGACGGTTCGGCAACGATGTCAGCGGATCGTGTTGCCCTTGGTGCTCCACTGCGACCCAACGCCGAACGAGACCGAGGAGATGAACAGCGACTACAAGCGAGAGTGCACTTGAACCAACCGTGACGACGGGCAGTGATAGCTCAAGGCTGGACAGCGAGTCGATACCAATAAGAACAGGTCCTACGAGCACGACGGAAAACGAGATCAGGCTGCGTCGAGCGTTAACTTCCGACGTGGTAATCACTGCCGGAGAAAAGACCTGAGAAGCGCGTGGGTGGCCGTACGCCGCCGTAGCCAACGCCACTCCAAGAATCGTCAGAACGTCTACCCACTGGGCTTCGAAGTCGATGATGAGTTCGGCGCCAATCACCACGAGCAGGACCTTGGCAGCCGCTGTCATGATCAGCGGAATCGACGTGGTCGCCTTGTCGTGGCCCGCGAGCCAGACGAGAAACACGACGACAAACAGGGACGTCGCAACGGCGGTCGTGGCCAGAACCGCCCAGAAGAGTTCGATCGAACCGCGGGTCTTGGGTTCGACGAGCAGTACGAAGAACATGAGGCCCAGGCCGGCCGAGACGATTGCGGTCTCTCGTTCGGTGATCGTTGGCCGACTGCCGATCCGATGACTGATCAGTCGTATGGCCCCCACCATGCTGAGGACGGCGGCGACAAGCAGGAAGGAGGTCTGGAAGTGTTGCGTACTGGCGACTCCGACCGCGGCGGTGAGCTGCGCAAGTGCAAGGATGAAGAGGCCATCCGGTCGGACGTCATCGTTGTTATGGCGTGCAGCGAGTGTCTTGTCGATGCCCAGATGGATACCGGAAGTCGCGATGATTACGACGACGGCGCCACGAGTCGACAAGACCGAAAGGCTGAGCGCGAGAGCTAATGATGCCGCAATTATCAGCGGCAGCAACCAGGCAAAGCGGTCAAGCGGTGTACCAGGTGTATCCACACATACCTATACGGCAGAAACGCGCCAAACTGGCATAAGCCTGTCGGCTCATTCGGTAAGGCTGAGGCCCCGCGAACGAGTGGCGCGAAAGGCCGCTCGGTCTGCCTGTGCCTCGGCCCGCGCCCAAGTGTCGAGAAGAGACTCGCCCGGGCGACGCTGCGCGTATCCCGCCCAGACAGACAGGCCCGCCGACTTGAGAGCGTCCGTGAGCATATGGACGTGACTGGTTGTGTCGGCGATGGACTGCAGAGGAGCGAGCAACAGAGAGAACGAGGTTGGAGATGTTTGGCCGAGTTGGTCGGTCGGTCGAAGTAGACGTCCAAGAAGATTTTGGATCTGCAACGCACGACGTTCCATCTGGCCGTCGTCCTTCACCCGAAGTGACAACATCGCAGCATGCACCCCTGTTTGGTCGAGCAACGTCGTCTCGTGCACGAGAGTCGTGAACCACGTCGGCTCACCGGAGTCATGTGTCTCTCGCTGTTCGGCTGTGTGTCCGTCGCGTAGCTCGAGGTGAGGTTGGTAGTTACTCATGTCTGAAACCTTCTCAGGGAGGGTCGTTCCGTGGACTGCCCAGGAGAAACCCTGGTACTGGGTCGATCGGCCCATTCCATGACGGATAAAGCCCTTTCGCCAAGATCTCTTGCCCGGATCACCCACAGTGAAGATGGAGAGTCCAACGACGACCAGATGTAGTGGGGAACGTCGACCGGAAGTGTCGACAAGTGGGGAACATCGACGGCAGTGCTGACTGGGGTCGTCGACCGGAGGTGTCGACAAGTGGCTGTCACAGCCCATGTTTACGATCGTGGTATGTCGAACACGTCAGAGAACCCACCAGTCCCCTCGGTCAAGCCGGTGGATCGAGCCATGCGGCGGGCGCTCCTTGCTGAGCTTCCACAAGAGCTACGCGCTGTGCGCATGATCGTTTTGAGGGACACGCTCGCTAACGGCATTCCCGTCCGCCCGGAAGCTCTTGCCGTGGTCCTGGCCGCGCATCACGATCTTGCCGAGTCAGCCCTCACATTCACGGCCGCACACGTCCAAGAACTCTTGTGGTTCGGGGTGAGTGAGTTCTGCGATGACCTCGGCCTCGAACTACCCGATGGTTGCCCCGAGGCTCTCCATGCGTTCCTGGCGGTTGTTTGTGCAGGAGAACTGCTCGATGCAGCAAGCGACCCGGTGACCGAGGTCTTCGCTGCGTTCCACCAGCTTGCGGCCAGCTGATCTGAGGTACAAAACGGCGATGAGCCCCCGCTTGGGCGGGGGCTCATCGATCAAGATCTGGTGATGTACGCCTCGAGACAAACGCTCGAGGGGATCTCCTAGACGAAAGCGCTCGCAAATACGAGGCTCACGATGGTCATCACCTTGATGAGGATGTTCATCGAAGGGCCAGAAGTGTCTTTGAACGGATCACCAACGGTGTCGCCAACGACCGCAGCCTTGTGCTGCTCGGAACCTTTGCCACCATGGGCACCAGCTTCGATGTACTTCTTCGCGTTGTCCCACGCACCACCAGCGTTAGCCATGAAGATGGCCAGAGCAAAGCCGGTGACGAGTGCGCCAGCGAGCATGCCGCCCAGCGCGTCGACACTGATGAATCCAACGATGAGTGGCACGACAACAGCGAGGGACCCGGGGATCACCATTTCTTTGAGAGAAGCCTCCGTCGAGATCTCAACGCAGCGGGCAGAATCGGGGATCACGCCCTCCTTGCCTTCGCGCAGGCCAGGAATCTCGCGGAACTGACGGCGAACCTCTTCGATCATCTCCTGGGCGGCACGACCGACGGCATCGATCGTGAGCGCTGCGAAGAGGAATGGAAGTGCGGCACCGATGAAGAGGCCGATGAAGACGTCGACTTCGCCGATGTCGAGGTTGAGCGCTGAGTTGGGATCGGCAGCGGCAACAGCGAACTCGAAGCTCTTGAACAACGCAAGAGCGGTGAGGGCAGCAGAGCCGACGGCGAAACCTTTCGCGATAGCCGCTGTGGTGTTGCCGAGTGAATCGAGTGCGTCGGTGACTTCACGGACGGAGGGATCGAGTTCGGCCATCTCGGCGATGCCGCCGGCATTGTCGGCAATAGGGCCGTAGGCGTCGACGGAAACTACGACGCCCGTCGTTGCGAGCATGCCGATGGCGGCGACTGCGATGCCGTAAAGGCCGCCGATGCCGTCTTCTCCGAAGGTCTGCTCGCCACCCCAGAACGCAATGCCCACGCCGGCCAAGATGAGAGCGACGGACGCAGCGACCGAAATCATGCCGGCCGAGATGCCGCCGAGGATGGTTGTGGCAGGACCGGTCTCGGTCTGTTGAGCGATCTTCTTGACCGGGCCGAAGTGATCGGACGTGTAATACTCCGCCGTCTTGCCAAGCCCCCAGCCGGCGAGCAAGCCGCCGATGACCGAGACAGCTATACCCCACGGCTTGTCGAACTGGTCGCCGCCGAAGATCCAATAGGAGCCGGCGAGCACACCGACGACGGTGATCGCCATAGCAGCGTTCGTACCGAGATGCAGGGCCTTGGAGAGCGCCTTCGAGTCAGTTGAGTCGCCTCCTCTGACGAGGAACGATCCGAGGATCGAGCCGATCATGCCGACAAATGCCACGAACATCGGGAACACCAAGAACTCGATGACTCCCGCGTCGCCGGCTTCGGTTGCAGCGATGCCGCTGGCAAAAGCAATCAACGAAATCGGGGCGATGATCGAGCCGGCGTAGGACTCGAAGAGATCGGCTCCCATGCCGGCAACGTCGCCGACGTTGTCGCCCACGTTGTCCGCGATAGTTGCGGGGTTGCGAGGATCGTCCTCGGGGATACCTGCCTCAACCTTGCCGACGAGGTCGGCGCCGACGTCGGCGGCCTTGGTGAAGATACCGCCTCCGACACGGGAGAACAGTGCGATCGTCGAAGCGCCGAGGCCGTATGCCGTGACGATTTCAAAGGCCTGGTCGACTTCCAAAAAGGTGACGAAGACGGTGTAGACAATCATCAGGCCGCCGAGAGCGAGGCCGGCGACGGAGAAGCCCATGACGGCGCCGCCACGGAAGGCGATCCCAAGCGCCTTCGCAGGTCCCTCTTTGGCGGCTTCGGTCGTGCGGGCGTTGGCCATCGTTGCGACGGTCATGCCCGCGTAGCCCGCACCAGCGGACAACACGGCGCCAAAGAGGTAGGTCACGGCAGCCAGGGGAGCGATCACCACGGCGAGCACGATTGCCAAGACTGCAGCGAAACCTGCGACCCAGGTGTACTCCTTTTTCAAGAAGGCCTTGGCACCCTTCTGGATTTCTTCCATCAGGAAGATCATCCGGTCATTACCAGGGCTGGCAGCCCTCACGCTGTTGAAAAAGAATCCGGCGAGTCCTAGTGCGGCGATTGCCGATATGAGTGCCAGGTAGGGGATTGCTTCCAATGTTCGTCTTCTCCGTGCTCTAGGTCGCGCTCGTCAATGAGCGCGACAGCTAAGTTTCCCAGACACTGGGATGTGTACCCGCATCGTTGCCTGTGCCCTTTGGCACTCCAGATCCGAAAGCGAGACCAGTGAACGATAGCCGAACATCGCTCCGACGACGGTTGATGCTCGAACGTCGTGAACTCGGCACGGCTACCCAGGCTGAGGCTTCAGTGTCGATTTCGCGGCTGGTCACCCGACTAGTTCCGTTTCGGGCCATCACTATCGCTGCCTATCTGGCGGAGCGAGGCGAAATCGACTTACTGCCCACGATTCGACTTCTCGTCGATCGAGGGGCTCAGATCGTCTTGCCCGTCTGCGGGCCGAGCGGATCGATGGAGTTCTGTCCGTGGTCCGAGGGCGACGATCTGTCGCTCAGCAAGTTTGGCATCGGGGAGCCTCGAACGATGCCGGTCATGCCCATCTCGATCGATGTCTTCTTGGTGCCGGGTGTCGGATTCGCGAGAGACGGGTCCCGTGTTGGACATGGTGCGGGCTACTACGATCGGTTCTTCGCCCGCTGTTTTGCCGCTGATCATGATCCGCTCCGGATCGGCATTGCCCATGACCTCCAAATCGTGGACCTGCCGCCCTCGGAGCCATGGGATGTCGCAATGCATCAGGTCATCACCCCTACACGGGTCATTCAGGCCACTGGCTGACTCCGCTTGGAAGCTTTTGTGACATGCCGATAGACAGTGCGGAGATGCGGAAGGGTAACGAATCGTGCGCGTGATCGTCATTGGAGCCGGAGAGGTTGGCTCGTACGTCGCCGACCGGCTGAGTCGAGAGGGTGTCGATGTGTACGTCATCGAGCGCGACGCGAAGCGTGCCGCTCACCTGGCTGAGACAGTCGACGTCGAGGTGATCACCGGTTCGGGAACCCATCCCGCGACGCTCGCTCTGGCCGGAGTTGAGGCCGCCGACCTACTCGTCGCGGTGACCAAGAGTGACGAGGTGAACCTCATCGCGTCGATGCTGGCCAAGCAGGCGGACGTTCCGAGGACGATTGTTCGACTCGAGGCTCAGGAGCTGCGCGGTCAGGATGCCGCAGGAATTCGACGAGCATCCGAAGCTGATCTCTTCATCGATCCGGACGAGGAGACAGCCCAGGAGGTTCTCTCGCTGATCGAGATGCCTGGTGCGTCAGAGGTTGCCAAACTGGGCAACGGCGAAGTTCTGGTCATCGGGGCTCGAGTCCCTGAGGACGCCCCGATCGTGGGCAAATCCCTGATCGAGCTCGGCGTGGAGAACGAGCCAGAGTGGGATTTCATCGTCTCGTCGATCAGGCGAGGCGAAGAGACGGTCATTCCTCGCGGCGACTACACGATCGAAGCCAATGACCTCGTTCGTGTCGTCTGCAAGCGATCTGCACGACGAAAGGTGGCCAAACTTCTCGGCCTCGCACGCGACGTACCGCGCGAAATCCTCTTGCTGGGTGGCGGTCGAACCGCCACGATCGTTGCTGACAAACTGCGGCACACCGGTGCACGAGTCCAGATGATCGAACGGAACCCCGATCGTGCGCGAGAGCTGGCCGAGCAACTCGATGGTGTCCGCGTACTCTGCGGCGACATCACCGATTCAGATGTGCTCGACGAAGCGGACTTGCCCCGGATCGAGCTCGTCGCTGCACTCACCGGTGAGGACGACGCCAACGTCCTCGCATCCGTGTACGCCAAGGCTGCCGGAGTTCCGGAGACGATCGCGGTGGTGCATCGACTCAATTTTCTTTCTCTTCTTGGCCGGGTGGGCGTCGACGCAGCATTGTCGCCACGGACAGCCACGGCGAACGGTGTTCTTCGGTTTGTCAGGGGTGACGTTGCTCAGGTTGCGACATTCCTCGAAGGGGAGGTCGAACTGCTGGAGTTCGAGATCCACAAGGGGTCCGCCGCTGACGGGAGAACCATCGCAGAGCTCAAACTGCCTCGAGATGTGCTCATCTCTGCCGTGGTCCGTGACGGACGATCGCAGATCGCTCGTGGACGCACGACGCTCCGAAAGGGTGATCATGTGATCGTCATGGCCGAGCCCCAGTCCGTCGACGTGGTCGCCAGAACGCTCGATTAATGAGTCAGGTACGTGGCCAGCGATGGTCGGCTGGCACGGGTCGTGTCCTCCCACTGCCGTTCGGGATCGGCCTCACTACAGGCGGGGGGTGTGTGACTCTGGCCGCGATCATTGGGTTGGTCGCCGATGATGACACGTTCGCGGGTGCGCGCTTTGCTGAACTCGTCTTGGGCATCGCATCGATGATCGTTGGGCTGGCAGTCACCCGGCTGCAATCTGATGCGAAGATCACGCCCACTGCGGCCATGTCGATGTTCGTGGCGGGGTGGACAGCGATGACCGCTGTCGCGATCGTTGCATTCTGGCTGTCGGGTGAACTGGCCTCACCGTTGGACGCGGTGTTCGAAGCGGTCAGTGCCTCGACGACAACAGGGTTCACGACGGTCGCGGAGCCCGAAGGCCTTTCACGGTCTCTATTATTTTTGCGCGTATCGCTGCCGTGGGCAATGGGCCTCGGCGTCCTGATCGTGAGCATGGGCGTGTTGCCAGCAGCGGTCGATGGTGCTGAGCTTCTCCCACAACGGCGACTTCTGGGCCATAAGCAGCTAGTGACGACCGTACGGAGTGCGCTGCGAAACATTGTCGGGCTTTACCTGTTCTTGACGATCGTCTTGACGATCGGGTACCTGCTCGCAGGGATGGGCATGTTCGACGGTGTCACCTATGCGCTCTCCACAGCTTCAACAGGAGGCATGGCGAATCACGCCGAATCGATCGGTCATTTCGACAGCACCCGAATCGAATGGATCGCTGCAGCGGGCATGGTGGCGGCGGGTGGCAACCTCATGGTCGTCTGGTGGGCCTTCCGGGGTCGATTCGAGTCCGTGTGGAAATCGACGGAGCTTCGCCTCTACGTGTCGCTTCTCCTGATCGGCTTCGTTGGTGTTCGGTTTGGCGGGTCCGGTCTCGGCTCGTCGGACTCTGCAGTCGCGATTGCATCGATGCTCTCGACGACAGGCTTCCGGTCCGCGAACTGGGCCGAGGGCGCGGAGTTCACGCGAGCGTTGTTGTTGACCGCCGCCGGAATCGGGGCAATGCGCGGGTCGGCGGGAAGTGGATTTCGTCAAGCTCGTGTCGCACGAGTTGCTCTCGAGGTGCGGCGGAGTCTGCAGCGCCTTCTCATCCCGTCGCGTACAGGGATCGTTCGTGTGGATGGTGTTGCGGTGAAGGAGAGTTCTCTCGAGCTGACGTATGGGCACCTTTGGATGCACGCCTTCACGCTCGGCGGAGTTGCGTTGCTGCTGTACGCGAACGAGTTGGACATCGTAGGCACTCTTTCCTTCTCTGTAGGGCTTGTGTCCAACGTTGGTGTACTGGTGAATGGGGACCAGCTGCAATCTCACGTGGCCCTGTCGGGTTGGAGCGAATCTATTGCCTCCTTCGGCATGTTGCTGGGACGGTTGTCGATCTATCCCGTACTCCTGACCATCGCTGGCATAGGCCGATGGATCTCTCGCCTGCGACCGGGTCAGTCGATCGGTGAGGTGTCCTGACATGTTGGAACGTCGCTCCGTGTCACGACACGAGTCTGGATTCACCGCACCGCCTCGCCGCATATCGACGACGGTTGGCCACATCAGTGGTCTAGCGCTTCTTGTCGTGGCGCCTGGGCTTTTACTGAGCGCGCTGGTGGAGTTCATTGGCCGGGGAGACGACGGCTGGATCCTCGTTCTGTCCTCAATCACCTTTGCGGTGCTTGGTGGAGCCCTGTGGTCGGGAACCCGCCTTGGCGACCTCGCCATCCGCACGATCTTTGCATCGGTGGCCTGGAGTTGGCTGCTGGTCTCGGTGCTCGGCGCTCTTCCGTTCGTCCTTGCACGGACGTTCGAGCGCGACGGTGTCAGTAGATGGATCGAGCTCGCTGACGCGATCTTCGAGTCGGTGTCTGGATACACCTGCACGGGGTCGACCGTTCTGACGACGCTCCCCGACATCGGCGACCCGGATCCTGCGATCGGGAAAGGTATCTTGTTCTACCGGCAACTCACTCAGTGGTACGGAGGTATGGGCTTCGTACAGCTGGTGATCACAGTGCTTCCCGCGCTCGGTTCCCGGGCGCTCGGCTTTATGGGGGCGGAGGCGCCAGGGCCCACAGCTGACCGCTTGGCCCCGCGAGCGGCCGACACGGCAAGGATTCTCTGGAAGCTCTATGTCGGTGGCACCGTCGCAATGGCAATTGCTTATTGGGCCGCCGGTATGACTGCGTATGAAGGAATCACTCACGCATTGAGTACTGCAGCGACCGGCGGGTTCTCGATCTACAACGATTCACTCGGCGAGTTCGACAGTGTGCCAATCGAGGTCGTCGCGCAGATTGCCATGATTTTCGGTGGCAGCAATTGGGCCCTTCACTGGTTGTTCCTCACCAAGAATCGCAAGGTCTACTCCGAAGACCATGAATTCCGGGCGTATATCGCAATCGCCGTTGGGGCGACGGCTGCTATCACCCTTATTTTGGCTATCGGCGATGAGGTAGGCGGCTTCTGGACCTCCTTGCGAGTGGCGTCGTTCAACGTCGTGAGCCTTGCGACGAGCACCGGCTTTGGAAATGCCACGGGGAGCGGATCGCCCGGTGACTTCGTGTTCTGGTCGGCCACCCCACTCGTAATCTTGCTCCTTTTGATGGTCGTTGGAGGTATGTCGGGTTCGACGGCAGGCGGAACGAAGGTGATCCGCTCGCGGGTCCTTGCTGCGATTTCGCACCGCACCCTTGCCGTAGCCCGGCAGCCACGAGCAGTGGTGCCCGTGAAGCTGGGTCGCGACGTCGTTCCCGACAAGGTTGTCCATCAGGTCTCGCTGTTCATGATGGCGTATTCGGCTCTCGTGGTCGGCGGATTCCTGGCCGTCACGGCCCTCGGCGGTGACGTCGAAGCCTCTCTGGCCGGCGTCATCGGCTCACTCGGCAACATGGGTCCCGCGTACGGCGACGCTGGTCCGACCGCCACCTTCCACGCAGCATTCCCCACGCCGGCGCGTCTCGTACTTGCCGGGTTGATGCTCGCAGGACGTCTCGAGCTGTTCGCTGTTCTCTTGATGCTGGCGGCGCCGCGGCGAAGCCTCCGCAAGATTCGCCCTCACCGGCACACGTTCTAGCGACTCGACGATGGCGGCCGTCGGTCAGGTCAGCAGCTCAGCAAGAAGCAGCGTCATGTCCCACGGGTCCACTACCCCAGCTAGTTCTCTGCATGAGTGCATCGCGAGCTGTGCACATCCAACATCGAGCGAACGAACGCCCAGCGACGCGGAAACCGTGGGGCCGATCGTTGAACCGCAGGCCATGTCGGTTCGACTCACGAAGGCCTGCGTCTGCACGCCGGCGTGTTCGGCGGCGAGGTGGAACGCTCCAGCGGAGAGAGCGTCGGTGGTGTAGCGCTGGTTTGCGTTGTGCTTGAGGACAGGACCGCCGTTGATCGAGATCTGATGAGCTGGCTCGTGTCGTTCTAGATAGTTGGGATGAGTTGCGTGCGCATTGTCCGCGGAGATGAACAGTGAGTTCTGCATAGCGAGGTCGTGATCGGAGCGGGACCCGCCTCTGCCTTCGGAGATCAGCTCCAGCAACCGAGGTAGTTGGCTCGTGGCCGCGCCGGTGCTGCTGACGGACCCAACCTCTTCATGGTCGAACAGGACGACCATCGGAATCGTGGCGGTGGGACTCGTGCCCGCTAGGGCGGTGAGGGACGCGTGGCAGGAGAGTTGGTTGTCGAGCCGTGGTGCGCTGAGAAATTCCGAATCCGCTCCCATAACCAGTGATGGAGCGGTGTCGTGAAGCATGAGGTCGGCTCCGACGATGTCGCCGCGAGGCACATCCGCGACGTCAGCGACAATTTCCCAAATATCCCGGCCTCCACCGAGCAGTCCGTAGATCGGGGCGAGGTGCTGCTGTTTGTTGAGTAGAAGACCGCGGTCGTTGATGTCCCGATCCAGGTGAATGGCCAACTGAGGAATTCGCAGAATCGGATCGTCGATGAGGACGAGAACCGACTCCACCTGTTCGTCCACGCGGACTGCGAGACGGCCAGAGAGTCCCAGATCACGATCAAGCCACGAGTTCAGAAGGACGCCGCCGTATACCTCTACGCCAAGTCGGCGATATCCGACGGCGTCCGCGTTGGGGTCCGGCTTGAGACGAAGGTTGGGACTGTCCGTATGGGCACCGATGATGCGAAACGCTGCGTCCGCGGGAGCGTCATCCGGAACAATCCAGGCCGTGATCGAGCCGTCTCTCACGGTGTAGTGGCGCCCGGGACCGGTGGCGGGGCGATCGCTGCCCTGGGCGCGTTGGAAGCCTGCATCAGCGAGCATTGCCTCGGCCGATGCCACGACGTGAAATGGCGATGGTGACCGGTCGATGAACCGACCAAGGGAGTGGGCATGGGCGATGTGCGACTGTGCCGGAGCGGCGGGGGTGTGTGCCATATGCCCATTCTGGCTGCCCGGTGGGTGTTGGTGCGACCACGGGGCGTCGGGTAGCGTCAAGGTACTCGGCCCGGGCCAATGTCGTCCCAGCGTGCCACCGACCACGCCCAACAAGGATGACGATGACCACTGGACTGCCGCCACGGCAGGGTCTCTACGACCCTGCCAATGAACACGATGCCTGCGGGTTGAACTTCGTGTGCGATATGCGCGGACGCGCCAGCCATCGGATTGTGGAACTCGGCATTGGCGCGTTGTGTGCGCTCGAACATCGCGGTGCTGCTGGTGCGGATCCCGATGTCGGCGACGGTGCGGGGATCCTCGTACAGATTCCGGATCGTTTTCTTCGAGAGTCCGTCGGTTTTGAGCTGCCAGAAGCAGGGGCCTATGCCACGGGCATCGCCTTTCTGCCACAAGACTTGAAGGTCGCAGCGGCGGCCAAGGCAGAGATTCAACGAATCGCTGTCGAGGAGGGACTTGTCATTCTTGGCTGGCGGGAAGTGCCCGTCGAGCCAGAAGGCATCGGGGCTGGAGCGCAAGTCACGATGCCAGCGTTCAGCCAACCGTTCTTCGCCCACGTGAGCGGATCGCTGACCGGAATCGAACTCGACAGGGTGCTCTACATCACGAGAAAGAGATTCGAGCACGAGATTCACCTCAGTGCTGGCGCGGATGAAGTGAACGAAGCTATGGGTGGGGCTTCGGCGATGCACGACGGCGTCTACTTCCCGTCCCTCTCCGCAAGAACGATCGTCTACAAAGGCATGCTCACCACGCCACAACTCGGCTCGTTCTACTCGGACCTACGCGACGAACGCTTCGAATCGGCGATTGCCTTGGTGCACTCCCGATTCAGCACCAATACTTTTCCCTCATGGGCGCTCGCGCACCCGTACCGCTTGGTCGCCCACAACGGCGAGATCAACACGATCAAGGGAAACCGCAACTGGATGAAGGCGCGGCAGTCATCGCTCTCGACGGATCTCTTCGGCGACCGCCTGGAGCGTGCGTTCCCGATCTGCACTCCGGGCGCGTCCGACACCGCCGGGTTCGATGAGTGTCTTGAGTTGCTCACCTTGTCGGGCTACACGATGCCCGAAGCGATCCTGATGATGATCCCGGAGCCGTGGGAAAACCACCAATCCATGGATCCAGATCGGACGGCGTTCTATGAGTACTACTCGACGCTTATGGAACCATGGGACGGACCCGCCTCGGTCTCCTTCACCGACGGCACAGTCGTAGGGGCAGTACTCGACCGCAATGGCCTCCGCCCTTCCCGATATTGGGTGACAAGCGACGACCTCGTCGTGATGGCATCCGAGGTCGGCGTCGTCGACATCGATCCGTCGACAATCATCGAGAAGGGCCGGCTGGAACCGGGCCGAATCTTCTTCATCGACACCGCCCAGGGCCGAATCCTGCGCGACGACGAGATCAAAGCAACGGTGGCAGCAGCACGTCCCTACCGGGACCTGGTCGATAGTGGCGTGGCTTCCCTTCAGTCCTTGCCGGTACAAAAGGACGACCGACCAACCGGGGGGACGCTCGAGACCCAACAACTGGTGTTTGGGTACACACACGAAGATTTGAAGCTCCTGCTCTTGCCGATGCTCGCAACCGGCAAAGAGGCCCTCGGGTCGATGGGGACAGACACCCCGATCGCGGTTCTCTCCGAACGAGCGCGCCTGCTTCCCGACTACTTCCAGCAGCTCTTCGCTCAGGTGACTAATCCGCCACTCGACGCAATTCGAGAGGAGCTGGTGACTGCGGTCGGGACAACGCTTGGACCGCGCGGAAATCTGCTGGCGCACGGAGAAGAACCGCCGCGACAGATTCGACTCGACCATCCGGTGCTGACGACCGAACAATTCTCTCGACTGCTTCCGTCGCCGGACCCCGCATACGGGCTCGAGAGTGTCATCCTTGACATTGTCTTCCCAGCCGGCTCGGGCGGAAACGGTCTCGAGACAGCGGTTGACGGCCTTCGTAAAGCTGCTGATACTGCAGTGTCAACTGGGGCCAAGGTGCTCATCTTGAGTGATCGACAGGTGTCTCGGAGCCTGGCCCCAATCCCTGCATTGCTCGCGACGGCAGCAGTCCATCACCACCTCGTCGCCAAGGGCACACGATCCCTCACCGACATCGTCGTGGAGACAGGTGAAGCGCGCGAGGTTCATCATGTTGCGACTTTGCTCGGCTTCGGTGCACGTGCAGTTCACCCCTACGTTGCCCTCGAGACGGTCGCGCAGATGGCCGCAGATGGCGCCCATGGTGTTCAGGTGTCGGTCGAACAAGCGAAGAGCAACTACGTCAAAGCATTCGACAAGGGCCTTCTCAAGGTGATGTCAAAGATGGGAATTTCCACGGTTGCGTCCTACACCGGGGCGCAGATCTTCGAGACCATCGGCCTCGACGGCACAGTGATGGACGAGTTCTTCGGAGGCATGCCAAGCCGGCTCGGCGGAGTTTCCATCGAGACGTTGGCGACCGAGGTGTCCGACCGTCATAAGCGGGCCTTTCCCGCGAATGCAAACCACCGGGCCCATCGAACACTCGAGGTTGGTGGTGAATATCAATGGCGCCGTGAGGGTGAGTTTCACCTGTTCAATCCAGACACAGTCTTCAAGCTCCAGCACGCAACTCGGACAGGCCGTTATGACTTGTTCTCTGAGTACACGTCGGCGGTGAATGACCACGCCCGAAACCTCTCGACGCTTCGGGGCCTCTTCAAGTTCAAGATGGGCGAGCGACAGCCAATCTCGATCGATGAGGTCGAACCCATCGAAGCGATCGTGAAACGCTTCTCCACTGGCGCAATGTCGTACGGGTCGATCTCTGCCGAGGCGCACGAGACCTTGGCGATAGCCATGAACCGGATCGGAGCGAAGTCGAATACAGGCGAGGGGGGAGAGGACGACGACCGATTCGAGGTCATGGAAAATGGCGATTCGAAACGTTCAGCGATCAAGCAGGTTGCCTCGGGGCGTTTCGGCGTCACCTCGAACTACCTCGTCAACGCCGACGATATTCAGATCAAGATGGCACAAGGCGCGAAGCCAGGCGAGGGTGGGCAGCTACCGGGCCACAAGGTGTATCCGTGGATCGCAAAGACACGCAAGAGCACTCCAGGCGTCGGGCTCATCAGTCCTCCTCCACACCATGACATCTATTCGATCGAGGACCTTGCGCAGCTGATTTACGATCTCAAGAGCTCCAACCCAGTTGCGCGGGTGCATGTGAAACTCGTGAGCGAGCTTGGGGTCGGGACCGTCGCAGCAGGAGTCTCGAAGGCGCACGCTGATGTCGTGCTCATCTCTGGGCATGATGGCGGTACCGGCGCATCGCCACTCACCTCGGTCAAACACGCAGGTTCGCCCTGGGAGCTTGGGCTCGCCGAGACCCAACAAACACTGCTGATGAACGGCTTGCGAGAGCGAATCGTCGTGCAAGTCGATGGTCAGCTCAAGACAGGACGCGACGTCATGATCGCTGCGCTCTTGGGCGCCGACGAGTTCGGCTTCGCTACTGCACCACTGGTCGTGATGGGGTGCGTGATGATGCGCGTGTGTCACCTCAACACCTGTCCTGTCGGTGTCGCAACGCAAGACCCCGAGCTGAGAGAGAAGTTCACTGGTACACCAGAGTTCGTGGTCAACTTCTTCGAATACATCGCTGAGGAAGTACGCGAACTTCTTGCTGAACTCGGCTTCCGTTCGCTCGATGAAGCGATCGGGCAAGCCGAGTCCCTGGATCTCGACGACGCCATCGATCACTGGAAGGCAGATGGGCTTGACCTCACCCCGATTCTGTACGTACCACCGTTGCTTCGAGGAGAGAATCGGCGAAACACTGGCGGTCAGGATCACCGGCTGGACGAAGCGCTGGATTCAAAACTCATCGAGGCTGCTGCCGCAACACTCGATGGTGGCACCCCTGTCCAGATCTCGACGGAGATTCGAAACGTGAATCGAAGTGTTGGCACCCAACTCGGTTACCAGCTCACGAAGCGCCATGGCGCCGAGGGACTTCCTGACGACTCCATCATCGTCGATGCTGCGGGATCTGCCGGGAACAGCTTCGGGGCGTTCATGCCGCGAGGTATCACCCTGCGCCTCACGGGCGATGCGAACGACTTTGTTGGCAAGGGCCTTTCGGGTGGGCGACTCATCGTGCGGCCCCCAGACGAACTCGACTGCGTCGCCGAGGAGAACGTAATCGCCGGCAATGTGATCGGGTATGGCGCCACTGGCGGCGAAATCTTCCTCCGAGGCAAGGTTGGCGAGCGATTCTGCGTGCGAAACTCCGGCGCCACCGCTGTCGTCGAAGGGGTCGGTGACCACGGGTGTGAGTACATGACCGGGGGAGTCGTCGTCATTCTTGGGCCAACCGGCCGAAACTTTGCTGCCGGTATGTCCGGAGGTGTGGCCTACGTCTACGACGAGGCCGGAGCCTTCTCGGATCTCGTGAACACAGAGATGGTCGACATCGAGACGTTGACCCACGTCGACGAGTCGTCCCTGAAGGCGCGCAGCGACCGCCATGTGACCGAGACGGGCTCCGACGTCGGCATCCGCGTCCTCGCCGATTGGGATCGGGCCCGTTCTTCGTTCGTGAAGATCATGCCTCGGGACTACAAGCGAGTTCTCGAAGCCGCGGCTGCGGCACGGGAGGCCGGAACGGACGAGATGGAAGCGATCATGGCATCGGCGAAGGAACGAGGAGCTCGACATGGGTGATCCAAGA
>CAXMRH010000218.1:0-7712 GCA_964196045.1 uncultured Chthoniobacterales bacterium | reverse complement strand
GAACCCTGACAATCGCGTCCAACTCGCAAACTTTGCCGGCACACCCACGGTCGTCAACTTCTTCGCCTCGTGGTGCACGGCATGTAACGCCGAGCTGCCCGCCTTTCGGGACGCCGCGAGATCGCTCGAGGGTGAGGTGGACTTCATCTTCGTGAATTCGAACGAGACCGGAAATTGGCGTCCGATGGTCGAGAACAACGACATCGACGGAATGACACTCGCGAAGGACATCCAGGGGATCCGCCGTAACGGTCTGTATCGCAACCTCGGGGGAACCGGGGGAATGCCGATTACCGCGTTCTATGACGCGAACGGAAGACTGGTAGACACGGCATTCACGGCATTCAGCGACATCACACTCGACCGTCAGCTGCGCGGCCTCGGGTTTGTTTCCTAGTAGGTCGATCTTCGACCCAGAACAGCGAATGTACTCAGCGAGCCGGCGCAGGCCCATCGGTCGCTGGCCCAGCAAAAACTTGTGCATTGTGCATCCAGTCGAGCGCTGCTGCACCAGTGACGACGAGCTCCGTCTCGTCTACGTGACGTCGCTGTGTCACGACGAGGCAGAAGTCTTCGGCCGCTCCAGAGATCGACTCGGGCGCAGCTTCGTCGCCATAGACCCATTCGGCGCCAGAGGGCGCGCGGAGCCGCACGCATACGGCGGTTCCGGGAACTTCGAGTCCACGATTGACGTACGACCACGCGCGGGTGATGAAGCCGAGGCGCGCAATGTGTTGTAAACGATCGGTGGGCGTGCGGGTGATTTCGGCAGCGTCGTAGATGTCCTGACCATGAGCCCAGCACTCCATGAGCCGTGCCGTCAGAAACGACTTCGCACCCATCGATGGCCCGTACCAGACGACTCGCGTGTCCTCGCCGAGGGTCGTTGCGGCTTCGGCGAGCTTAGAACGGTTGCTGCGCCAGGCCTCGACGAGCTCGGCTAGCTCCATCTGCCGGAACCGACCCAGCGTGGCGGCGTCAATCGCTTCGGCGTCGCCCAAGTTCGACAGAAGCTCGCCGACATGAGCTTGGAAACCATCAGGGTCCGTGATCGCCAGGGCCGCGGTGTCATCGAAGAAAGCGAGGTGACCGATCTGATCGGCGATCGTCCAACCGGGGCTGGCCGTGGGCCGCGACCAGATTCCGTCCTCGACCTTCGAGAGTGCGTCGTCGAGCTCATCTTGTTCTGCGACGAGGTCTGCCGCCAGCTGCTCCACGCCAGTGTTCATCGAGCGTCCCCCTCGTTTGGTAGACCACCAAGCACGAGATCCAGCATGCCCGCGATCAGATCGGCGACCGAAATCCCCGAGTCGGCCGCGATCTCTGGCTGCATCATGTAGAGCGAGCTCCCGGTCACGACAGCTCCGACGATCGCCGGGTCGACATCTGAGAACTCCCCTTGTTCCACACCCAGTGCCACGAGCCGTTGAACGACGGTCATCACGAACCGGTAGTGGCGATCGACGAGCCGTCGCGCTGGTGCGTCGTCTGCCAGGTCATCCAACAATGGAGCGAACATCTGGTAGTCGACACCACCCTGGATGTACTGCCGAACCTGTTCGAGAAGCGGCGCAGTCGGGACGATTGAGCCGAGCGCGGCACGGCCCATTCGATGCAACCGGCGATCCAAAACCACGAGGACCAGCTGATCCTTCGAAGGAGCAAGCTCATAGAGCGTTCTACGAGAGCACCCGATCTCCTTCGCGAGGTCGCCAATTGTGAACGACGCGAACCCGTTCTCCATGAAGAGGTGCTCGAGCTCGTCCAGAATCTGGCGATGACGAATACCGAGTCGAGCCTCAGCGGTTCGTGACAAAAGGGGCCTCGGAGCTCCAGCACGAACGATCTCGCTCACAGCTGTCTCTACAGCGTTGATCGTTGTCGACATCGAGGAGACGATAGCAACCAGCGGTACTGCGGCCGCCCGAAACGACCGCCGCACACGGGTGAAAACCCCCCAGGGGTGATGCAAATCTGGAAGTTCGGGCGCAACCTCAGTGTTACTTCCTCCGCCGGTGCTCAAACGAAAGGGCGTTGTGTCGACCTCCCCGATGCGAACATCAGTATTTCTTGGCGACTACCAAGCCATCAGAGACGAGACCGAACGGCTTGCCGAACCGCTCTCACCCGAAGACCAGCAGATCCAGTCGATGCCAGACGTCAGTCCGACCAAGTGGCATCGAGCGCACATCACCTGGTTCTTCGAAACGTTTCTCCTTGCACCACATCTGCCCGGCTACGAGGCGTTTGATGCGGACTACCAGTACCTCTTTAACTCGTACTACGAAGCGGTCGGTTCTCGGCAGCCCCGCCACGAGCGCGGGCTGATTACACGGCCCGGCGCAGAAGAGGTCGCGGCCTACCGCAGACACGTCGATCAGGCCATGCACCGGCTGCTTGAAGATGTCATGCCCGAGCGCCAGGACCTGATCGAGTTGGTGCTGCTCGGACTCCACCATGAGCAGCAGCACCAAGAGCTGCTCTTGATGGACATCAAACACGTGCTGTCTGTGAACCCGATTCGTCCGGCGTATCACGATCTTCGGGATCGCAATGTAATCGACCCCGGCAAATTTGACTGGCTCCACTTCGACGGTGGCCTCGTCGAGATCGGCTACGAGGGCGACAGCTTTCACTTCGACAACGAAGGACCTCGGCATCGCGCGTTTCTCGAGCCATTCCGTCTATCCGACCGGCTCGTCACGAATGGCGACTGGCTCGATTTCATGGCCGACGACGGCTACCACGAGGCTCGTCACTGGTTGTCGGAGGGGTGGGCCACGGTCCAGCGTGAGCAGTGGGATGCACCGCTCTACTGGGAAACCACGAGCAGTGGATGGCACGTCCACACTTTGCACGGTTTCGTTGCCGTCGATCGGAACGAACCCGTGAGCCACGTCAGCTTCTTCGAAGCCGATGCCTTCGCACGTTGGGCCGGCGGCCGCCTGCCGACCGAGACCGAATGGGAACACGCCTCTGCGGACGTACCCATCGAGGGAAACTTCGCCGACTCACGTGACTTTCATCCTCGGCCGACCATTCTCCCAGCCGGTGAGGGCCTGCGCCAGATGTACGGCGACGTGTGGGAATGGACCTCCAGTTCGTACTCCCCCTATCCGGGATACCGACCAGCTGAGGGAGCCGTTGGCGAATACAACGGCAAGTTCATGTCCAATCAGTACGTACTCCGAGGTGGGTGTTGTGCGACACCAAATGGTCATGTCCGAGCGACCTACCGAAACTTCTTTCCGTCACATTCGCGTTGGATGTTCAGCGGACTCCGTCTGGCAGCCGACGTCCCCCGAACTCCAGGAGAAGCCACATGACCGAGAACCTCCGCATCGACACCCACCTGGATGCTGAGTATTTCGAACGCACTCTGCGTGAAGACGTTCTCGACGGCCTCACAGGAGGACTGAAGGAGCTGCCCCCGAAGTGGTTCTACGACGACTACGGCAGCGAGCTGTTCGATGCGATCACTCGCTTGGAGGAGTACTACCCAACGGAAGCCGAACGACGAATCCTGCACGATCGAGCCGACGACATCGCACGAATCAGCCACGCCGACACGCTCGTCGAGCTCGGTTCGGGAACGGCCGACAAGACCCGAGTACTTCTCGACGCCATGACCGGCGAAGGTTCACTCAAACGTTTCGTGCCCTTCGACGTAAGTGAGGGGATCCTCCGATCGAGCTCGCTCGAGCTGCTCGACGAATACCCCGGCTTGCGGATTCACGGAGTCGTGGGCGACTTCGAGCGCCACGTTGGTGAGATCCCGCACGGCGGACGTCGGCTGACGGCGCTGCTGGGTGGCACCGTAGGCAACTTTCCGCCTACCGCCCGCAAGGGCCTGCTCACCGACATCGTCTCCGGAATGCAACCGGGCGACACGTTCCTCCTCGGAACGGACCTCGTTAAGGACCGCACCCGTCTCGTCCAGGCTTACGACGACTCCCAGGGAGTTACCGCCGAATTCAACAAGAACATCCTTCGTGTTCTCAACCGCCGACTCCGAGCTGACTTCGACCTCGACACCTTCGAGCACGTTGCACGTTTCGACGAGGAAGACGAGTGGATGGATCTTCGACTTCGTTCACTGGTCGATCAAGACGTGCACTTTGCGGCCCTGGAGCTTGATGTACATTTCGATGCTGGCGAAGAGATTCGAACAGAAATCTCCGCCAAGTTCCGTCGTGAGCGAGTCGCCTCAGAACTTTCAGCCGTGGGGCTCGAACTCATCGAGTGGTGGACCGACCCTCGTGGCGACTACGCGTTGTCACTGTCTCAGTGGATAGAAAACCTGTAGACATTCGTTTCTCGGGCAACGAACCCCAGCCGCATGTACAGACGGTTCGCCGCTTCTCGGCTGGGCCTGCTCGTGAGGTCGACGGTGGTTGCTCCCGCGGCGCGTGCGATGTCAAGAGCGTATTCGTTGAGCAGCTGACCGACGCCGCGACCACGGGCGCTCTCATCGACGACCACGTCTTCGATCCACGCACGCAGACCGGTCGGAATCCTGAACATGGCCAATGTCATGGACCCGATGATGACGCCGGACTCGTCACGGGCGACGAGCAGGGTGGACGCCTCGCTATCGGCGATGGCTTGCAGGGTTTCCGCGTCCGGAGCGGGGTTCGATCGCGAGAGTTGTGGGATGAGTTTCTTAAACGCCTCGACGACGTCTTCATCGGCAGTACGAACGGTTGAGATCGTGATCACGGTTCTCCTTCGGCAGGACCTGGGTCAATCGTAGGGGCCAGCGCAGGTGCGTTCGCCAAACGCGAGCGCTACCGTTTCGTTCGTGACTCGGTCTTTTGGTGGTGCTGAACACGTACGCAGCTCGGAACAACCTGAGCTCCGCTCTCCAGTCTTGGTCGTCGCGTTCGAAGGTTGGAACGATGGAGGCGATGCAGCGTCCGCGACTGCGCATCATTTGATTGACCGGTGGAACGCCGACCTGTTCGCCGACATCGATCCCGAGGAGTTCTTCGACTTCACGTCAATGCGCCCGACCGTCGAGATCGTCGACGGCTTCGAGAGAGAACTCCACTGGCCGAATACGAGCTTTTACGGCGCTCAGCTCGCCGACGCTCCCTTCGACGTCATCATCTTGCTGGGAGTCGAGCCGCAGATGCGTTGGCGAACGTTCTGCGAGCAGATCCTCGAAACCGCCCGTGCGTGTGGGGCCGAGATGATCGTGACACTCGGCGCGCTGCTGGCCGACGTTCCACATACCCGACCTGTTCAAGTTCTCGGCACTGCCTACGACGAGGCGACCGCGTTGAAGCTCGGCCTCGAGCCGTCGAACTACGAGGGTCCGACCGGCATCATTGGTGTGCTTCATGCCGAAGCGCGTGATGCAGGCTTCACCGTGGCTTCGTTGTGGGCAACAGTGCCGGCGTACATCCCAGGCGCAACCTCGCCGAAGGCCGCTCTTGCACTCGTCGAGCGGCTCACGTCAATGCTCGATGTTTCCGTCTACACGACCGATCTCGAGATCGCTTCAGTTGCGTACGAACGTCAGATAACCGAGCTCGTCAGTGAGGACGAAGAGACTGCGGAGTTCGTGGTTGAACTCGAGACTCGTTATGACGAAGAATCGGAAATGTTGGAGAGCGAAGACCTGATGGACGAAGTTGAGCAGTTTCTTCGTGACCTGCCCGCAACCGATACCGAAGACTGAATCTCCCGAAAACCCAACCGGGCGTCAGGCTCAGCTACTGGAGTCGAGGGCGTTGTTGGTGAAGTCGACCAACGACTGCATCGTCGATTCCCAACTCGGCTCGTTCAACACTTCGTGCTTTAGCCCAGGTAGTTCGATACGTGTGCCGGCCGCGAGCGCTCCGATTGGCTCGCTAAAGCGAGGCGGCACGATGGGGTCATCGCCCCCATGCACCACCATCGTTGGGATCGACAGCCGATCGAGACGTTCGTTCGCAGTGTCCATGGCTGTGAAGAGCGCCTGACCCAACCCTGCGGTGGCCCCCGCAACGCGGAGGGGATCACTGTGGTAGGCCGCGCCCACATCGGGGTCGGTGGACAAGAGCGCGCCATCGAACTCGGACTTGATGAATACCTTCGGAGCAATGCGGCCCATAACCGGGGCCGCGACACGTTGCCATGTGGGAACAACCGCGCCCAGTGCAGGACCAGACAGCAGAAGTACGTCAGGCAACGGACGACCGCTGACGGCGTAATTAAACGCGATCAGCCCACCCATCGAATGTCCGAGGAGCACTACGGGGAGGCCCTGCTCGCGGAGTTCGGCCAGGTTGTCCTCGACGTCCTCGAGGAACACGTCGAACGACGGGACGTGTCCACGCTTGCCACCGCTACGGCCATGCCCGTGATGGTCATAGGACCGAACGCTGAACCCGGCGTCGACGAGAGTTGCTCCGACATGTTCATAGCGCCCACTGTGCTCCGCGATGCCGTGCAAGATGAGCACATTCGCACGCGGGTTATCACCCCTCCAAGTACGTCGGTATTGCCCAACACCACGTCGGCTTGTCGCCTCGACCCCTGTCGACGCGCCAGCGAACTCTGAACTCGGATCAACCATGGTCTGGCTCCTCCCAAGGGGGTGTGCGAACGTCATCGAACTCTACGGGCAAGATCTCTCCTCGAATCGCGGCGAACGCCCTCGGCGCCCATCGCGACGTTCCGTACATCGGTTCAGGAAGGTTGTCCTCCGAGAAGAAGCCCACGTCAGTGCACTCGAGAGGATGACCCTTCAACGTTCCTCCGATCGCACGGAGGTAAAAGACGGTGCTGTACAACGGGATTCGGGTGAACCCAAGTCGCATGCCGTCGTAGACGCCCAACATGGAGACGACCTCGGCTTTGATCCCGGTCTCTTCCCACACCTCTTTCACGGCGACCTCGGCAGGTGAGTAACCCACATCTGCCCAGCCTGTCGGATAGAGCCAGATCCCGGAGTCGGCCCGCTGGACGAGCAAGATCTCGCCGGCGTCGTTGCCTACGATCGCACCGACGGTGTTCTTCGGCGTGACGTATCCAGGCACTCCGTGGCCGATCGTCTTCGTCCATTCAGCCACGAGGTTCTGGGTATCAACCGGAAGCGACGTGCCGGCCTGAATCTCTGCGGCAACAGCGAGAATCTCTTCGAACCGTTCTTGCTCGTAGAGCGATTCGGTGAACGCCAACCCCGTGCGCGCGAGGGCCGACAGCATCTCGGACCAACGCAGGAGATCCTGCTCCGTGATGGCGGGCGTGTCGCTCATGATCGTTCGACCCTACTTCTTCTCGATCGCATGCAGAACGGCCCGCTCGGTCTCGGCGAGATGTTCGGGGTCTGCGATCTTCGCACCGTCGGACGTGACATAGAACGCGTCGATAACGACATCGCCCATCGTCTGAATCCGCGCTGTCGAGATTCCGATGCTCATCTCAGACAGTGCCCTGGAGATGCGATAGAGCAGCCCGATCTGATCGCGGCAACTCACTTCGACAACTGTCGCATGGATGGACGCCCGGTTGTCGAAGGCCACCGTAGGCACGATCGGTTTCGCCGAGGATCGTTTGTACGACTTGGCGTACGTTCGCCGTCGTTCGCCAACGCGAGCTTCCAACGCCAACTTCCCCGATGCCCCGTCCCTCAGTTGGCGCTCGAGGCGGCGCTGATCAAACTGATCGTGGTGCACAACAAATTGTGCCAAGGCCGTTCCTGCCTCCGTGTGTGCGGACGCCGA
>CAXMRH010000217.1:0-14322 GCA_964196045.1 uncultured Chthoniobacterales bacterium | reverse complement strand
ACCGTCTCCGAAATCTTCGGCGGCCAGAACCAAAGTTAGGCGAGGGGTCAGGCCCCTTGTTTCCCGCTCATTCTTCGCTCCCGGCAATCGCACATTCGCCTTCGGCTCGGTGTGCTCTGCGGCTGCGCCTGAGGCGGGCCCCGGTCGTTCGTCCCTCACTCCCTGCGAAGCTGCCGTCTCTTCGTGCGTATACAGGTGCTTGTGGGTCTGGCCGACCACAACATACAACGTAAGGGGTCAGGGTGGGCTCCCTCCTGGCGCGCTGGCGTTTGTTTGTGCGTATACATACACACTTGTGTCTATAGACAATGGGGTCGCGCCTCACTTTCTCACTTGCATTTTTGAAACTATGAAAGTGAGGCGCGACCCCAAGAATAATGAAAGTGAGGCGCGACCCCAAGAAGCTGGAGTGAGGCGAAGGCGATCGACCTTGCCGAGCTCCGGAGGGACGGAGGAGCGGGAGTGCCGCTAGGGAGCCGCATAGGCGAAGCCGAGTGCGGGTGTTGTTGCTCAGCCCGAACCCGGAAGGACGCGATACGCGTCGTAGACGGACTCGATGTGACGGACCGAGTTGAGCATCGACTCGAGGTGCTCAGGGTCAGCGAACTCGAACACGAAACGCATGTGCGCCATTCGATCGGACCCTGTTCGAGTTTCGACCGACATCACGTTGATCTGGTGGCCCGCCATCACGCCTGAGACATCACTGAGAAGTCGTGGTCGATCGAGCGCGTCCACTTCGATTGCGGCTTCGAGAAGACCTTCGTGTGAGTCGTCCCAATCAACCTCAATTAGCCGATCGGCCTGTTCGGCACCCAGAGAAAGTGCGTTCGAGCAGTCATTTCGGTGCACGGAGACACCACGACCACGGGTGACGAAACCGACGATGTCGTCCCCAGGCACAGGAGTGCAGCACGTGGCCAAGCGAACGAGGAGGTCGTCCAAGCCCTCAACATGCACACCACCGGTCAACGACCTGTTGCCTGTGCGGCGACGGACCCGATCCACGGTTTCCGGAAGCTGTTCCTCGGACTCGCCCGGTGCGAACTCCTTGCTGATGCGGTTGACGATCGTGCGTGGCGAGACGTGACCCTCACCAAGCGCTGCGAGCAACGAGTCAACGTCGGCGTAGTTCATCTCGGCGACGATGTCGTTCAGTAGCTCACCCTTCATCGTTCGCTGCACGGGCAAGTCAGCGCGGCGAAGCGCCGATGTCAGTTCGTCGCGGCCCGAGTCGATGAACTCGGAGCGTCGCTCACGGCTGAACCAGTTGCGGATTTTGTTGGCCGCTTTTGGGGAAGCGACGAACTTCAGCCAGTCCTTCGACGGACCCGCGTCTGGGTTCTTCGACGTGATGACCTCGACGCGGTCACCTGACTGCAGACGCGTATCGAGCGGAACGAGGCGACCGTTAACCCGAGCGCCGGTGCAACGCTGCCCGACCTCCGTGTGGATCTGGAAGGCGAAATCGACGGGTGTGGCGCCGAGCACCAACTCGACCACGTCGCCCTTCGGCGTGAAGACGAACACCTCATCCTGATCGAGGTCCGTCTTGAGATTCGACATGAACGTTGTCGGATCAGACGTTTCCTGCTCGAATTCGACGATTCGGCTGAGCCATGCGATCTCTTGGTCAGAAGCCGTTTCCTTGTACCCCCAGTGAGCTGCCACGCCGTTCTCGGCCCTGGCATGCATCTCGGCGGTTCGAATCTGGACCTCGACCTCTTTGCCGAGTGGGCCTATGACGGTGGTGTGAAGGGACTGGTAGAGATTGAACTTGGGCATCGCGATGTAGTCCTTGAAGCGACCCTGTACCGGCTTCCATGCCGAGTGGATCGAACCCAATGCCGCATAACAGTCGCGCACTGACTCCACGACGACGCGCAGACCAACGAGGTCGTGGATGTCATCAAATGCCAGATTCTTGACGACCATCTTCCCGTAAATCGAATACAGGTGTTTCTGACGACCGGTGACGCTCCCGCGGATATCGAGCTCGTGAAGGCGCGATTCGATGTCACCGAGAAGCTGCGTGATGTAGATGTCTCGCTCGGGAGCCCGAGAAGCCACCATGGACTCGAGTTCCGCGTATTGCTTCGGATGGCTGGCAGCGAACGCGAGGTCTTCGAGCTGCTGTTTGAGCTCCTGCATTCCGAGCCGATGTGCCAGCGGTGCGTAGATCTCCAGTGTTTCTTTTGACGTCCGCTCCTGTTTCCACGTCGGAAGGGAGGCGATCGTCTCCATGTTGTGCAGCCGATCGGAGAGCTTGATGATCAGCACACGGGCGTCCTGCGCGATCGCGATCATCATCTTTCGAACCGACGCTGCTTGCTGAGCCTCCTTCGAATCGAAGTGCACCCGATCCAGCTTGGTTACACCGTCGACGACATGTGCGACCGACTCCCCGAACTCCTCGACGATTTGCTCTAACGACAACGCGGTGTCTTCGACTGCATCGTGCAGAAGCGCTGCGGAGATGGCGACGTCATCGAGCCCGAACTCGGAGACGACCTTGGCCACAGCGAGCGGATGGGAGATATAGCTCTCCCCCGACTTGCGACGTTGGTCCCCGTGTGACGACGCGGCGACTCGATAGGCACGCTGAATTCGATCGATCGAGCCCCCGGGCCGTGTCCGTCGGTATGCGTCGACGATCGCGGTGAGTTCGCCTTCGACGCGCACAGAGTGGCGCCGCCATGGGAGAACTCGTGTTACGGCTGGCATCTGGTCAGTGAACCTCTATCGGGGCAGAAAATGGCACTTGTGGGAGTTTGTGTCGTCCGCCCAATACAACCAAGTCGATGAGCACGCTGATTCCCACAACTTCTGCACCCGCCTTACATACAAGTTTGGCCGCTGCCGTCAGCGTTCCACCGGTCGCGAGCACATCGTCGACGAGCAGGACCCGATCGGTGGATCCGAGTGCATCGGAGTGCATCTCGATGCGATCGGTTCCGTATTCGAGGTCGTAGTCCACAATCATCGTGTCGGCCGGAAGCTTGCCCGCCTTACGAATGGGGGTGAAGCCCACTTGCAGACGTTGGGCGATCGCCGGGCCGAAGATGAACCCGCGAGCCTCGATCCCGGCCACAGAGGTGACTCCCAGCGCCTCGAAGGGCACCGTCATCTGGTGGATGGCGGACTCCAAAGCTCGTGCGCTCGATAGCAGCGGTGTGATGTCTTTGAACACGATGCCGGGACTGGGAAAATCGAGAACGTCTCGTACAAACGCGTCGAGCTTCATCATCGGATGGTAGCCCCGACCGTCGCCGACTTCAGTCACGAGGAACTGACACTCCACATCTGGAAGTCGGATCGGTTGGTGCAAGACTGAATGTGTGTCTCCATTGCGCCGGCTCGCCGCCATCGACATCGGAACGTCGTCGGTCCATCTCGCCATAGCTCAGGCGGTGGAGGGAGGGAGACCCGAAATCTTGTTACGCGAGAAGTTGCCGGTCCGCCTGGGCTCGGGCGCCAACGACATGAAGTTGCTCAATCCGGATGCCGTCGATCGCACGATCGAGGCGTTGCGGACGTTTCGAGCACTCGCCGACGCGAACGATGCCGACGTGCACGCGGTCGCCACGAGCGCCGTCCGGGAGGCAGAGAACTCCAACGTGTTTCTCGATCGAGCGCTCGTCGAAGCCGGCATAGAGGTGGAGGTAATCGCCGGAGTCGAGGAGGCACGTTTGATCCATCTTGGTGTCTTGGGAGCCGTGCCTCTTGCCGGCCGGCGCCACCTGGTGATCGATATTGGCGGCGGTTCGACTGAACTGATCGTGGGTGACGGCATCGACCCGCAACTCCTTCGGAGCCTGAAGATCGGCCACGTCAGACTGACGGATCGGTTCTTTCCCGACGGTCGCGTCGACCCCAAATCGACCGCTGCCTGTCGAACCTTCATCCGCTCCTTCCTCGCCGAGGTAGCGCTCGCGATCGCCGAATATGATGTCCACGTAGTTGTGGGATCATCTGGCACGTTCGAGACGATCGCCGCAATCGCTCGCGTTGGAAGCGACAGCGCCGTCGCGGCAGCACCGATTACGCGGCGTGAAGTCGCAGCCGCCGTGGCAGTCGTATGTAGAGCCGAAACGACCCAAGACCGCGCGGCGCTCCATGGCGTCGAACGACACCGAGCCGACACGATCGTCGCGGGTTCGATCTTGGTCGAGACGCTCATGCAGAGCATCGGCTTCGAAGAGTTCATCATCTCCCCCGACGCACTGCGGGAAGGTTTGGTGCTCGATCGTCTCCAACGCGATGACCCATCACCTGGCACCCTCCTGCACCTCAGTGAGATTCGGGCAAACAGTGTGGTCACCATGGCCGAGCGATATGGCGAGAACGTCGTTCATGCCCGTCAGGCAACCGACATCGCGCTACGCCTGTTCGACGCCACTGCTCCACTCCACAGATTCGGCGAGCCGGAGCGAGACGTGCTCGAGGCAGCTGCCATGTTGCACAACATTGGCCGCTTCGTTGGCCATGGTGCACACCACAAACACTCCTACTACCTGCTACGAAATGGCGAGCAGCTTGCCGGGTTCAACGAGCACGAACGCGAACTGATCGCGATCGTGGCCAGATATCACCGCAAAAGCGCCCCGAAACCCCGTCACGATGAGTACGCGGCACTCAACGACCACGACAAACGACTTGTTTCCGCGCTTGCCGGGATGCTTCGTATCGGCATCGGCCTCGACCGCACTTATCGAAACGTCGCCACCGACATCATGGTGAGTCTCGACGACGTGTCGATCGACATCGTTGTCGACGGTTTCGGACTCGAGATCGAGTTGTTCGCTGCGAACGAGCGCAAATTCTTGCTCGAGCGAGCGCTGGGCCGGACGATCAACATCAAACAGCGTCAATCTCAGTGACACCGCGAGCTGATCTCGAACTATTTCTTCTTCTTGGTCTTGCGGGGCCTTGGCGGGATTGAGGTACCGCCCGAAGTTGTTGTCGGGCCAGCACCTTTCCTCGTCTTCGCGGGAGTCGCCGTGGCCCGCGATCCGCTCGGGTTCGATCCGGCTCGAGCTCGTGCGCGTGTTGCCTGCTCACCGAACGTCGCATCCTCGGCTGCCACCTCACGTGTGCCATCAGATTCGCCGCTTCGTTTTGCGACCCGCGTCGAAATCTGTTGATACTCCGGCTCGCGCTCCTTGAGCCAGGCGACGACCGCCGATGCAACGAAGATCGAGGAGTAACCGCCGACGAGCAAGCCGACCAGCAATGCGATCGAGAACTCTTGGAGAGTTGTCGCACCGAGAATCAACGAACCGACGATGAGCATGGACAGCACCGGCAGGATGGACGTAATCGTGGTGTTGAGCGATCGGGCCAAGACCTGATTGAGGGCGAGGTTCATCATCTCGGTGTAGGTGTAGCGACCCGTGGCCCCGACCCTGGCCGTGATATCTCGGACCTTGTCGTAGACGACGATCGTGTCGTAAAGCGAGTAGCCCATAATCGTGAGGAACGCGATCACCGTCGCCGGGGTGACCTCGAACCGGAAGATCGCGTAGACGCCAACGCTGATCATGATGTCGTGCGTAACCGCTGCCAGAGCACCGATTGCCATTCTCCACTCAAGTCGAGCCGAGATGTACAGGGCGATGGCGATGAAGAAAAAGACGAGGGCGCGGATTGCCTTGTCGGTGATCGCCGAACCCCATGTGGGACCGACGGATTCGAACGCAGTGATTTCGCCAAACTCGGCCAGAGTTTCCCGCAGCTCATCAACACCTTCAGCGTCCTCGATCGAGCTCCGAACACGGATAAGCCGCGTGCCGTCGGTGTTGGTGACCTCTTGAATTCGTGCTTCCGCAGCGACGTCCCCAGGCAATGCTGAGGTCACGTCATCGATCGAGGCATCGGTTTTGACCTCGAAGGACGTACCGCCCTCGAAGTCGATTCCGAGGTCGAGTCCGGCGATCGCGAGGGCAAGCAGGCTCGCCACAACCGCAACGGCCGATCCGATCAGAGCCTTGCGCCACAGTGCCGGGAAATCGAAGTGACGTCGTCCGTCATTCTCGGGAGTGAGTTTCATGTTGAACCCTCGTCGGTGCCGACTCTGTCTTCAGTAAGTCCGGGGATACCCATCAGCGCCGACGAACCTGCGATTCGAGGTGTCCTCGCTATCCACTCGACGGCTGGCCCCATGAAGAAGTAGGTCGCGATGAGGTCGAGCACCGTGGAGATTCCGAGATAGAGCGCGAACCCTCGAACTGCGCCCACGGTCAAGGCGTAAAGCAGTACCGAGCCGATAAGCGACGCAACGTCGGCCTTCACAATCGTCGAGAACGCCACCGGGAAGGCCTTGTTCACGGCCGTACGAACGGTCCGACCGTTGCGAACATCCTCTTTCAGGTGTTCGAAGTAGACGATGTTCGAGTCGACCGAGACACCGATCGAGACGATGATCCCCGTAATGCCTGCGAGAGTGAGCGCGAGGCCTTGGTTCTCACCAAGGAACGAGATGATCGACCATAGAAGCGAACCCGAGATGAGGAGACTGAGCATCGCGACGACACCGAGAATTCGGTAATACGAGATGATGAACACGGCCACCAGGGCAAGACCGATGATGCCCGCAATGATGCCGGCGTCAAGTGCGTCCTGGCCGATGGTGGCGGACACGATCTGCTGGTTCTCGGGCACCAATTCGATCGGCAGGGCTCCGAATCGCAGCTTAAGGCCTAGCTCCTTGGCCGTGTCCTCAGTGAACGAACCGGAGATTTGGAAAGAATCACCGAGGTCCGCGTTCTGGACTGCGGGCGCACTGATGACCTCGTTGTCGAGATCGACGGCGATACGACCCGGACCGCTAACGCTCCTCGGACAGCCCTGAGTACCAGCGAAACATTGTTGGGTGAGCGCGAGGAACGCATCCTCACCGATGTTCCCGCCCTTCAGATCAACCGAGACGATCCAGCGAATTCCGTCGAACACACCTTGTGCGTCGTCGAGACCTTCGCCCGTCATTCCGGTAGGGCCAAGTACATAACGACCCGGTTGGGCCAGCTCAGGGTTCGCAGGCACGACGATGATCGAGTCTTCTTCGATGATGTCTGTTGGAGTAAATCCGTCGGGGCCTAGGGGCTGGTTCTCGGGGTAACTCGCCGGCCGGTTCGTCGAGCCAGGTGCGAGGTCTTCGAGCACCGGGCGGAATCGCATCACTGCGGTCTCGCCGACGAGATCGAGCGCTCGTTGCTGATCGTCCACGCCTGGAAGCGACACGAGGATTCCGTCGCCCTGCGCTTGAATCTCGGGCTCGGCGACGCCGAGACCATCGACACGGTTGCGGATGATCTCCACGGCTTGATCGATCTGGTCGGGATCTACGCCAGGTTCGGTCGTGCGGTACCGCACCGACACGCCGCCCTGGAGGTCGAGTCCAAGCAGTGGTTCGTTACCCGCAGCGAACGTCCCGACGAGTGCTGCGATCGACAGCAACGAGATTCCGAACAGGTAGACGAGTTGCCGTCGCTCCATCGAGGTCAGGCCTCGTCGTCTTCGAGGACCGAGTCCTCGTCGTCGATCGATTCATCGTTTGGAGTCCCCGACCCGGTCGGAAATTCTTCGAGAATCTCTTGAATGTGGACGCGGTTGACCAACACTTCGATGCCCTCGGCAAGCTCGATATATGCAGCGGTGTCGAGAACTTCGGTGATCGTGCCGTAGATACCCGAGGCCAACATGACGCGATCGCCCGCACCAGCACGGTCGACGAGGGCCTTTTGCTCCTTCACCTTCCGTTGCTGGGGCCTGATGAGCAGCATGTACATGCCGCCGAACAGCAGGATGGGAAGAATGAGTTGTTCCATGGTGAGCCCTCGGTCGCGACGTTCAGCCCAAGAGGCTACAGCTCGGTCGCCACATTTGAGCGACACCAGCAGACCAACGCTTCAGGACCACAACTCGTGCACGTCCGCGGCGAACGCCTCGAAGCGCTGCTCAGCAATGGCAGTGCGCATATCGTCCACAAAGCGAAAGAGCCACCACAAGTTGTGAAGCGTGACGATGCGAGCTCCCGTAGGTTCCTTGACCTGAAGAAGATGACGTAGGTAGCCCTTCGACCAGCGTGATGCGGGGCCTTCCGCGTCGATCGGCTCATCGGAGCTCGCGAACTCGGCTCGGGTCAGGTTGATTCGTCCCTCCGATGTGAGCATCGTGCCGTGGCGCGCCAGCCGAGTCGGCAGCACGCAATCGAACATGTCGACTCCCCTGGCCACAGCATCGACAATTCCTGCAGGGTCGCCGAGGCCCATGAAATACCGGGGCTGATCTGCCGGAAGAGCTTGTGTTGCGGCCGAGAGAGGCTCGTGCCATTCACTGCGATGTTCGCCGACCGAGAGACCGCCAATGGCGTAACCGTCGAATCCGATGTCGACGGTACGTGCGGCACTCTCGGCGCGCATGGCGAGATCGAGGCCACCCTGGACGATTCCGAACTGGCTCTGCCATTCCGATGCGGTGGGGTGCGCAAGAAACTCGTTCCGGGCCCGACCTGCCCAAAGCGCGGTGCGTTCCATCGCTTTGCGGATGACCGCGTCCGTATTCGGGAGTGCCGAACACACGTCGAGAACCATTTGAATGTCAGCCCCGATGGCGATCTGGGTTGCGACAGCGCTCTCGGGCGTCATCTTGTGCGTGCCGCCGTCGTAGACGGACCGGAACGTTGCGCCTTCGTCGTCGATCTTCGGTTCGAGCGAGAACACCTGGTACCCGCCCGAGTCCGTCAGCGTGTGCCCGTCCCAAGCAGCCATCGCGCCGAGCCCACCGAGCGCCTCCACGACGTCCGCTCCCGGACGCAACATCAAGTGGTAGTTGTTGGCGAGGATCACTTGTGCGCCGAGCTTCTCCATGTCGTCGGAGGCCAAATGTTTGATCGCCCCCCTGGTTCCGACCGGCATGAAACATGGGGTCGTGAAGGTCCCGCGTGCGGTCGTGACCGTTCCGGCCCGGGCCAGCCCGTCTTGGTACTCCGTGGTGAAGGTGGTCTTCATGGCGCGTTTCTGTCGAGAAGCATTGCATCGCCGAACGAGAGGAATCGGTAGTCACCGGCGAGCGCCTCAGCGTAGAGGTCTCGCCACCTCGGCCCGACCAGCGCGTCGATCATGACCAGGAGCGTGCTCTTCGGCATATGAAAGTTCGTGAGCAACAGATCGACAACCGAGAAGTCGAACGGTCGGCGGATGAAGAGATCCGTTGCACCCTCCGGACCGAATCGCACCGCAGATTCGAGTGCGCGCACCGTCGTTGTCCCAACTGCCACGACGCGATTGGCAGCCTCGATGGCCTCGGCGGACGCAGCGGGCACCCGATAGCGCTCGGAATGCATGTGGTGATCATCCAAACGATCGACGGTCACAGGGCGAAAGGTGTCCAGCCCGACCACGAGTTCGACCCGAGCGAGGGAGATTCCACGGGCATCGAGACGGCCGAGGAGTTCGTCCGTCAGATGAAGGCCCGCCGTTGGCGCCGCCGCGCTGCCCAGGTGTTCTGCGTAGACGGTCTGGTAGCGCTCTGGGTCGTCAAGAGCTTCCGTGATGTACGGCGGAAGCGGCATATTGCCCACCCGCTCCAGGGCTGCTTCGAGGTTCGAAGATTCGATCGTCGCCTCGCGCCTCCCTTCGCCGAGGTCATCGCCGATCGTGATGTGCAAGTCTGCTTCGCCCTCGATTGCGAGCTCTGTCTTAGGTGGGACCTTCTTCGACGGCTTGACCAGGACCTGCCAGTGCGATGTCTCGGCTCTGAGCGCCAGAGCTGCAGGCCCCGACGGCTCGAGCAACAGAACCTCGGTCACACCACCCGTTGGTCGTCGGGCGAAAATCCGAGCGGCGAGTACCCGTGTGTCGTTGACCACGAGCAGGTCGCCCGGTTGGAGGACTTGGTCGAGCTCGGCCACCGTGCTGTGGTCGGCTGACAGCGAACCACGATCGATGAGCAGCTTCGACGCGCTGCGATCCGCGAGAGGAGTCTGGGCGATGCGCTCCTGCGGTAGGTCGTAGTCGAACTCGTCGATGGTGGTCATGGCGACCCCGAGCGTATGCGCGGCTCAGTCGAAGAGCCCTGACGGCACGCCCTTGTCGGGGCTGCTGGTCGGCGGCACAAGTCCGAGGTGTTCCCACGCAGCAACGGTGGCGACGCGTCCCTGCGGCGTGCGCATGAGCAGGCCCTGCTGGATCAGGTACGGCTCGTATACGTCTTCGACGGTCTCGGTGGGTTCACTAACGCTGATCGAAAGTGTCTTGAGCCCGACTGGGCCACCTTCGAACATCCTGCAAAGAGACGTGAGCAACGCTCTCGTCGATTTGTCGAGGCCGCGTTCGTCGACGCCGAAGAACTCGAGGCCATCGATTGCGACTTCGCTGTTCACGAGACCGTCTCGCTCTACATCTGCAAAGTCACGGACCTGACGAAGCAGCCGGTTCCCGATTCGCGGTGTGCCGCGGCTCCGAAGCGCTATCTCCTTCGCACCTCCATCATCGATATTGACGCCGAGGATCCCGGCGGCCCGCAATACGATCAAGCGAAGCTCATCAGGTTCATAGAAATCGAGACGAGCGGGATAGTCGAAACGATCGCGAAGAGGGCCGGTGATGAGCCCCGTCCGGGTCGTCGCCCCAATGAGGGTGAAACGTGCAACCGGCAATCGCATCGTGCGCGCTGCGGGACCCTTGCCCAACACGAGATCCAGCTGGAAGTCCTCCATTGCTGGGTAGAGCACTTCCTCAACGGGCCGAGCGAGACGGTGAATCTCGTCGATGAACAGCACGTCGCCGTCTTCGAGCTTCGTGAGAATCGCAGCGAGGTCACCACCCTTCTCCAACGCTGGACCCGAGGTCACATGGATCGTTGCCTTCATCTCGTTTGCAATGATCGTGGCGAGAGTCGTCTTGCCGAGACCAGGGGGGCCCGCGAAAAGCATGTGACCCATGGCCTGATCGCGGCCGGCCGCAGCTTTGAGCATGACGCGCAGGTGTGCCTTCAGCTGTTCCTGCCCGACGAAGTCATCGAGCGATTGCGGTCGTAGACCGACTTCATCGCTGGACTCGACTCGCCGCTCCTCGTCGTCACCGGTCGGCGACAATAGCTCGTCACGCATCAGACACCGTCGGCCATAAGGCGAAGCGCATCGCGAGTGAGCAGTGCCGGGTCACCCTCGGTCGGCAGCTTCGAGAGAACGTAGCGAACCTCGTCGTGGCCATAACCGAGCGATTCGAGCGCTTGGCGAACCTCGACGTGTGCGGGCACTTCGACCATCTCGACTGGACGCTCGAGCGCAGAGAGGTCTACGTCTGGAAGGTCCAACTTGGACTTGAGTTCGATCAACAAACGCGTCGCCGTCTTCTTGCCCACGCCTGGCACACCGCACAGGGCATCGAGGTCCTCGGTTGCAAGCACGGTCTTAAGCTCGGCGGGTCCGTGAACCGACAGGATCGCCATACCGAGCGATGGGCCGACCCCGTGGGCGGAGATGACCATTTCGAACACGCGACGTTCATCGATCGTGCTGAAGCCATAGAGGATTTGTGCGTCCTCGCGCTGCTGATGGTGCACGTGCACGAAGACGTCGTTCCCGACGTGCCCTGCGCGCGCCGACATCGCCGGAGCGACGAGGACTCGGTATCCGACGCCGCCAACCTCGATGAGCAGTTCATCACCCGTCGAGCTCCGATCGAGCAGCGTTCCGCTCAGTGAACCGATCATGAGGTGACTTCCACAGGCCGGCGTGAGGTGGGAATACCAACAATGGCGGTGTGGCATAGCGCCACCGCTATGGCGTCGGCCGCATCGACTGGCCGAAGCTCCTGTTCGATCTTCAGTTGGGCTCGAACCATCCGCTCGACCTGCTGTTTGTCGGCTGCGCCGTAGCCGGTGACCGCGAGTTTGATCTCATTCGGACTGTATTGCACGACCTCACAACCAGCCGTAGCCGCTGCCGCCATCACGACACCCGAAGCATGTCCAACAGCCATGGCAGTGCTCACGTTCACCTGGAACAGAACTCGTTCGATGGCCACAACACTCGGAGCGAGCTCCTCGATCAGGCTGCATATTTCGGCCTGCATCGTTGCGAGGCGATACGGCAAGTCCTGTTGAGGATCGGTTCGGATGACGCCTGCCGACACCGCCCTGACCTTGTTGGGGCCAGACCAATCGAGGCAACCATAACCACACCGAGTGAGCCCCGGATCGATTCCAAGCACGAACATCTGTACGACACTACCTCTTGTGCGCGCATACTTCGGCGACCCAAGCTCGACAACAATGGTCCACTCATCGGGCGCTACGCTTGTCTCCGATGAGTGACGCGAAAATCGTTCCAGGCGGCGCCAACGACCTCGCTGATCCGGCCGCTGAGCTAGACCGTGCAGGGCAGCTTGGCGTCGACGCACCAGGGAAAGCCGAGCGGGTCTTCAGCAAGTCCGTCGCTATCTCGGGTATCCGCTGCACGCTCACCTATGTCGTGTTCCCTTTCGTGGCACCCCTGGTCGGCATCGCCTCGAACGTCGGAGCGGTCATCGGTGTGCTGATCGGTGTCGTGGCAATCGTCTTCAACGTCATGAGCATCCGGCGGTTTTTTGCCGCCGACCATCCGTACAAGTGGTGGGCAAGCGCAATGAACGTCGCCGTGATCGTGCTCCTCTTGGTGCTGTTCATCGTCGACAGCCAGACCTTGCTGGGCTGACGGGGTTCGATAGCTCCCCGGCGATAAGCGCCTAGTCCGGACGGACCCCTCCATTCGAGTCTGTGCCATGTCGATACGAAGGTCATGGCCATGGCCGAACCACCCGTTGTCGACTTGCTCTCTCGTCGCGTGCACTTCGACTGGCTGGACCATGAGACGGACGAGTGGCACCACACGATGCCCGAGTTCGGGGCGGCGGCGAATGCCATCTCGTTACTGATGCCTCACGCGGAGCCATACGTGATCTCGACCGTTCGAACAGGATTAGATTCGATCGCCGATCCCCCAGATGACCTGCACGAATCTGTTGCCACCTGGGCGAAACAAGAAGGTGCCCACTTCAGAGCACACCGAGACTTCAACCACTCGCTGACAGCTCGGTCGAAAACAGCTCGTCGGCTCGATCGACTCGGTGGGTGGATCTTCGATCGACTCCGCCGCAGGTCCGACGCCTTCGGCCTTGCCTTCGCTGCCGCATTCGAGATCGTCGCATTCTGCTCGGCGCGTTGGGCAGAGGCGGGGCTGCGCCGCTACTTCACAGGCGCCGACGAGCAGTCATCGACATTGTTCTTGTGGCACCTCGCTGAAGAGATCGAACACAAGGGCGTCGCTCACGATGTCATGGCCGCCCACCCGACAGCGCGCAAGAAGTACAAGGTGGCGGTGCTCGTGGCGTTCGCGGTCTTGATCGGCTTCGCGATCGTGGGCGGGCTCGCGCTCTTCTCCCGTCGCCTCCACGCACTCAATCCTGTGCGCTGGTTGCGGTTGATCGGCTGGGGATTCAGTTTCGCTTTCGTCGTGATCCCAGTTTTGGCGGCGTCCATGTCCCGAGACTTCCATCCGAACGATCTCGTCGACCCACCGTGGATGTCGCAATGGCTGCTCGAGTTCGATCCGGTGTCCCACACCCTGCCTCTATGGACCGATGCGGGTCTCGGGCGCCCGCTTAACGGGGAGGACCTCTCCGCAGCGGCCTAGTCCGTGGCTCCCAGCTGTCGTTCGATCTCGACCACGACATCATCACCCATAAGCGCCCGAAGCTCCTCGCTCAGAGATACGAGCACCGGCGTCTCACCGACGTAGGCCTTGTCGCCCTCGGTGCAACACCACGCCATCGTCTCGCCATCTGGGCCCCAATCCGCTCGGGACCACCGGCGCAGGGTCGCCACGGGTGACCCATCCTCGATGGAACGATCGACGCGCAAGGGCAATTGCCAGCACACCGATGGTTTCCAGTCGAGCGGAGATTCGTCCTCTCGGACGGCTTGTCCGTGCAAGGCACATCCAGCACCACCTGCGAATCCCGGACGGTTCAAGAAGATGCAGGCGCCGTCCACGACACGTGTGTGCAGCAGGTCGTCGCGCAGCACTCCGTCCGCCGCCTCAGCGTGGAATTGGAAGTGTTCAGGTTCGAGTGTTGCTCCGAGTGCAGCGATCCGCATCGCTTCGTCCTGGTCGAGAAGCTCCACTCCCACTGAACAACATCCGAGTCCCCGTTCGGGTGCTGCTGCGTCCTCGATGCCGTCACACCCCGCGTTCCAGATGCACGTCCAATTCGACTGCAAGAACTTGGTGTCGACTCGCCATTCGACATCATCTCGGTCGGGAATCGACAGCCATTGCGG
>CAXMRH010000216.1:0-4513 GCA_964196045.1 uncultured Chthoniobacterales bacterium | reverse complement strand
CCTTAACCGCCCCTACCCGACCATCCACATCGACGCCATCGACGTCCTCGAAACCGGGTACCAACTCCTCACGGGAAACCACTCACCCCGCTACGACAACACCCCAAACCCACAAATCAACCAACTCCCCACCACCATCGGATGACTTGGCTCCACTCAACCCAAGACCCCGATTTGGTGTGGGTCACGTGGACAAACAGGCCCAGTGTGGCGTGAGGCTCAGCTTCCCCAAGCTGAGAACGGGGTTTCGATCACCCTGACCCACTCGACAATCGCTGGCCGTTGGACGGGATGTCGGCCGACTCTGGGCCGGTCCGACATCCCTACAAACGTAAATCTAGAAACAGCACATGAAATTCCCAGGCTCAATGAATCATCGCTCCCGATGCGGATTTCTCCTATCGCCGTGCTTCGAGGCTTTTCATCTCGGCTACGGGTTTGTTGTTGCGGGGGTCGTCGGCGAGGCGAAGGTTTGGAACGTCACCGGTGAGAAGCTCGAAGGCGGCTGCGATCTCGTCGTGGCTGCTGTTCGGGAGCTTGAGGAGGCGCCAGGTCTCCGTCGTGCTTCCGTCAGTGTTGGTCTCTAGCCAGCGGAGCGAGATGTTTTCATCCATGGCGGCCCAGGTGATGATCTCCGCAGCGTGCTCTGCACCTCGCTCGTCCCACTCTGTTCCTCCGGCCCACGTGTCGAGTCCACGCAGGTCGAGGAAGGCGTTGCGCTCGGAGGCGTTCAAGGTCGTCTCAACCCACGAGTGAGCGAGCTCGTGGATCATCGTGGTCTTGGAGGGGCGGCAGATGCGCACGGTCGTTTTGCTGGGTAGGTAGACGCCGCCATATCCGTGGCAGGCAGCCTCGTCGTCGGGGAACTCGATGCGAACATCGGGAAGCTCGATACCGACCAGAGCGAACCGCGAGTAGGCAAAGTCGACCAACTCCTGCTCCTCGACGCCGAGCTCATCAACGACCAGCTCATCGGAGCTGGACTCTTCGACGGTGATCGAGTCGTGTGTCTCTGCGGCCTCGGATGGTGCGAGGATGCCGCTGGCGAGGCGGGCGCTGGTGAGAAGGGCGATGAGAATTCGTACGGTCCATGTCATGTCCGTACCTTGAAAGGCACGACTTCAGGTCCCCTTCGAAGGGCTGAAGCCTGACTTCGCGCTGAATTAAGCCCGAGTTATGTCGCCCTTCAGATGTTGAGAAATCAACGGTTCTGCGTGATGTGTCAGAGGCACGAGTGCAAGAAGTTGTACGACACATCGACCGATGGGCGAACTGGATTCACTGACCCTGCCGTCGTGGACGCCGCACGTCGTGCCGACCCGCTGATCTTCGAGCCGGGCTACCTTCGAGTCGGGTGTGGGGCGACGGCTCTAGGTGCGCCGCAGACGATGGGAGCCAGGCTCAGCGAGGAGTGCGAGGCGCATGACATGACCGGCGAGTCGACGATTTCCGTTCTCGATCTCGAATTCGTAGTCGCCGATGGGTACGGCACCCCACCGTGCGCCTTCGCTCGCGTGCCATTCGTTGAAGGCCTGCTCGACGCCGATGCCCTTCGTCTTCCCCGTTGCGGCATCGAGGTTGCCGCCGCTGTACCAGTCGTTGAAGATCAGCCATGCTCGATCGGCGAGTAGCGGACCCAGGAACTTCAGGACCGGAACCGTGCTCATGTAGGTATCTGCATCCAGCATGGCCACGTCCACAGAGCCAACTTCGTCGGCCAAGCGAGGCGTCAAACTCTCCTCGAACCAACCCTTGATCAAACAAGCCTCGTTCGTAGGAACGCCCAGCCGTCGCAAGTTCCACTCCGTGACCTCGAGTGGACAATAGAACTGACCGGCGAACCAAGAAGCTTCATCGTCGTTGGCAGAGTCGGGTAGGCCGGCGAACGAATCGGCGCCGAACATCGCAGTTGTTACGTCGGCTGCCTGACACCTGTGGTACCAGGTAGCCATTGAGTTCCCGGCATAGACCCCCGCCTCGAAATAACCGAGGGGTCCCGGCCGTGCTTCGGTGAGATCGACGATGGCGAAATCGAAATACTTGCCTATCTCGTCGCTCCCCGAGAGCTCCGGAGATCTTCCGGCCCGAAGTCGGTGCTTCATCATTGCCACGACGAGTCGTTCACCGTATGGCAGGTCGCGGAGTGAGCGTTTGGCTAATTGCTGGAGTCGCTCGATACGGCGCCGGATGAGTGCGAAAGCACGTCGCGGAAACTGGCTCAGGACCACGACCATAGAAGAATCGAGCCGTGAGTGAGTCTCACAATGCGGGGTTAGCCCACCGCCCCGACGTAGATCGCCCCTAAGACGAGTCCGTACACAACGTGGCCGACGACCATGCCCATGGGCGTCATCTTTCCGAAGCCCATCATCGCCGTGCCCGGATCGGCGATCGTCCCGTCCTTCACGAGCGGATGACCCATCGTCAGCATCATGGGCATCATCACGGTGACGATGATGCCATGGACAGCGCCGATGAGAATCCCGAGGCCGACTGCGGCGCCGCTAGATGACGGATCGAACGCGTGGAGAAGTCCGGCATGTACGAGCCCGAACGCGGCCCCCATCATCAAATGGACCATGAGACCGATGCCGTAAACCACTGCGTCGCTTCCCTTGGGCTGCATCATCGACCCCAGCGTGCGGAGCAGATCCATGGTGGTCATCCCCATTGCACGGCCGCCGTAGATCACCGGCAGCATCGCCATCGCTCCAATAGCGCCAGCGAGCAATGCCCACCCGACGCTGTAGTTCCCAGCAAGTTGAGTCGCAAACATGTTTCGATTTCTCCTCACGGCGAACCGATTGGGTCCGACCTGCCGTCTCAGCCCTGTGGTCAACCCGCGGAGCGCTTGGATTATTCGGTCGGCCCTCGCCGCGGCTATCTACTTGTCGCGACTGTCTATGCCCGCCCCGGCGAGCACTTCTGAAATCTGCGGCATCAGCACGTAGGGTTCTCCCCATGACGGACCAGGGTCTGTTCGCCGAGATTTCTCAGGGCCTCGCAGAGCGGCTCGTGGCGGCTGGAACGCGCATTCGATACCCACCGGGGAAGTATCTGTTCCACGCCGGAGAGGAGTCCCATGCTGCCTACATCGTCGAAGATGGGCTGCTTCGAGTCGACCGTACGACCCCGAGTGGCAAGCAGGTTCTCGTAACACTGATCCGCGCGGGGGATCTCGTTGGAGAACTTTCGCTCATCGATCAGAGCCGACGATCTGCCTCTTGCTCGGTTGTGACGAGCGCACGTGTGCTCACTTTGCCCGATCGTGCGTTCACGTCGCTTGTCGAATCGGAGCCTGAGCTGGCCAACGTCATCACGCGAAGAGTTGTCCGCCGTTTGCGTGCGTTAACGGATCAACTTGTTGCAGCATCGGCTCTCGACGCACGCGAACGTGTTGCTGCTCGCATCTGTGAACTAATGGAGGTAACCGGTCAGCATCACGACGGGATGATCGACGTGACGCTGCCGATCAGCCAGCAGGACCTGGCTCATTGGGCGGGGCTGTCCCGCGAGGGTGCGGTGAAGGGGCTTAAGGATCTTCGCGATGACGGGATCATCGTCACGGGACGCAAGCGCGTCACCGTGTTGCGGCCAGACGCGCTCCGAGAGCTTGCCCAGATGGCCGAGCTCTGAGCTGGTGGCCCGCTAACCCATAGGTGAGGTTTCCCAGACCGGAATCTTGACGGGTTCTGCGCGAATTCGCGCAGAACGAACCAGCGAATCTCGTCGCACAAGAAGCTGTTCACGTGTCGTTCGACACATTCGATAGGCCATCCGAATGTTGTGAGCACTTTCGCGCAGAGCTAAATCCGTAATGGCCGGACGGTGTTCACATGAACACTTTCCACCGCACCACAGCAGCACTCCTCGCCACCCTGACCCTCGGCCTCATCCCACAAACCAGCGCAACACCCGCCCAACCCGAGACCATGTCGGTCGAGGCCCCACTCCAAACACCGGCCACTGCCACCGAAGCTGATCACGGTGTGCCCGTCGGAATCCACACCGTGCACGGCGCAAACGCTGAAGCAATGAACCGGATCGAAACCGCACTCGCAACGTTCCGAGACGCAGGCCTCGACCTCCCGCAGCTCACGATCACCGTCTACCCAAACCTCGACGGCTGTAACGGACTCGCCGGCACCTACATCCCAAACGCCGGAAACGAACAGGTCAACCTGTGCTCACGGGCCCACCCCGACTTCACCATCCTCCACGAATTCGCCCACGCCTGGGAAGCCAACGCCATCAACGACACCACACGAAACGCCTTCCTCGAACTCCACAACCTCAACACCTGGTTCGGATCCGACGTCGACTGGAACGAACGAGGAGGCGAACAAGCCGCCGAGACCGTCGCCAAAGGCCTCCTTAACCGCCCCTACCCGACCATCCACATCGACGCCATCGACGTCCTCGAAACCGGGTACCAACTCCTCACGGGAAACCACTCACCCCGCTACGACAACACCCCAAACCCACAAATCAACCAACTCCCCACCACCATCGG
>CAXMRH010000215.1:0-4461 GCA_964196045.1 uncultured Chthoniobacterales bacterium | reverse complement strand
GCAGCGGGAGGCGGGGTCTTGGGTTCCCCCGCCGGTCGGGCAGTGGCGGACTTGGTAGTGGCGGACTTGGAGGCAGCATCGGCGGCGGTGCACTCGGTGGAGCGACTGCACCTGCTGGCAGCCGTCGTGGGTGCGGCGGTGGCATGGGCTTGATCCTGCTGGTCGTCTTGGCGCTCGTCGTGTTCGCCTTTGTCTCGGGCATTGGAACGTCGGACAACACAAACACTGGCAGCACCTCAACTGGAGGTGGCCCGATCGTCTCGTCCGACGATCCGGCATATGCAGATGCAGAGGATCTGGTGAACTTCATCCTCGATGAGGTCCAGGACTACTGGACTCAGGAATTTGCAGCGAGCGGTCAGACCTATCCAGAAGCGAAGCTCTCGATCTTCAACGACGATGTCAGCACGGGGGGCTGTGGCAATGCCACGAGCGCGGTTGGACCCTTCTATTGCCCGGCTGACAGCAACGCGTATATCGACATTCAATACATGCTGCGGCTGCAGACACAGCTCGGTGCAGAAGGCGACTTCAGCCAGGCGTACATTCTCGCCCACGAGATTGGCCATCATGTGCAGAACGTGCTCGGCACGAACGAGTTCGTCCGTCGCGAGCAAAGTGGTGCAACCAGAGCCCAGTCGAACGCTCTCCAGGTGAGTATGGAGCTGCAGGCGGACTGTCTTGCAGGGATGTGGGCCAAAAGCGCGCAAGAGGCCGGAACCCTCGAATCGGGTGATCTGCAAGAGGGCGTCCGCGCCGCGAGTTCGGTTGGCGACGATGCCATCACCGGAAGCAACAATCAAGAGAACTTCACGCACGGCTCGTCGGCACAACGCGTCGAATGGTTTCAGCGAGGCTTCGAGCTGCAGTCGTACGACTCATGCGACACGTTCCAGTAGGAGAAGTGCCGATTCTCCATCCATACTGAGCGACATGGAACAGGTCCAAGCTCGCGGTGTCGAGGTACTCGGCGTCGATAAGGCGTTCAGTGACACGTCGGTGCTGCGAAGCATCGATCTCGTAGTTCACCCTGGCCAGAGCCTGGCACTGCTCGGGCCGAGTGGCTGTGGCAAAACCACGCTGCTTCGCCTGATCGCAGGTCTCGAACGGCCTGACAGCGGCGAGATATCCGTAGGTGGACAGGTCATGGCGAGCGAGTCCGCATGGACTCCTCCGGAGAAACGAAACGTCGGCATGGTCTTCCAAGATTGGGCGCTGTTCCCGCACCTGACTGTCGGCCGTAATGTCGGATACGGCCTTCCTCGGGCCGAGCGTAAGGGTCCACGAGTGATCGAGGCGCTCGACATGGTCGGACTCGCAGATCTTGTCGACAGAATGCCCGACACGCTCTCCGGTGGTCAGCAACAGCGCGTCGCGCTTGCGCGGGCGATCGCTCCCCGCCCAACTGTCCTACTTCTCGACGAGCCTTTCTCGAATCTCGACTCTGCGCTACGCGTCGGGGTACGCAGCGAAGTGCACAGGCTCCTGGTCGGCCTCGGGATCACCTCAATCTTCGTCACCCACGACCAAGAAGAGGCCTTCGTGCTCGGCGATGACGTCGCCGTTATGCAAGACGGCCGTATCGAACAGATTGGTAGTCCTCAGGACATCTACCGATCTCCATCTTCGGCATGGATTGCGTCGTTCGTCGGCGAGGTCAACATGTTGGTTGGCGCTGGCGAGGGCATCGTGGTCAAGACGGCGGTCGGGACGATTCCTCTGGCGACACCGGCGAACGGCCAGGTAAAGGTGCTCGTGCGTCCCGAAGATCTGACCTTGACCAGAGAAGGCTCAGGAACCGTCACCCTCACGGAGTACTACGGCCACGACATGATGGTCAGCGTTGCCCTACCCGACGACATCGAGCTACAGGTTCGAGTGTCCGCTCGAGCCCCATGGTCTCGTGGAGATCAGGTGTCTGTGGCCTACGTAGGCGAGGCAGCCAACGCATTCGTATAGGCGGCCCAGACCTTCGACGGGGTGAGAGGCATGTCGATGTGCTGGATACCAAGGTGGCGGAGTGCATCGATCACGGCGTTCTGGACCGCAGGGGTCGAGCCGATGCTGCCAGCTTCGCCGATTCCCTTTGCCCCGAGAGGGTTGAGTGGCGTTGGTGTCTCGGTCAACGTGACCTCGAACGACGGGAACTCCGAAGCGGCAGGCAGCGCGTAGTCCGCAAAGTTGGCGGTGGTCAGGTTTCCGTATTCGTCGTACGTGACTTCTTCGAACAACGCCTGTGAAATGCCTGCCGCCGCGCCTCCGTGTACCTGCCCCTCCGCGATCAACGGATTTATCAACGTTCCGGCGTCGTCTGTCGTGACGAGTCGCTGCAACGTGACATGGCCCGTGTCAACGTCCACTTCGACGATTGCGACGTGGGTTCCGAAGGGGAAGGTCGCTCCGGTTTGTGAGAATTCGCTGACGCCGATCAGCGTCTGTTCGCTCGCGCTTCCGATTGCGCCCCAGGAGACGGTGTGGGCTGGGGTGCCAGCGACGTGGAAAGCCCCCGCCTCCGAATCGAAGACGATGTCGGACGGAGAGGCTTCGAGAATCGTGGCCGCCTGTTCGACTGATTCGTTGATCAGCCGATCCGATGCGTCCGCCATTGCAGATCCTGCCAGCTGCACCGAACGCGACCCGCCGCTGATCTTCGACGAGCGGACCTCATCGGTGTCGCCCCACACGACCGTGACCTTGTCCATCGGGATTCCCATTCGATCTGCGACGACCATCGCCCACGTCGTTTCATGACCTTGGCCATAGGGGGTCGAACCCGTACGTGCGATCACACTTCCGTCTGATTGAAGCTCGATGGATCCAAACTCGTCGTCGGTCCCCGTTGCACCCGGCGCGGTGATCTCCACGTATGACGCAATGCCGATCCCGAGCAACGTGTTCGATCCGCTGTCGACCCGCCGTTGCTGTTCTCTCCTGAGCGCGTCGTAGCCAGCGTTGTTGAGGGCGGTGCTCAGTGCCGCCTGATAATTCCCGGAGTCGTACACCTGACCCATGGGCGAGGTGAAGGGAAAGGCATCGGAGGCGATGAGGTTCTTCCGCCTCACCTCGGCTGGATCGAGCCCGAGCTCGTTGGCGAAGATGTCGATCGCACGCTCGAGGGTCGCTGTGGCCTCGGGCCGTCCCGCCCCACGAAACGCCACGATCGGAGCGGTGTTGGTTGCCACCGTGATCCATCCGCAGGCCACGTTCTCGATGTCGTAGACACCGCTTGCCATGAGTCGAGTGAGGGACGGCAGAAACGAGGTACCTTCGGGGTACGCGCCGGCCTCTGCGGTGATGTCGAGTTGATAGTGAGTGATCGTTCCGTCGGACATACCGCCAAGACGAGCGCGGTTCAATTGTGATCGGGCGTGGCCCATTGCGAGGAAGTTCTCGGTTCGCGTCTCGGACCACATGACTGGTCGCCCAACAACCTTGGAAATGGCACCGAGGGCACACTCTTCGGGGCCGGGGCCGGCCTTGGAACCGAAACTGCCGCCGACGTCGGTCGTGATGATATGTACGTTGCTACGGTCAAGTCCAAGGACGTCCGAAATTCGGTTCTGAGCGGGGTGAGCGCCTTGTGTGCTGGTCCAACAGGTAAGTCGTCCATCATCGCCCCACGATGCTGCGGCGACGCGCGGTTCGATCGGAGCGGCGTTGATGCGACTGTTGGCTATCTGGGCATCGATCATCACGTCGCACGACGAGAAGTCGAGATCGGCCGCGCGTTTGTCGTCCACGACATTGGTCCCGAGCGCCTCGAACACGAGCGTGTCGCCGTCTAGTGCGGTTCGGATCGAGGGAACTGCATCGCCGAATTCGATGTCGACCAAGACATGCTCGGCCGCATCGAGCGCTTCCGCGTAGGTCTCCGCGACGACAACTGCAACTGGTTCTCCGGCAAATCGAACAGTCGACGTGGCGATCGGTGCGCGGCGCAGGACGTCCGATCGTGCATTGGAGAAGGGCCCGAGTTCAAGGTCAGCTCCGGTCAATACCGCGAGCACGCCTGGTGCTTTTCGAGCTTCATCGGCCTCGATCGACAGGACGGTTCCGCTTCCCGCCGTCGATCGCACGAAGACCACATGAGCGGCGCCGGGAAGAGCGAGGTCGGCCGCGTAGCTGCCGCCGGTTAGTAAAAACCGGGGATCTTCAGTGCGGAGAACACGATTACCGAGGATGCTCATGGAGGCACGATAACAACCACCCGACTCCATAAGTCCGGGGAGCCGAGTGGGTTATCGAGATTCGAATCGACGTTCTCGACGGAGTAGCAGAGCTCCGAGCGAGACCATGACGAGCCCGAGGAGCACCATGGTCTGGGCGTACGCACCTGGGCCCGTCAAGGCCAACTGTGGCGACGCTGGTGGCGTTTCGATCGTGCCCTTCACTTCGGTCGTGATGTCGGCTGGCGGAACGATCTCTGGATCACGCACGACCCCAACCGGGTCTGAGATGTCT
>CAXMRH010000214.1:0-5159 GCA_964196045.1 uncultured Chthoniobacterales bacterium | reverse complement strand
TGGCTGCGCGAGCTAGTGCCGCGACATGGGCCTCGAAGTGGAACCCACACTTGCCACCGAAACCGCCGCCGAGATGAGGAACGATGATGCGTACTCGATTCGACGGCAACTGGAGCGTCTCACAGACACCGTCTCGAGCGTCGTACGGAACCTGTGTGCTCGTCCAGATGGTGACCTTGTCGCCCTCCCACTGCGCAATGACGGCACGCGGCTCGATGGGCGCGGCATGTGACGCGTCGGCGATGTAGCGGCTCTCGACGACGACATCTGCCGTTGTCATCGCCGCGTGTGCATCACCGATCGCGATGGAGGAGTGAGTGGCGACATTGCCGCCATGGGGCGTGTCGCCGGTGATGTCGTAGCTGTCGAGCTCAGGATGGACGAGTGCGGTGCCATCGATGACCGCTGCCTCGAGGTCGCTCACGATAGGCAGATCCTCGTATTCGAAGACGATGGCATCGACCGCTTGTTGCGCGATCGCCGCCGTCGTGGCTGCCACTGCCGCGACGACCTCGCCTTCGAACCGGACGACGTCGCGGGCGAACAATGTGCGATCCGGGATGACCGAGTTGTAGCGAAGATCCGGGACGTCATCTTCAGTGATGACAGCGAACACGCCAGGGATCTCTCTGGCTGCACTCACGTCCAATTTCGTGATGCGCGCATGGCTGACTTCGGCGTAGCGAAACTTCGCTATCAGCTGTCCGGTGAGGGTCATGTCGGCCGTGTATCGCCCACTTCCGGTGACCTTGTCCGGGCCGTCGGCACGAATGAATTCCGGCAGATCTGTGATGGCCATGACGTCCTCTTCCGATGGGCGAATTCGTCGCTTCGACAGCATCGCACATCGACCCTCAGGCGTTCACCATCGAGCTAGAACGCGCATGATCAGCCGCTGGCGCGGTCGGAAGCGATCTGGCCGTGCATCTCCGTGGCCACTTCACCTCGGAACTGTTTCATCGTGCTTGAGTACGCCGTATTGTCGAGCGCAGCCAGTGCCGCTGCTTCTTCGATCGCTCGATCGATGACAGCATCAGCCTCGACCGCGATGTCGAGGAAGCCCACGTCGACGGCGAGCGATGCGTCAGTGAGCCGGGACGTTGCGACCGCTCGCTGAAGATGACGCTTGCTGAGTCGTTCGCGACAGATCGTCATACCCCAGTCGGGAAGCACCATGCCGATCGCCACCTCATTCACACCGATCTTCTTGTCTCCGAGTGCGCCGACTCGAATGTCGCAGCCCAGCAAGAGCAACGCGCCTGCTGCGATGGCATGGCCTGTGCACGCTGCGACGATCGGGAGATCGCAGCAATAGATGTGCCGAACCAAGTCGCCGCCATCAGCGACGAGGTCAACCACTGCTTCGAAGTCGCCCGAGCGCATCACGTTGAGGTCGAACCCGCCGGAGAACACCCCGTCTCTGCCCGCGATCACGGCGGCCACGATGTTGGAGTCTTCGGTGGCGGCATCTATCGCCGCGCCGATCTCGGCGATCGCTTGCTTGGAGAGGGCGTTGGCTTTGCCGTCGTCCATCGTGATGAGAGCGACGGTGCCCTCGGCAACGTGCTCAACGGTGATGTTCGACATGTGTGTCTCCTGATGATCGAGCTCGGTATTGGCTGTAATCGGCTGAACGATGGTTCAGACTACGGGCCCGAAGCCGGGATCTCATTTCGCGGGCCCAGTGCCGAGGCAGAGGCGGACGCCTGGTGCATTCAGGTGAACGCCAGCTCGAACGACTCGAGCGGGCCGTAGTCGAATTGGAAGTGGTCGCCGGGGCGTATATCGATCGGTCTCGTGAACGAACCAGAGAGAATCGTCTGGCCAGCCTGGAGGGTAAGCCCCAGCTCGTGGTATCTCCGAGCAAGCCAGACGATCCCACGGGCAGGATGTCCCAGGACACCGGCCGCTACACCTGTTTCCTCAATCGTGCCGTTTCGATAGGCGAGCGCTGCGACCCACTGCAGATCCACTTCGCGGGGTGAGACGCGGGTGGGCCCACTGACGATCCCGGCATCGGCAGCATTGTCCGAGATCGTGTCCAGCACAGTGCGGGTCCGGCCGGTGTCAGGGTCGCGTCGATACGAGCGCGCCGCGATGAGCTCCACCGCAGGCGACACGAAGTCGGTCGCGTCGAGAACATCATCGACCGAGAGATCAGGTCCAGACAGATCGTGTGCAAGCGTGAACGAGAGCTCGACTTCGAGCTTCGGGTCGCAAAAGTTCGCAGCATAAAGCTCGGTGTTCGGCTCGAAGACCATCGTGTTGGTCAGGAATCCCGAGTCAGGAGTCGTGATGTTCATGGCCGCCTGCATCGCGCGAGACGTGAGGCCGATCTTGTGGCCAGCGAGGGTTTCGCCTCGACTCAATTTCAACCGCAGCCACTCGTTCTGAATCGCGTATGCGTCAGCCATGGTCATGTCGGGATACTGCGTGGTCGTCTGGCGCATTTGCGTCGCCGTCTGCTCGGCATGGTCGAGCAGACCCGCTTCGGTTGCGATCTGCTCGATCGTCAGACTCGTGTCTTCTGGGGTGGTCACGAGGCTGTCCCTTCGCCTGTCGGACAGTGAGGTGCCGCCAGGTCGGCGAGCTGAGTCAGCTCGTCGAGGAGCCCCCGAAGACGTTCGGCGCCGAACTCGCGCTCGATGAACGCGTACGCCTTCTCTGATTGCGGAGCGATCTTCGCAACGGTGCCATGACCTCGTCGTGTGAGTTCGAGGTTGCTTCGTCGTTGGTCGGTGTCCGCTGTCGTGCGCGAGATGAAACCCCGCTCCTCGAGGTTCGCGACGATCCTCGACAAGCTCGGAGCAAGCAGGAACGTCTGCTCGGCGACCGCGCCGACGCTCAGAGGTTCTCCCGCGGACGAGAGCGCTCTCAGGACTCGCCATTGCTGCTCGGTCAGGTCGTGAGCGGCCAGCAGCGGTCGGAAGATCCGCATCGTGGCCTCTCGCGCTTGGAGCAGCGCCATGGGCAGGGATTCCGTGAAGGGCCTCATTGCAACGTCGGCCTTGTTGTCGGTCTTGTCATTGAGGAGCTCAGGTCCCTGGGTCATCACTGAGCCTCGGGCGCCGTGAACGTCGAACCCTCGGGGAACTCGTCGACGATGCTGTTGCGGAGAGTGCCGAGCTCAGCAACGGACACCTCGATGACATCGCCTGGCTCGAGCCAGATCGGTGGATCGAATCGAGCCCCGGCACCAGTCGGCGTGCCGCTGAAGATGATGTCACCCGGACGCAACGTCGTGAACGTTGATAGGTAGTGGATCTGGTATTCAATCGAGTATTTCATCGTGGCGGGGGAGTCGTCTTGGCGCTTCTCGCCGTTTACATGGGTGGTGATTCGGAGCGAGTCGAAGTCGCCGATTTCGTCGATAGGGACGAGCCAGGGTCCAATCGCGCCAGTCGCCTCCCAGTTCTTTCCTTGTGTCACGTTGAATTTGGCGTGGCGTACCCAATCCCGAATCGTGCCCTCATTGCCGAGCGTGAGTCCAGCAATGTGCTGGCGGGCCTGCGACACCGGGATCCGGCGACCCTCCTTGCCGATGACGACGACGATCTCGCCTTCGTAGTCGAGCTGAGGACTTTCTGGTGGTCGAACGAGTGCCTGATCGTGACCGGTGAAAGAGTCGGGAAATCGAACGAAGACGCTGGGATACGACGCATCAGTCTTGTCGGCGTACTCGGCACTTCGACCGCCGTAGTTCACGCCGATGCAGAAGATCTTCTTTGGCCAGGGCAGCAGCCGTTCATAGGTGATGTCCGCGAGGGGAACGTCTGCAGGCTCATCGACATATTGCCGAACGTCATCGATTCTCTGTGCCTCGATCAACTGACCCAGGTCGTCGACGCCTGGCATACGCCGCCCCAGATCGATCACGCCCGACTCATCCGAAGTCAACACGCCGAATCCCGAGATCAGATCTGAGGTGTAAGACACAAGGCGCATGAGGTGTCGATCTCCTGGAATGGCGAACGGGTCAGAGGGTTGTCAACGAATACTACACATGTTAAACACTACGGTACACATGTTCACTACTTTCCGGAAGCCGACATGCCCCACCTGACAGTCGAGTACTCCAGCAACGTTGCAAGCCACCACGATGTCGACGCCCTGCTCGACGTTCTGCATCGTTCCGTGCTCTCCCTGGAGGTCGCACCGATCCCCGGCGTCAGAATTCGAGCCTTCGCACGTGACGCGTACCGAATTGCCGATGGTTCAAACGAGAACTACGCGTTCGTTGCGATGACGGCACGAATCGGTCCAGGACGTGACGCGGAGACGAAGAAGATGGTGATCGAGACGTTGCTCGACGCTGCAGAAGTGCGGCTCGCGACCGAGCCCAGTCCGCTCGTCATCGCCTGGTCCATGGAGGTGCAAGAGATCGACGCGGACTTTCGAGTCAATCGCAACCACATCGCCAGCCACATGAAACGGGACCCACATGAAGGTGGAGCGTTGACATGACGAGTGCTGCCACCTTTGCCGAAAACACCGTTGCGGCCGAACGTCACCTCCGTCGCTTCGCCGAGCGCCCGCTCGCGCATCTCATCGGCGGCGAGGCCGTTGCGAGCGTGTCGGGCAAGACCTTCGACAACGTGACGCCGATCGATGGCTCACAGCTCGGCCAGGTGGCAGCCGGTGACGCCGCCGACATCGATGCCGCAGCAGAGGCGGCCGCCGAAGCATTCGGCGTGTGGGGGTCGATGCCGGGCACGAAGCGTAAGGCGGTGCTGCACGACGTCGCCGATCTGATCGAGGAGCGAGCGCATCAGATCGCCGTGACCGAATGTGTGGACACGGGGCAGACCATGCGGTTCATGAGCGCTGCAGCGCTCCGGGGCGCCGCAAACTTCCGCTTCTTCGCCGATCGAGCTCCAAGTGCGGCTGACGGACAATCATTGCCGTCGGCCGACCACGTGAACTACACGACCCGAAAGCCGATCGGGCCAGTCGGCGTTATCACCCCGTGGAACACGCCCTTCATGCTGAGCACCTGGAAGATCGCTCCGGCGCTCGCAGCTGGCTGCACGGTCGTGCACAAACCGGCGGAGTGGAGCCCTCTCAGCGCACACCTCCTTGCGGAGACAGCTCTCGAAGCCGGGCTTCCCGCTGGTGCACTGAATGTTGTTCATGGCTTCGGCGAAACCGCAGGCAAGAGC
>CAXMRH010000213.1:0-15625 GCA_964196045.1 uncultured Chthoniobacterales bacterium | reverse complement strand
ACCCAGACCGTGCCTAGATCATCGAATCCCTTTCGCCCGGCGCGTCCCGCGATCTGCTGAAACTCGCGGACGCTCAGAATGCGAACCCTCTGACCGTCGTATTTGAAAAGCTGCGTGAGAAGAACGGTTCGAATCGGTATGTTCACCCCAACGCCCAGGGTGTCGGTCCCGACAATGACCTTGAGTAGTCCCTTCTGGGCCAACTTTTCCATCAGCAGCCGGTATTTGGGGAGAAGTCCAGCGTGGTGGATTCCGACACCATGTGACAAGAAACGTTTCAGGTCCTTGCCGATCGGCGAATCGAAACGGAAGTTGCCGACCTCAGCTCGGATCGCAGCCTTTTCCTCCTTCGAGCAAATCGAGAGGCTGGTGAATGATTGCGCGGCTTCGAGCGCAGATTTCTGCGTGAAGTACACAACGTACACGGGTGCACGTTCTGTCTCGAGGAGCGACTCGACGGTCTCGTGAATCGCCGACGTCTGCCACGCAAAGTCGAGTGGCACGGGTCGCTCAGTGCTCGAAACGGTGACGGCTGGACGCCCGCTACGGGCCTCCAAGTCGGCCTCGAATCGATCGGTTGGGCCGAGGGTGGCTGACATCAAAAGGAACTGGATGTGCGGCATCTCGAGGAGAGGTACCTGCCATGCCCAGCCTCGTTGAGGATCTGAGTAGTAATGGAACTCGTCGACGACGGCTAGACCGATGTCGGCGCTAGCGCCCCGACGTAGAGCGATGTTTGCGAGGATCTCTTGGGTGCAACAGATGATTGGCGCCGTGGGGTTCACAGACGCATCCCCCGTCACCATTCCGACGTTGTCCGAGCCAAGCTCGCGGCTCAGAGCGAAGAACTTCTCCGAGACCAGCGCCTTGATCGGCGCGGTGTAGTAGCTGCGTTGTCCACGTGCCATCGCCGCAAAGTGGCCCGCCATTCCGACCAGCGATTTCCCGGAGCCCGTGGGCGTCGCCAAGATGACGTGATTGCCCGACAAGAGTTCGAGGATGGCCTCTTCTTGGGCTGGGTAGAGCTCGAGTCCGACCGAGGTGCTGTAGTCGATGAAGGCATCGACGAGTTCGTCTGGTTCAGCGCCCGAGGGCGGGAGATGGTCGAGAAGGGAGATGCCGCCGCCTAGCGGGTAACGCCGAAGCGTTCGAGCGCGGCCTTCGATCGGTCGAGGAGGTACTGCGGTACGCCAAAGGCATTGTCGGCAGCTTCAGCGCCGCCCGCCTCGGCCGATCCTCCAGCGGTAGACCCCGCTTCCGCAGCAGCCTCGGCGGCGGCCTTTTCTGTAAAGAACTGGTCCCAAGCTCGACTGATGACGATGTTGCTGTGGTCGACATGGCCCAGTAGCTCGCCGTTCTCGAAGCGCACCCAGTAGCGCTTCCAGGTGATGCCGTTCGACATAGCGACCTTGCCCGAGGTGCCTTCCGGAACACCGGGAAGGTCGGTCGTAGCGCGGACCTTTGTGCCCGAGCGGATCCGAGTCGAGAGGTCGACGGTCTTGGCCATGCGCACAGGTTAGCAACCCATCCCAGGTTGCCGGTTTTTTGACAAGTCCTTAACCGGCTTTGGGGAATGCCGTTCTTGGTGACGTGGGTTGGCACCGTATGACCTCACGTCTCATGACCCTTCTTGTGAGCATCGTCCTTATCGCCACCGCCTGCTCGTCCGCCGGGGGAGACCCGGTCTCTGCTGCTGCGACCGAAGCTGGAGAAACTGCGGATGACGCTGCACCCACAACCACAACCACAACCACGACCACTCTTCCGACCGGCCCGGCGACGACGTTTGTGCCTCCGTTGGGAGGTCCGTTCGACCTGACTGGTGGGATCGAGTTCGATGCCGCGACTGCTGACGTCATTGTCGACGATGATCCCGACTTGCCTGAGACCCTGGCGCAGCTTCCGTGGCCAACCGACTGGACTCGGCGGACGGTCGAGGACTGGAATGAATTTTTCCGGGGTCTGCGGCAGGCAGACCCACGAGATGCGATTCGGCCGCTCGACCGCCCCGTCTTCGAGAGCCCCACGCTGGCAGCACAATGGCTCAGCCCGCGAGAGCCAGGGGCCCTCGTGCAGTTCGGTGGCGAGGCCCGTTTCTACCCTCTATCGATCATCGCGAAGCACGAGGTCGTCAACGATGTGATCGGTGACGTTCCAGTGGTGGTGACATTTTGTCCTCTGTGCAACACCGCCATCTCCTTCGACCGACGAGTGAACGGCGAGGTCCTTCGTTTCGGCGTGTCCGGATTGCTGCGAAAGAGTGATCTGGTCATGTGGGATAGCTCGACGACGTCGCTCTGGCAACAGATCACTGGCGAGGCCGTCGTTGGAGACTTCGCCGGAGCCGAGCTCGACAGCATCCCGACATCGCTCGTCTCCTTCTCGCAGTTCGCCGAGAACTTCCCCGATGGAAGGTCGCTGGCAGGAGAAAGCGGGTTTGGTCGAGGTGCCTATGGACGGAACAGCTACGTGGGCTACTCGTCATCGTCCCGGCCCTTCTACAACGGTGAGATTGACGAACGGTTGCCCGCACTGTCTCGAGTCGTTGGAATTACGGACGACGACACCGTTGCGTCGTATGCATTTGATCGTCTGACAGACGAGGTCGTGGTCAACGACGTGATCGATGGGCGCCCAGTCGTAGTCTTCTTAGCTGGCGACACCGCTGACGCACTTGATGCAGAGTTCGTCTCGACCGGAGAAGCGGTCGGGTCCGGGGTAGCCCACGACCCTGTCGTGGACGGACGGACGCTCACGTTCACCGCCACCGGCGACGACAGCTTCGTTGATGATCAAACGGGATCGACTTGGTCGATCGTAGGGTTGGCGACGGAAGGCGAGTTTGCTGGAACTCAGCTCGAACCGATCGAACACCGCAACGAGTTTTGGTTCGCTTGGCAGGCCTTCTTCGGCCCAGACAGCCTGCGGGAGTAGCGAAGGTCGAGCGGATTGTGACGGGCTACAGGTAGGTACCTGGACGGCTCGACGCGTCGATCGCCTCCTGCTCACCGGAAGCAGGTAGCTGTTGTTGTCCGCTGGGCGCGTGATGCCCGCCGGGTGCGCCACCACCTGACTGGAGCTGTTGCAACTGCTGCATCGCAGCGGCTTGTTGGGCCATCGCCATGGCTTGGAATCCCTGGTGGAGGCCCTGTAGCCAGCCGACGAGCTGTGCTTGGGCGATGCGAAGCTCGCCCTCCGACGGTGGGGTATCGGTGCAGTCGATGCAGAGTTGAAATTCGCGGAGCTCGTCGAGGAGATCGTCGCTCATCGTGTCTTCGAGCGCTTCCATGGTCTCGCCATGAATTCGTGCAAGAAGAATCCGTCCTGCCTCGTCGAGCGGCGCCTCTCGTGCTTCGCTCATGAGCGACTGCGTCATCGTGCCCAACCGGATGAGCTTTGCCGCATCGGTGATGACCGGCCCCTCCGAACCTGCGGTGGCCGCGTTCGACGGTGCGACCGTGGGTTCTTCTGGTGCTTCTTGGGTCGTGTCACTCATCGCTGCTGCATCCTCCGTCGTCATCGCAACCAGTCTACGACGCTCGCTTCGTCGACCACTGGTCGATTGACGAAGCCGCGGTTTCGCGCGACGAAAGGTTTGGAGTCGAGTGACCGATACTGAACAGATGCGTGTCATCACGATGCTGCTCCTCGTGGCGGCGCTCTTGTCGGCGTGTTCGTCGCCCACTGCTCCGATTGACACGAGCGCCAGCGGTACGCTGGCCCTACGCGAGCCCGCAGACAATGGACAGGATGTCACGTCGGCAGACGAAAATGTCGTACTCGAGTCGGAGGAGAACGACGGCGTTCTCGCATTCAAACCCGAGCCCGAATCGACCGCTTACCCCGAGCCCGAATCGGCCGTCGACGTCGACCGGTCGCTCAATGACGCCCAGTCTGATATCGAGACAGATCCCGAGGGTGAGGGTGAGCCTGCGGAGGAGGTCACAGAGCTTTCAATCTTGATCGACGAACTGATTGGTTTCGTGGAGCGGGAGCGCGGTCATGAATTCACGAGCACGCCCAGCGTCCTTCTGCTCGAAGGAGAGCAGTTCACGGCCGCCTTTAATGAATTGATACGCGACGACGTAGCCAAATACGAGGTCGAGTACGTGGACTTCACGGATATCTATCGGGCGATGGGGATCATCGACGGCTCCGCGAACCTCGAAGAGATCTGGATGCGCTTCGGTGACGCTGGGGTCATCGGCTACTACGACTCTGAAAGCGGCGGGATCGTTCTTCGTTCCGGGGAGATCACGACGTTCACCAAGACGGTCCTCGTCCACGAATTGGTGCATGCACTCGACGATCAGATCTTCGGCTTCGACCGAGATGAGTATGAGGACCGCGATGACGAAATCAGTTGGACGTTCTCGGCCCTCAAAGAAGGTTCGGCTGGTGTCATCGAAGAGCGATACCGAGAAACCTTGACGTCAGCAGAACGCGATGAGGAGATGGCAGCGCAGCGCTCGCTACCCCGCGGCGTGTCGCTGTCGGAGTTCAACGACTCCTTCTTGGAGCTGCAATTTGGTCGGTACCGCTACGGCGATGAGTTCGCGGCCGCGCTGTGGAACGAGGGCCAGTCGACGCTCGACGACGCCTTCGTGACGCCACCGTCGACCTCCGAGGTCGTCATCGATCCGGCGGCGTACTTGGACGGTGAAGGGGCAGAACCCGCGGTCGTCGCACCTCCTGCGGACGGAACCGTGTTCCGTAGCGGAGTCTGGGGAGAAGCCGCGTGGGTGGCGGTGCTTACCGATGTCTTCGATCCGGGCATCGCCCTCGACCTCGCCGACGGGTGGGGCGGAGATCGATTCGTCGCGTGGCGCTCGGGCGCGAAAACTTGCGTCAGACTCCACGTCGAGGCGGACACGCCAGGTCAGCTCGACAACTACGCGGAGGCGCTCGAGGAATGGACTCGCTCCGTGATAGGTAGGGAGATCTTCTACCCGACCGCCGACCTGGTCCGCGTCACCAGCTGCGCGTAGAGAGCGAAGCGAACGGCGCTCAGGCGGGGGTGCCCGGGTACGGTGCCGGGTCTTTCGGGCCAGGGATCGTAATTGGCGTCCAGTCCGTCAGCGCTTCGAGCGCCTTCGAGACCGAAGCCCAGGCAGCAGGGTCCCAGCCTTCGGCTGCTTCCGCGATCGTGCCGTCCTGTTTCACGAGGGCGAGTGCGGGAAGTGTGGTGAGTCCGAGTGCCTTCACCGCGACCCGATCGGGATCTGCAAACGTGAGGAAGTCATCGGCGTAGGGGCCAAGAAACGACTTCACGCCAGCGGCTGGTGCGGCAGCGAGCCATGCCACGCGCACACCTGCGCCTCGATAATGATGAAAGACACGGTTGATCGTGTCGAGCAGCCACGAACTCTCGTGCGTGTACGGGTCGATGACCCCCACAAGCATCGGAAAGGTGGTGAGCCACTCCGAGAAAGGGCGTGCGTCGCCATTTGTAGGGTCGAGTTCTGGATCACCTTCGAGTGTTGCCACGGCGGAAACGGTAGCGGATGCACACGTGCGACGCACCCATGTATCGTCGGCGTTGTGCACCCGATCGAACGGCTTCGTTATGTTGCCCGCGCAGGGTCGGCCCCCGATCGAATTCTTGTTGCGGAGTCGGTTCCTGCCCTGAGTGCGTTTGCGACTGATCCGGGAGCCACGCTCGTCGCCTTGCGCCAGCTCATCGTGCGTCAACCGCAGTCGCCCGGCCTGCTCTGTTTGGCGGCGCGCATGGTGCATTCGCTCGACTCGATCGAGGCCGGTTGGGAGTTCGCGGATTTCTTAGAGGCTGATCAGACCAGCCATCAAGCCGAACAGCTCGCGGCAGCTGAGGCCGGGGGGACCGAGGTCATCGATTCGCTTGTGTCTGGTCCTGGGATAGCGCTTTGCCAGCTCGGCACGAACTCCTGGATCGAGAGCGCCCGAGCGCGAGGACGATCGGTCGTGTTGGTCACACCTGCGGGGACACGCCTCCCCAGGCTTCTCTGGCTCAGCTACCTCGAACGTTGCGGGGTCTCTGCGGCGGATCGGTCCACAGAGCAGATCCCTCTCGACCAGTTCGACGATCTACTCGGACCCGATGGGCTCCGGTCCGTCAGTTCGTGGCGACCCGACTGTCCTGATGTTGCCGAGGTCGCTCGACTCTGAAGTCCACGGTGGCCAGACTTCGCGAGAGATCTGCCGTGGCGGGAGACCCGTGACCCGTGACCCGTGTCATTCCGGCGTGACGACTATGGGTTGGGGCGACGACTCTGCTCGCTCCACTCGAGTGTTCGAATCGCTGGTAAACGACGGCCTCGTGGTGATCGATGACGAGGTCGCACGCCTCCCATGACAGGAATCGTGACCTCTTGGCAGCGCGTCAGATGTGTCACAAGGTTTTTCCCGAGTCGCTTTGAACCCGTAACGTCGTGGGTACGCCCACGGCGTGGCTCATGCGGCTTCGGCTTGTCGGGGTCACTCGGACTCTGGGATCGACGAAAGGGGAGCGCGAATGCGGGCTGGTGTCACGGTCTCCTTCTACGGCGTTCGTGGGTCCACTCCTTGTTCGTGCACGTCGATGGCACGGATCGGCGGCAACACGTCGTGCGTGGTGATCGAACGCGAGGGTGAAGCCCCGATCGTGTGCGACTCCGGCACCGGGCTCCGGTTCTATGGTCTCGATCTTGGCACCGATCACTTCGACGGGACCGTGCTGATCAGTCACCTCCATTGGGATCACGTGCAGGGTCTGCCGTTCTTCCCCCAGATTCTCCACGACAAGTCAACGGTAGAAATCGTTGGGCCTTCTGAGCGCGATATGTCGTTCCGGGAAGCCCTCTTCGGTTTTGTACGTCCGCCATACTTCCCGGTGAATCTGGACGCGCTCGCCGGCCAACTGTCGTTTAACGATCTCTGGAATGAATCATTCACCGTGGGCAGCGCCACCGTCACCGCGCGATCCGTCCCGCACAACGGACGCACGAATGGCTATCGCATCGAATGGGAGGACTTGTCCATTGCCTACATTCCTGATCACCAAGAGCCAGAGAACGGCACCGACATCGCGGCCGGCGTTCTTGAGCTTGTCGATGGTGTCGATCTGTTAATCCACGATTCGCAGTTCACACCCGAATTGCTCGCCGCACGAGGCAATTGGGGTCATTGCACACCCCGATACGCAGCACACGTCGCGGAGGCTGGGGGAGCGAAGGCCCTCGCGATGTTCCATCACGACCCGCTGCATGACGACGACGATGTGGACGCGCTCCTCGCCGAGGCGCTGAGTTGGGAGACCTCGTGTGAGATCGTGGCAGCGGCCGAAGGAATGAAGATCAGCCTCTAGCGGCGGCGGGTCCCGATCGCGGAGAGGTACGCCCGCTCGTGAACCTCAGCAGTTCGAGCAGGTGCGTACCGCTCATCGAGTTCTGACGCGAGCATCTTTGCTCCGAACAACTCTTCGTCATGGAACGAGTCGACTAGTCCGAATAGCTCGGCCAGCGCCTCGGTGTTACCTGTTGGGTACACGCGACGTCCATCACTTCCAGTCGACGTGTTCAGGATCTCGCAGTGTGGTGGGATGTCGCTTGCGATGACTGGAATCGCTGCTCTGCCTGCCTCGATGAGCGCAGTCGGGAGGCCTTCGAGGTGAGACGACGTGACGAATGCCCCAGCGTTTGTCAGCATCTCCGCCAATTCGTCTCCGTACAAGGGACCAGTGAAGATCACGTCGTTTGATTCTTCAGCGAGATCGTGGAGGTGTTTGACGTAGTCTTCCGTGCCGGCTGCGCCACCGATGATAACCAAGGGCATTTCGGTCATTGCCTCTCGGTACGCAGAGATCGTCTCGTGTGGAGCCTTCTCGGGAACGAGACGCCCCACCGACAAGAAGTACCGCTGCGGACTCAGCCCATATCGAGCAAGTGTCTCGCCAGCGACGATGTTGGGGATCGGGTGCGTCGAGTTGGGGACGACCGTCGTCGACCGGCGGAACTCATCGGCGTATTCGTGCGCCAGAGTCTCGGAGACGACAAGCGTTGAGTGCGGGACTCGGGCGCTCACGCGCGCCGCGAAGCGAAGGATGAGCCTGGTACCTCGGCCCCATTTGTCTCGTTTGTCATCGCGGCCGTGAACGGTGACGACGACCGTCGACTTGGTCATGAGTCTGGAAATGATCGACATCATGCCCGGCCCGAGCGCATGGAAATGGATGACGTCGAAGTTCCTACCGATGCAATAGATCGCAGCACGAAGCGCGTGAATCATCGCTCCGAGGCCTGGTGCGGTCGAAGCCGGTAGATAGATCAGCTTGACACCATCGATCATCGGCGGGTGTTGCTCATAGTCTTCCGAGCGGCAAAAGACCGTGACTTCGTGGCCGCGGGCCACGAGCTCGCGCGACAACACATCGACGACGGTTTCGACTCCGCCGTAGTTCGCGGGCATCCCACGCGTTCCGACCATGGCGATCTTTAGATGGTCATGCGTTCGGCGCTTGATCATGTCAATAACAAACTACGCCCTATTTCCCAGCTGAGTGGAGGACCCGTGACCTGTTGACACGGGGTCAAGAGGCCTATAGGCCAGCAAACTTCAAGAGATTCGACGGAGGTGTGCCGCGTACCGCTGAGCTCGCTCGACGTAGTTGGCAGCGTTGAGGAGGTTGACTTCGAGCGAATTCGCGTCTTCACGGATCTTCGCGGGGACACCGAGCGCCATCGCGTTCGGAGGAATGACCTTACCCCCGGGCACAAGGGCATTTGCCCCAACGAGGGCCCCACTCGAGATCACCGTGCCGTGCAGGATGACCGACCCCGAACCCACCAAGGTCCCGTTCTCAAGGGTGCAACCCTCGAGATGGGCGTTGTGGCCAATCGTGCAGTCGTCTCCAACGGTGGTCGGAAAATCGTGGGTGCAGTGCAGGACGGCGCCATCTTGTACGGATGTTCGCGCACCGACCGTGATGGTGTTGTCGTCAGCTCTGATGACCGTCCCCGGCCAGACCGAGGATTGCGGCCCAAGGACTACTCGTCCGATGAGGACGGCGTCGGGATGTACGAATGCATCGGGATGAATCTTTGGTTCCCAGCCCTCTTCGAGCGCGTAGATCGGCATTCCGCAACGCTAGAAGGTCAGCGTTACGGTCCGGTCATCGGACTACCAGCCGCGGAGCAGGCGGGTCGGCTGTTTGAACTTCTTCGCAATGACGGCGAGACACTTCAGCTCATCCGTTCGACTGACGCTAGCGCTTCGGACGCCGTTCACGTAACCCTTCATGACCATGCTCGCGAAGGACAGGTCTTTGGCCCCGTGCTGCTTCAGTTCTTCGAAGTTCAGACCGTTGCGCCCGGAGTTTTTCGAATGGCTGCGAGACGCGAACAATGTCTCGGGAACCTTGCGAAATGTGCCGCGCATCGCCATCTCGACGAGCAGGGTTCGGTCGCCGCCGTAGAACGGGCCATGAAGACGGGTCTGCATCATGGTCGCTCGACGCATGATCCCGAAGATGTAGAAGTTGCGGTGATTGTTGTTGATCACTGCATCGATCCGGCGGTGTGGTGTCGGTGAGTGGAAGCGGTCGTCGTTCGGGGGAGGGGAAAGGCGAATCGCTTCCACGTATCCGTCGCCACCGAGCCAGCCTTGCTCCATCTCGAGCATCGGGTCGCTGTTCGGGTCGATGAGCATGCTCTCGCTGTGGCCGATGACGATGTCAGGGTCGGCATCCATCATCGCGATGACCTTGGAGAGATAGCCGGGTTCGATGCGGTCATCCGCGGCAGCCCACCGGAAAAGTTCGCCGTTTGTTAGGCGAAAAAGTCGGTTGAAGTTCGCTGGACCGCCGATGTTTTCGTTGTTGCGGGTGTAGCTGACTCGCGAGTCGTGCGAGGCGATGTCCTTCACGATGTCGGGTGTGGCGTCGTCGGAACAGTTGTCGGAGACAACGATCTCGAAGTCGTCGAAGTCCTGGTTGAGGTGGCTCATCAGGGCTTCTTCGATGTAGTCCTCGCCGTTATAGACGGGAACACCGATCGAAAGATGGGGGGTGGGAACGGTCATTGACTGCCTTGAGGTTTGTGAGGAGCTGCGCCTCCGGTGTGGGAGGCGAGGTCGCGGTGTGTGCTGGACCTGTTGGTGATCTTCTTGGTGCCCCACGTAAGGACTGCAAGATGGGCAAAAGCGATATTGAGGTACCACCAGACGATCGTGTTCAACAGCACGTTCTCGGTGATGAGTTGCGCAGCGACCGAGAGTAGAGCGGCGATCGCTCCGACGCTGATGAGCGTCGTCTGCCGATCGAGCACCCCGTTGCGAGCCTTGCGCCATGTCTTCACGCCAGCGTAGGTGGCGACGCCAAGGAGAAGGAGGAAGCCGAACCCGCCGAGGATGCCGCCCTCGAGAAAGGCCTGCAGGAAGCTGTTATGGGGGTCCTTGCCTTCAATCGTGCGAGTCTTCGTTGCGTCGATGCCGATCCCAGATACCGGGTTCTCCCAGAAGAAGGAGCTGATCTTTTCCCAGTAGCCAAGGCGCCAGCCGAGTGAGTCGTCGGTCTTGACCCCGCCATTTGCACCCGTGGTGGCCGTCAGGTTCGAAAGGCGGTCGCCCACACCAGGGACTGCGGCCGCAGCTGCGAACGCGCCGAAGAGAATAACGATCACCAGCTTCTTGTTGATGCGGGCCGCCATGACGAGGGCACCGATCAAGAAGCTCGCCCATGCGCCGCGTGCAAACGTGGCAATGAGGAGGAATCCGCCGAGACCTGCGGCGGCGAGCACGAGGAGCCTCTGTTTGACGGCGACCGTTGGAATCACACTGACTGCAAGCAACACGGTGAAGCTGAGGTAGGTGGCATAGGAGTTCGGATGGGCGAATGAACCGTCGATTCGCACGAGTCCTGAACCACCGGGGTCCAACGTTCCCGTGAAGAAGAACTGGACGAAGCCTGTGACGATCGGGACGATCATTCCGATCCCCGAGGCGGCCAGAAGCTTCCAGAGGAACCGACCGTCCGCCAAGAGGTGTTGTTCCATCGCGAGGTAGAGCAGTACGACTGAGGCGAGGCCGAACATCGCGCCTTGGGAAACACCACGATCAATAGAGGTGATGAAGCTCGGCACGAAGAGCATGAAGAAGCCAATGAACGCCAGGCCCATTGGCGTGACTCGGTTCCAGTTGCCGCTTGTCTTGAGACCGATGAGGTGCAGCAACGAGACGATGATGACGAGGATGCCGAGAATCGCGGACGGTTGAAATGTGCCGAACTCGTCAGCGATGAGATCGTCGAGGGCGGGGCGAACCGCGAGGGTAATCAGCAGAAACCACTCGTATCGGTACAAGCCAATGATGCCGAGGGTTGCCGCAGACAAGACCGTTCCGCCCAAGATGACGAACGGTGTGTCGGGTGACATCGACTGGAACGCGAGAGCCACAGCAAGCCCGAGAACGACCGGCCCCAATACCGCGAAGATGGCAAGAGGGCCGGGCATTGGAGTTGACGAAGGGGGCTCCTCGGTTTCCGTCTCCACACGGATGGATACTCGGTCGCCCGAGGCGGAGGACGGAATGGTGGTCATGGGCCCGGGGCGCCGAAGGCGAGGTCGTATCCCCAGCGGTCGAGATGTGGAGCCAGTTCGGCTTCTAGTTGGCGCTGCTGAAGTTCGGTCAGATCACGCCGCCACTTGTCGTTCGTGTTCCGGAACCCGAAGTCGATTACGGATTGTTCGAACCCGTCCGTGAAGTCGAGGTCACAGAATTTGGTGACCGTGGCGAACGAGCCAGTCGGGTCGTCACACAGATCTTCGTAGCGAAGCTCAAGGAATTCGTGATCGGGCATCCCTGCCGTCGCAGTGACCATGGCGTTGAGCATGTCGGACAGTTCCATGGCTCCGAGGGTCACGAATGACTGCCCGGAGTCGTCCCATCTCTTGGACTGTTCGGGGGTCATGTCCAACCCTCGCCAACCTTTCGTACCTCTCCAGCCCTCCCAGAAGTCGATCTGCATGATCGAGTTCACGACGGCGCGCCCGTCTCGCACGATGTGGATGAACTTGGCGTCAGGGAATGCTTGTTGGAGGTAGCCGATGCGGGGCCAGCCAGTGATCTTGATGAGTGGTGCGGGGCGCCCATCGACGGTGAGCCTGTCCACGGCCGATTGAAGGTTCGCCTTCGTCCGTTCGGTGAGGTCGGTGTCGAGGAGATCCCTGAATGGCTCGCTGAATCCCGGAGCGATCCGCTCCCAATACGCGTAGGCCTCGCTTGGCTTCAGACGTCCAGGCTCGATCAGCCCTCGCGAGATCGCCGAACCAATGACCGGCATATCGAGCGCGGTGAGCAGAGCCGAGTTGAGTTTTTCGCCTCTTGGAAGAACGTCGAGGATCTTTGAGACCCACGACACGTGGGGGTGCCGGGCGAACGCATGGTGAAAGGCCGTGGAGCCGCTTCGCCCTGCCCCGACGATGAAGATCGGTGGGTTGATGGCCATCGTCAGCCTGCTTTGCTACTGGCGTCCCGACCCCAGCGTCCGTCCTTGGACCGCTTCTTGGTTGACGTCTCTTCGTCTGGGCTTTCGCCGAGTTCGTTGTCGTCGTCCACGTCTTCTTCGTGCTCGACGTCTTCGTCATGGCCTGCGAGGACATCACGCTCGGGCTCGTCTTCGTCGACGACGACGAGGGGCATGAAGCTCGCTTCGGGAAGCGCTCGTTGGCCCTGAGCCTCGAGAATGCCAGATGCATAGAAGTCGTCGGCTCGACGCAGTAGTTGATCGTCGGGCTTCTTGCGGAAGAAATCCCAAATGGTGAACAGAAGGATCATCAGAAGTGCGACTGGCACTGCGAAGAGAAGGAGCCCGCTCAGAAGGCCGGCAATTCGTGAAGTCTCTTCAGTGACGACCTCGGAGATGATCAGATGCTGTTCACGTTCGACATCGACGTCGAGCAGCGCAGCGGTCGCATCGCGGATCGAGCTGCGACGGTCTGCGAGACGGAGGTTGAGAGCATCGATCTCGGCAGCGATCTGGCGATATTCGCGATCGATCGGTTCGAGTCTGCTGGCCTGCGCCTCAAGAACGTCGAGAGGCGGCTCGGGTTCAGGCACGAGCTGGGTACTGGGATTGCCAGCTTCGTCGAACACGACTTCCGTCGGCCGATTCAGGAGAAACGCGCGGCGATCCAGCACTGCCTTCGCGGCAAGGTCGTAGGCCACTGTCGGGTTGATACCGCCGGCGTCGACGGTGAGATCAGCCACACGAGCATCTGCTTCACTGAGCGCTGTCTCGATCTGTGCCGAGCCTGACTCCAGACCACCGAGGGTCTTGGTGAGCGTGATGGTTAGTGCTTCGATGCCCGTCTCGATCGCGACGTCTTGCGCGTCGGTTGCCAGTTCGGAAACCACGTTGATGTCGACCGTGGCGACGCTGGACCCAGACTGGTTGACGGTGATCTCGTAGTCGTCTTCGATCACGAGGTCGATTCGTTCTTCTACGGCGATAGCGACAGCTGGGAATTTCGCCGTTTGCGCGATCTCCTCGACGAAGATGTCGAGTTCAGCCGGTTGCAGATCGTCGTCAGCAACGCGGTTGGCGTTCAGGACGTAGCGAGCCTGGAATTCGGTGGGCGCGTTGAGCGCTCCGAAGAGTCCAACCGCGCCCGCCAGGCCCGCAAAAAGGGCTAGCAGAAGTGGCCGCCACCCCGTGAGGTGCAAAAAGGAAGACAGTTCTCCCGAGTTATCCGTAGTGCCTTCGGTCATCGAAGTTCGTTCCTCACACGCCGTCAAGTAAGACTATTGCCACAACCGCTTGCTGCGGTAATTACGCCCACAGCTATTCCCGCGGATGCACGCTTGGAGAATCCTTCGGTCGCTGTGGGGGCCACCATAAGCCAAATGAGGTGGGTTTTGTTGGGCAGCCGTCGCCAGCGTCTCGCTCTTAACTCGATTGACATCCCTTGGTGACAAGGTGCGTCGATGAACGGAACGATGAGGTTTTAGCGTCGTCGCGCCTGGGCGCGGTGCGCGAGAGAAACCGCTTGTGTGCGGCTACGAGAAATGGCCCGCGGAAGGGGGCTGCTGAGAGCCTCGGCGCCGCCGGTCCACCAATGTCGGTGAGGCTGAGACTTCACTGCTTCGAGGATGCCTTGGCGATGAGCGAGAGGCAGGTTCACGGTATCGCCGCTCCAACCGTCCTCGAAGGGGTAGCCGCTCCACGCAACAGCTTCCTCGTGGGTGGGGTGTTGCCAGAAGTCATCGAACACGTCGATGCTCGCAGGGCGCAAGTCGACGTGGCGCGGCAGCGGCAGCGCCGACGCACACAGTTCGCGGACCGTCGTGCGAATCGTGTTCGAGAGCATCTCGAATCCCCAGTCGATCACCGCAGTGTTGCGGGCTTCGGTGAACTCGGCCACGACCAGCTGACCCTCGATCGAGTAGCCGGTGACCGAGCCGTGGTCCGCTGTGCAAGCCATCTCGACAAGTGTGAGCAAGCCAGGGGTGTCGAGAAATCCCGAGTTGTCCTGTTCGTTACGGATGTAGGTCTCCGGAGTTCCGTAGCCATGGTCCGCCGCGTTTGCTCGCAGCCCGAAGTAGAACGCGAGAGGCGGTTGTTGGCCAACCGTTTCGAGCACAGAACTCAACGCGTTGAAGAGGGTGGACCCTGTGCCCTGGTCGACGATGGCGATCGGGGCCGTGGTGACGACACCCTCCTGCTCAAGATACCTAAGCATGACGTCACGTTGATCTGCAGCGAGGTCGAGGATCGTCGAGGTCACACACTCGTCCTCGAGAAGGAGCGTCCGGATCGTTTCCGCCTCCTCCTTCGTGAGCGGCCGATCCCACATTGATTCGGGCAGTCCTGCGCTCGTGAGGTGCGCTGCGAGCACTTCTGGTTCGAGGTCGAAACGGTGGGTGATGAGGCGGAGTGTGAGCTGGTCGACGTCGCCGTCCAACGGCAACGCTGCCAGGATTTGGTCTTCGCGGAGTTGCGTGAGGCTCGGCAACATCCAGGCCTTGCGGCTGCCATAGAGGTAGGACAGCTCGCCCGTGTACCCGAGCTTGGGTGCGAGTTCGCGGGCGATGTCGACGAGGATCTGGCCATCTCGTGCGATGAAGAAGATCTTCTCGATGTGGCTCTCCACCGCTTGTCGCAGGATCCAGATGACGTTTCCAACGAGGAACGGAGTAACTACACCTGCCGCCACATCGCGGATGGCTCGTTCATCCTGCGTTTGGCCGTGGATCTGGGTGCGCGCCAGACGTGAGGCGCCTGCGAGTAATGAGGTAAGTCCATCGGTTTCGCGCGCCCAGGTTTCGAGTCGCTTCTCGAATCGGTTCTGGTTTCCTTGGTCCACGTATGTCACACGCAGCCCAGCACGCTGTGCTGTTACGACGTCGCTCTTGGGGTTGTTGCCTGTGTGGTGGATGTTTTTCGCCGGCACGCCAAATTCGTCGATGACGTATGGCCAGAGGGCACCAGTTGCTTTCGAGGCGCCGTATTCGTTGGACACGAGCAGCTTGTCGTCGTCCTCGATGAGGTCGTGCTTTGCCAGCTGTTCGCGGATGAACCAACTTGGGAGGTACATGTCGGATACGAACACGACCTCGTGCCCACGCTCTCGAGCGGCAGCGACCTGACGTGCGCCATCGACAAGTGGCACCAAGAGAT
>CAXMRH010000212.1:0-10456 GCA_964196045.1 uncultured Chthoniobacterales bacterium | reverse complement strand
GTCAAACTCGGTCTGCTCGTCTTCGTCTGCAGCGTCGCCGCCGGCAGCTGGCATCGCGCCCATCATCACTGGCGCAGCAGCGGTGACGTCGAAACGCTCCTTGAATTCGTCTAGAAGTTCCTTGAACTCAAGAACGGTCATACTCTCGATGCTCTCGAGAATTTCTTCTTTGGTAGCCATTTCAGCTCTCCTCTTCTTCGGTCTTATCGACTTGTTGATTGGGTTGGGGGCTTGCCGCTTTTGCCCTTCGGGCAGGCCGCTCGGGCCTTGGGATCGCGGTATTACTCTTCTTCGCTGTCTTGCGCAGCGGCTTCGCTGCTGTCTGCTGGCGCTTCGTCAGCGGGGGTTTCGTCCGCGCTCTGCTCCGCAACGGCTTCGCCGCTGTCTTCAGCAGGTGCAGGTGCGTCGGGGTTCCCGGCGCCGCCCGGACCGCCCTTTTCGACGAGGGCTTCCATAAGACCGACAAACTCTTGCAGCTTGTTGTCGAGGAGCCCAGCGAAATCGCCCAGCATGTGTTCCATGGCTCCAGCGAACTCGGCGAACAACACCTCGCGAGAGGGGAGGTCCGCAAGCGCCTTGATTTCCTCGGCGCTGATTGCTTTGCCGTCGAGGATGCCGCCCTTGATCACGAGCGCATCGTTGGTCTTGCCGTACTCCTTGAGAGCCTTGGCCACCGCAGCAGCGTCGGCCTTGGAGCCATCGGCCTTCTCCCCGACGAATGCCAGAGCGGTCGGGCCGACGAGCAGCTCATCGAGATCCATGCCGAGCTCGTTCGCTGCAAGCTTGACCAACGTGTTCTTGTAAATCTTGTACTCACCACCAGCCGGGGTGAGGTTCGAACGCAACTGCGCCATCGCGGGCACGTTCAGGCCTCGGTACTCGGTCAGCACAACGCCATCTGCGGCTTCAAGCTTTTCCTTGACCTCGGCGACCACTGCGACCTTGTCTGCTCGTGGTTCTCCCATGTTTCTGACTCCTGTTGATGTGCCGCTGCGGCAAAACCGGAACGGACGCCCACCGAAGACACGGCGAACGTCCGGAACTACCCCGAAGGGATGTTCTGTCAGATCACCTACCCAGGACTTGTGCGACCGAAGCCACTGCCGGAGGTCTTTGGCAAGTATGCGATTTGTAGACCTCAGCGATGCTAGCGGCGCATCACCAAGGTCGCACCACTACATTACCGAAACGTCCAACTTGACGCTCGGACCCATCGTCGACGAAATGCTCGCCTTCTTGATGTACTGACCCTTGGCGCCAGCGGGCTTCACCCGGCGGAGCTCATCGAGGACGGACTCGATGTTCAAGGAAAGATCTTCGCTTGCGAAGCTGACCTTCCCGACTGGAACATGAACATTCGCGAACTTGTCAGTCCGGAACTCAACCTTGCCACCCTTGAACTCTTCAACGGCCTTTGCCACGTCAGGGGTGACGGTCCCGGTCTTTGGGTTCGGCATGAGGCTTCGAGGACCGAGGACGCGACCGAGCTTGCCGACGATCGGCATCATGTCGGGAGCTGCGATAGTGATGTCGAAGTCGAGCATGCCGCCTTCGATCTGCTCAGCGAGGTCCTCGGCGCCGACGAACTCGGCACCAGCGTCGCGTGCAGCTTGAGCAGCATCACCCTGAGCGAAGACCGCAACACGGACCGTCTTGCCGGTGCCTGCAGGCAGCGACACGGTTCCGCGGAGCATCTCGTCCGCCTTGCGAGGGTCAACACCCAGACGAAGGACGAGGTCGACCGTTTCGTCGTAGTTTCGCTTCGGGAATGTGCCGATCACAGCGGCGGCTTCCTCGACGGTGTGCATACCTTCACGGTCGTAACCGCGGGCTGCGTTCTGATACTTCTTTCCATACGCCATGTCGGCTCCCTCATTAGTACGGCCCGTACGTGAGGTGTTCGCACGGAGCCGGTGGTGTTCTCACGACATCGCCGTGAGTTGACTTGCTACTTGACTTCGATGCCCATCGAGCGGGCGGTGCCTTCGACCTGCAAGATCGCGCCACGCATGTCCACGGCGTTGAGATCTGGCATCTTCATCTCCGCGATCTCTAAGACCTGGGCGGCGGTGACGGATCCCGCTGTCTCTCGACCCGGTTCTTGAGCTGCCTTGTCGAGACCAGCTGCCTGCCTGATCAGGAAGGCAGTAGGAGGCGTCTTGGTGATGAACGTGAAACTGCGATCTTCAAAAATCGTAATCTCGACCGGGACGATTTGGCCCCGCTTGTCCTCGGTTTGTGCGTTGTACGCCTTGCAGAAATCCATAATGGCAACGCCATGTGGACCAAGGGCCGTACCGACGGGCGGCGCGGGAGACGCCTGACCGGCCGGAATCTGGATCTTTACTACTGCGGTGACTTGTTTCTTTGCCATGTGAATTCCTGGAGTACGTGTTCGGTATCGAGTATGGATGACCGACAGAACAGTCTGCCGGTCGTGTGTGCAGCGCGCAACGTCATTCTCCGCATCGCTCGATCTGGCCAGACCGATGGGCGTGATGTAGGCGCCTTTCGCCCGCGTTGTGCGGTCGTTCGTTACAGCCGTGCGATTTGGGAGAACTCGAGTTCGACTGGAGTCTCTCGACCAAAGATGTTCACCAACACCTTGACCTTGAGCTGGTCCTCGTTGATCTCGACGATCTCGCCACTGAAGTCTGCGAACGGACCTTCCTTGACGCGGACGGTCTCGCCCATCTCATATTCGAGACGCGCTTTGGTGCGTTTGGTAGGAGTGGCGTCCGTGCCCTCTTCCTTCTCCGCGAGGAAGTTCTCGACTTCCCGCCGGGGAAGAGGTGCCGGCTTTCCGCCAGATCCTACGAAGTTGACCACCGATGGGGTGTTACGAACCACATACCAGGCGTCGTCATCGAGCTCGGCACGAACGAGCAAGTAGCCAGGGAACATCTTCTTTTGTACGACGACCTTCTTGCCGTTCTTGAACTCGACCACGTCTTCCATTGGAATGACGCTCTCGTAAATACGCTCTTCCATGTTCATGGTTGCGGTACGAGCCGCAAGATTCTGCTGGGCCTTCTTTTCGTGACCGCTCTGGGTGTGTACGACGTACCACTTGCCTGGTCGATCGAATGGGCTTCGCGGTGGCGCCGGGGCTTCTTCGACGAATAGTTCGTCTTCGTCCGCGACGTCGACCTCTGTCGAGGATTCCGCGATCGTGTCAGCAACAACTTCTTCTTCCACGACTACATCTCCTGCGGCATTCTCAGCCACGACGTCTTCAGCCATCGAAACCTCGGCCTCCGGTGCTGCTGCCTCTTCGGTCAGATCTTCTGGGGTGATATCGGTGTCGCTCATGACCGCGGCTCAAACAGTTCAAGGACGAAGGTAGAGAACACCCAGTCGATACTGCCGATGAAGAGGGTCAAGATGATCACCGTGATGAGAACCACAATTGAGTAGTTGATAACCTCGGTCCGGTTCGGCCAAGACACTTTCCGCAGTTCTGATCGAACTTCGCGAGTGAACTGGACAGGACCAGTCCGTTCTTCGGCAGCTACCGGCTCGCGCTTGCGCTTCGAACCGTCACCGCTCTCACCACCCTTGGACGTGACGCGACCACCGCTCCCAGCCCCGTCGCTACCGGAGCTGGTTTTGGTCTGCACGACCTGACCATCCTCGGTGACTTCCTGGCCCTGCTTCTTCAGCATGCGCCGTTGTTCTCGGTTCATTGGTTGGGACACAGGTTTCCTCCGCTGACAGACAATCAGCAGGTCGAATCTTGGATTTCAGGGCCGTTTTGGCTTCTTGCAGGGCGTGAGGGACTTGAACCCGCAACCTTCGGTTTTGGAGACCGGTGCTCTACCAATTGAGCTAACGCCCTCGGTTGTTTGAACATAGGAACGATATCAGGCCCGCCAGGGACATCCGACTCGCGCGCATCGGGCGAGCCTCTCTTTCCCGGGCTTCGCCCTGCAGTGCTCGGATCCGTACGCAAGGACTCGCTTCGCTCCTAGGGCTCCCTCGACGTCGCGCCTGCTGCGTCTGAGGCGGCGCCCGGTCGTTCGTCCCTCACTCCCTCGGGAGCCGGCGATTCCTTCGTGCGTGTGGCGGCATCAGTCTTTGTGCGATCTGTGCGAAAGGGGCCTGACCCCTATTTCGAGAAAGGGGTCAGGCCCCCCTGCGGGTGAGAGCGCGGTCGGCCAGACCCATAATCGCCTGTATACGCACAAACGCAGGCCAGCGAGGGAGTGAGGAGGGACGACGAACGGCTTGGGGCCTCCGGCAGTCCGCAGAGCATCCAAAGCGAAGCGACGATGCGATTGCCGGGAGCGAAGAACGAGCGGGAAATAGTCACGCGGGTAGTTCGAAGCTGCGAAGCCGGCTCGAACGAAAAGGCCGCTAGGCAACCGCAGCGCGAATCGAGGGGCCGTCGAGGTAGGCCGATCCGGCTGTGCCGGTCGGCCGGAAATGGGTCAGCGTCCGCAGGGCGGTCGAGGAGCCGCTAGGCGACGGATCCGACCCGCGGTGATAATCAGTAGCGACGGACAGACTTGAACTGTCGACCTCTCGATTATGAGTCGAGCGCTCTGACCAACTGAGCTACGTCGCCAAGCACACCGACAAGCGGTGGTACTGAGCTCCCTGACAGAATTGAACTGTCGACCTTCTCCTTACCATGGAGACGCTCTACCGACTGAGCTAAGGGAGCAGACGGGTACGTCGTACCCGGCTGTAAAGCATGCCAGTTCACGAGCGGCATGAAAACCTCAAACTTTCACTCAAACAGATGGGTTGATATGCCGAAGTGCCCAATGTGTGGATCGATCGAATTATTACGGACTCTTCAAGTGGGGCGCAGTCCATCGAATTGCACCCGCGGTTGACGGTCATCAGCAGCTCCGACGTTAGTCGGCGTCGGGAAGCATACGAACGGGTGCTGGGTGCACTTCAAGCGCAGCCTGGTAGCACCGTTGAGGTCCGGACCGAATTCGGTGATCACATCACGGCTAGACGCCCGCTCCAAGGAGGCGCGGCCATGTACGACACCATCAACCAGCTCCCGGTTCGCTCAGAGGATCGGGGCCTCGGAGTCGTCGGCCAACTGAACTACGGCCAGGACATGGCCGACCATCTCGAAGTCTTCCACGTGACCAGCGATCGGCTTCGCATAAGAGCCGAGACCGACGTCGATTTCATTCAATTGGCCCAGACGCCACTGGATCAGCTCTTCGAACTCGCTGCACGAATCACTGCAGATGAACGAGATCTCAATGAGACCGACGATCGACGCAGCGATCTGTCCGACTCGATGCGCGATCGCGAGACACGAGAAGATTCGCTGAGCCAGCAGCTCGAAGAGAAGGTCGAGGGAGACAAGAAGGTTCGCACCTTTGGTATCGCGGCTCTCGCGCTCGTGTTGCTCGGCTTTATCGCCGCCCTTGTTGCAAGCCAAGCCATCGGTGCACTTCTGTGCGCTATCGGGCTCGGCATTGCCGCCGTCGGCCACTCTCAGAACAAGAACGCCGACACCGACGGCGGTGAGATCATGGGCCAGACCCTTGACATCCAGCTCGGGCGTGTAAGCGAACTGTTCGACACGCATGATCTCAGTCGCAGCCGCCGGGCAGCAGAGCAATCCCTGGCTGACAGCCACGCCACCTGGCGAAGCATCGCAGGCAACGCGAATCCGTCGATCCTGTTGTCCGATCGGCCGCGTATCGAGGAACTGTCGAGTCATCTCCAACTGATCGACAATGAACAAGTCGAGATCCAAGGCGACACGTCGCTTCTCGTGGGTTTCGCATCATTGCTTGCAGAACTGAACAGGCGATTCCCCGCGGAACGGGTACCGCTGCTCGTCGATGACGTGTTCGACGCCATCCCCTCGCAGTACCACGCAGTCATGCGAGAACTCCTCCTCCGAGCGTCACATCGCCGGCAAGTCGTGCTCGAAACAGCTGACATGGTCGTGACTAAATGGGCGGCGGTAGAGGCCGTCGGCGGAGATGCGATATTGATCACTGACCACGAGATCGACGTCAAGCCGATCATTGAACAAGCGGTAGCTTCCGAGGCGACCTCGACCGTGTAGCGTCAGTCGACGTGCAGGTCCGTCCCGCTGAACTCGTCGACGCCGAAGCGATCGCAGCGATCTACAACCTGGAAGTCCTCGAATCGACGGCCACGTTCGACCTCACTCCTCGAACGCTCGAGGAACAACGCATGTGGCAGATCGAACGATCTGGCGCCCACGCCGTTCTTGTGGCAGTCGCCCCTGATCCGACAATCGCTGGATTCGCGTCGTTATCTCCGTTTCGACCACGCCCGGCCTACAGCACAACGGTCGAGTCCTCGGTGTATGTCAGTCGTGACCATCGACGGCAAGGTATTGCCCGACTGCTCATGATCGATCTCCTCGCGACCGCGCGATCGCATGGATTTCACTCGATCGTTGCGCGGATCGCCGACAGCCAGGAGGGTTCTTTGGCACTTCACCGGGACATGGGCTTCGAACTCGTCGGAGTGGAGCGGGAGATTGGGCGCAAGTTTGGTCGTTGGCTCGACGTCTCGGTGATGCAGGTGCTGCTCTGATGCGGGTGCTCATCGTCGGCGAAGGTAAAAGCGGAACCACCGCGCTTCTGCGCAGCGTGTCCAGCGCGATTGGCGACCCAACCGAGATCTTCGAGCCGCAACAGATGACAGCCGAAGACATCCAGCCAAGCTCGTTGGTCGTCAAGAAGCTGCTGCTCAACTGGAAAGCCAATGAAAATCAGCTCATCGACCGCTTCGACAAACGCATCTTCATCGTGCGCGATCCCCGCGATCGCATCGTGTCCCACATGCTCTACGACGCCTACAACAGGGCAGACGTTCTGGACGCGGAGCAGCGGGAGAAGTGGCTGACCGCCCTCGGCCGAAAGACGCGCAATCCCTCAGGTATACCTGTCGTTCGATTGATCAACTCGTGGTGGCGACTCACCCGAAGCGACCTCCTATCCCACTACGTCCGCTCGCTCGACCGCTCAACCGGATTCAACCGCCGAGTGGGCAAACAGTTCTTCACACTGAGCTACGAGGACTACGTGGACCAGAAGTTCGACGCCGTGAACGACTACCTCGGGTTTGAGCTTGCGCCAGGTGTGGTGAAAGAGAGCGAATCACGCGTCGCCCGCAGCAGTACCCACGGCGAGTGGCGGCGGTGGTTCACCGACCTCGACGTCGAGGTCTTTCGGCCGATGAGCCACGAGTGGTTGCGACAGCACGGCTACGACCACACCGACTGGGAACTTCGCCCCGACGAATCGCTCGACCCAGCCACGACGGTCGACTACGTGCAAAGCCTCTTCGAAAGAAGACCCATCGGGTAGCGCGGGTGGCTCCGCCATCGCGGGTGCAAATGGGTCATCATCCGCAACGAGAGCCGTCAGGCTCGGATCTCGCCTGCGCCGAATATCAGTCTCTGAAGTTGTTGAACTGGATCGGAATCCCGTGATCCTGGCCCTTGAGCGCGGTGATGACGTCCTGCAGCGCGTCGCGTTTCTTACCGGTAACTCGAAGCTGATCCCCCTGCGTGGAGGATTGAATCCCCTTGATTCCGAGCGCCTTGATTGTTTTGTTGAGCTCCTTCGCCTTCTCCGAAGAGATCCCAGAGATCAGCACAGCGTTTTGGCGCACCGTGTTGCCCGATGCCTGCTCGACGGTGCCATAGTCCAGAACCTTCATCGAGACCTTACGTTTAGCGAGCTTCTCCTCGAGAACTTGGCGGAGAGCAATGAGTCGATCTTCGCTCACGGACGCCATCTTGATCTCGTCTTCCCCGAGCTCGACGGAGGAGTTCGTGTTCTTGAAATCGAAGCGTTGTGAGATCTCGCGGTCCGCCTGATCGACGGCATTGCGAATCTCTTGCATGTCGACTTCGGATACGACGTCGAATGATGGCATGACGATCCCCTTGCCTGGTTGTCTGAAAGAAACGTGGCACAAAACGTAGCCGCCCCGGGGTAAACCCCGGGGCGAATCTGCGTGTGGGCCGAGATGGATTTGAACCATCGTAGGCATAAGCCGACGGGTTTACAGCCCGTTCCCTTTGGCCACTCGGGCACCGACCCTCGACCCGAAATGGTAGCCGCACACTGGCAACTGTCCACCTCAGATCATGGCGAATCGTGCCTTCTTGTTCGACCGCTCAATCGTCAGATCGTCAGCGCGAATAGAAGGAACATCAGTAGGAGAAGCCCAAGCCCGAGCGCCAGGATTCGCATCATTCGAAGCCGCGCTCGAGACGTCTGGTATGGAATATCTTCCGAGTCGACGTCCACCCCTACCGCCAGGCCTCAGAACGAAGTGCGGCGATGCGTGCCTCGGTCGGAGGGTGCGTCGAGAACATCTTGCCGAATCCGCCGAATCCGCCCAGATCGCTCCGCAGCTCTTCCCGCAGCGGATTGATGATGTAGTTGGATGCTTGCGCAGGGTTCACGTGCACCTGTGGAGCCAGGTGATTACTTGCAGCGAGCTCGAGCTTTTCCAGCGCTTGGGCGAGTGGTTCGCCGGATCCAAGCAATCGAGCTGCCGATGCATCGGCTTGGAATTCTCGGCTACGACTGATCGCCGCACGAATTAGGGAGGCCGCCAGAGGAGCCAGAATGATCAGAGCGAGCGCTGCAATAGGATTTCCATCTCGATTGCTGCGGCGACCTCCATACATGCCGCCCCACATGGCCATACGGGCCAGGAATGTGAGGGCCATTCCGATTGCCGAAGCTACGGAGCCGATCAGAATGTCGCGGTTGCGAATGTGCGCCAATTCGTGCGCCAGGACACCGCGGACTTCATCCCAGTTCATTTGTTGCAGCAATCCATGTGTTACCGCGACGGCCGCGTTGTTCGGGTTGCGACCTGTTGCAAACGCGTTCGGAGCGGGATTCGGGGATACGTAGAGTCTCGGCATCGGCATCTCGGCGCGGGTACTCAGATCGTCCATGATCTCGAAGTACTCGGGAAACTGATTCCGGTCAGCCGGCACGGCCTTGGCCGATGCAATAGCGATCTTGTCACTGAACCAGTAGCTCCCACCCACAACGATCAGACCGAAGATCAGGCCAATGGAGGCCCCACTCGTACCCGCTGCGGCACCACCGACGACAACAAACAGGCCGCCCAGCAGCGCGAGCAGGGCGAAAGTTTTGGTGGTGTTCTTGAATCCTGCTTCGCTCACTACTGTTCTCCACACTTCCGGTGGAGATCCGCCCGCAACCGACATGGTCACTCCGCGAGCTTCGCTCCCTACAACACTCACCACACTTCCGGTGGAGATCCGCCCGCAACCGACATGGTCACTCCGCGAGCTTCGCTAGTTCTCGTCGCCGCCTGCGGCGCCGGCGCGAATCGCCTCGACGACCGTCTCATCCGCGAGCGTGGTCGTGTCGCCGAGCGACTTGCCCTCAGCGACATCACGAAGCAACCGTCGCATGATCTTCCCGCTTCGAGTCTTCGGAAGATCGGGCACCAGGAACACATCACGAGGACGGGCGATCGGGCCCAGCTTCATAGCGACGTGGGCACGGAGCTCGGCTCGCAGTTCGTCGCTCGCCTCATAGCCCCCGACAAGGATCGTGTAGCCGACAATGGCCTGCCCCGTCGTCTCGTCGCTAGCACCGACGACTGCAGCTTCTGCGACAGCCGGATGATCGACCAGCGCTGACTCAATCTCCGAAGTCGAAATTCGATGCCCAGAGACGTTCATGACGTCATCAACTCGGCCAAGTACCCAGAGGTACCCATCCGCGTCCAGACGAGCCCCGTCGCCGGCAAAGTACCGGCCTGGATATTGGCTCCAGTACGTCTCCATAAATCGCTCAGGGTCGCCCCAGATACCGCGAAGCATGCCAGGCCACGGTTTGGTGATGGTCAGATATCCTCCACCTTCCCTCACCGGCGCTCCTGCTTCATCGACAACTTCCATGAACACGCCCGGGATTGGGTGGGTTCCCGATCCGGGTTTCGTCGTGGTGACACCGGGCAGCGGGGAGATCATGTGGCCACCGGTCTCGGTCTGCCACCAGGTATCGACGATCGGCGCCGACTCGTGGCCGACGTGCTCGTGGTACCACATCCAGGCCTCGGGATTGATGGGCTCGCCGACGGTTCCGAGCACACGAAGGGACGACAGATCGAAGCCATCGAGCGCCGGCACGCCCCATTTCATGAAGGTACGGATGTCCGTTGGGGCAGTGTAGAACTGCGTGACCCCGTACCGATCGATGATGTCCCACAAGCGGTTCTTCGACCAGTTAGCCCGGTCGTCGCCATGGCGGTCCTGTTCGCGTGGCGTATCGGGCGTGCCTTCGTACATCACCGACGTGACACCATTCGCGAGCGGTCCGTAGACGATGTAGCTGTGACCCGTGACCCAGCCGATGTCGGCGGCACACCAATAGACGTCGGTCTCGGGGTGGATGTCGAAGACGTACTTGTGCGTAAACGCGACCTGGGTGAGGTA
>CAXMRH010000211.1:0-16165 GCA_964196045.1 uncultured Chthoniobacterales bacterium | reverse complement strand
ACCGATGCACATGCACCTGGCCAACTCGAATGGCAGGCGTTCGGTTGCGATAAGGCAGTTCGTTGTGGCGTCGACCCAAACAAGATCATCAACACCTGGACCGCAGAAGAACTCTTGGCCTGGACAACGCAGAAATAGCCGAGCGCTCGCGCAAGGGAAGGGGCCCGAGAACCCCCGTGCCGAAGGCACAAGGAGCGGAAAGCATCTACGTCGCCGTTACGATTGAAAGTTATGTCGAAGCGAACTGATAAGAAGCGAACAAAGGCCCGCCGCTCGAAGGCAAACCACGGCCGCAAGCCAAACGCTGGCCGCAACAGCTGATCCTGCGTTTCTCGCATCCATGAGTTCCGTACTCGGCATCTTCGCCATCGGTCTCATGGTGATCGTGTTGGTGATCGCTGCCGCGTCACTCCTGATCGTGTGCACACTTCCGTTCGCCCGCTTGTGGCAGCGACGGCGCGAAGCTCAGACCGACATGACTGATTCGTCGACATGACCACAACCGCTGCTCGGCCGTCTGCTCCCGCCGTCATCGCGATGCTGGCCGGAGCGTACGTCGCCGCTCAGATGATGTCGGACATCGCGAGCCTGAAGATCATCACTGTCTTCGGACGTGGCGTCGACGCGGGCACGCTCGTCTACCCGATCACATTTACGATTCGCGACCTGGTTCACAAGGTGGCTGGCAAACAAGTTGCCAGGACGCTGATCTTCACCGCCGCGGCGATCAACGTTGCGATGGCAAGTCTTTTCTGGGTGGTTGCAGAGTGGTCGGGCGATCCGAACGCAGGTGAACAGCTTGCGTTCGGAGATGTGCTCGCCCCCGTGTGGCGAATCGTGCTCGCGTCCATCGTCGCCGAGATTGTGTCCGAGATGATCGACACGGAGGCATATGAGCGATGGGTCGACCACTTCGGAGCCAAATTTCAATGGGGTCGGGTGCTCTCATCCAACGCGATCGCGATTCCTATCGATTCGGTGTTGTTCGTGCTCATCGCGTTTGTCGGTGACCTACCAAGATCCCTGATATGGGAGATCTTCTGGCTCAACGTCGTGTTCAAAGGCGTCGTTACGCTTATCTCACTACCGTGGATCTACCTCGTCCACCCGGAACAACGACCTCGGGACGCCGAGAGCAACACGTGAACGACAGTAAGGCGTCAATCTTCGGCTATTGCTTGAAGTAGGGCTGCCCATCCGCGGCCGGCGGACGGCTCTTGCCGACTACACCAGCCACGACGATGATCGTGACGATATAGGGCAACATCGATAGGAACTCCGAGGGAATCGGCGTGCCAAGGATGCCAAGCTTCTGTTGCAGGGCACGGGCGAACCCGAAGACCAAGCCTGCGCCGAGCGCCCCGAGGGGCTTCCAGCGGCCGAAGATCATCGCGGCCAGCCCGATGAACCCGATGCCAGCCGTAAGGTTCTCCTCGAAGCGTGACACCTGCGAGAGCGTGAGGAACGCTCCGCCGAAACCAGCGATGCAGCCTCCCATGATGACGTTGCGATACCGGGTCTTGAAGACATCGATGCCCACGGTGTCGGCGGCCTTGGGATGCTCACCGACCGACCGTGACCGAAGGCCCCACCGTGTGTAGAACAACCCAAAATGGATTGCGATCACAAGGACGAACGTGGCATAGATGAACATGTTCTGGTCGAAGAACATCGGACCGATAACTGGAATGTCTCCGAAAAACGGGATCTTGAACGACGCGAACCGGCCCGGTGAGTTCAAACTGGGCTCGGCGGTCAACACCCTTCGGGCAAGGAACGATGTCAGCCCGAGGGCGAAGATGTTGATCACGACGCCAGCGATGATCTGATCGATGTGATACCGAATCGCGAGCACTGCAAGAATGGCGCCGAGGAGAGCTCCAGTCAACACAGCCGCAACGAGTCCGACCCAGATATTGGCTGCTGAGCCGACGATCGTGCCAACGAATGCAGAGGTGAGCAACTGGCCTTCAATCGCGATGTTGATCACGGCTACCCGCTCACACATGAGACCCGAGAGTGCTCCGAGCGTCACCGGTATCGAAAGGACGACCGTCGAAACCAACATGCCGACAAGGCTGAACGACTTCCCAGCCGCGGCCCACGTCAGGAATGACAATGCGGTCAGAGCCAGACTGATTGCAAGCGCAACATTCGTCCACCGAAGGTATGTGCGCCTGAGCACAAGCCCGCCCAAGAACGCGATGAGTGCGGCCAAGATTGCCGACAGCAGACGAGAGTCGACTTCCCACTTGATGTTTTCGTACTTTGCTCCGGGGAGCGACAGGTTAAATGTCGAAGTGTCAGCGCTCTCGACACCAAATCCGAAGACCCAGAGCACGAAGGCGCTGAGAAGCAGGAGCAGAATGCCAACTGTCCTCGCTCGACGTTGCTCGGGCGTTGCACGCCGAAGTGTCACGTCTGATGTATTTGCTACGATCTCAGCGGTCATGATCCCCACCCCGTCGAGATGGCGCTCTTCGTACTTTCGTCCACGGTCTTGATCCGATATACCGCCTTGACCAATTCAGGCGCTGCAATGAAGACGATGATCAGCGCCTGGAGCACCAAGACAAGATCGACCGGAATTCCAGCCGTCCCCTGCATCTGGAGGCCGCCGGCACGCAACCCGCCGAACAGCAGTCCTGCAAAGAGAACGCCTATTGGATTGGATCGGCCGAGCAGGGCCAGTGCGATTGCATCGAACCCCGTGTCCCCAGCGAATCCAGAGAAGGCTCGATACGGCTCGAGTCCGAGTACCTGATTCGCACCAGCGACGCCTGCGAGACCCCCCGAGACTGCCATCACCGCCACGTAGATCCACGCGACGTTCATCCCTGCGTACTTGCCTCCCTCGGGGTTCGCACCGACGGCACGGAACTCGTAACCAATCGTGGAGCGATACATCAGCCACCAGACGTGCCAGACAGCGGCGAGAGCGACGAGGAAGCCCATGTGGACTCGATATCCGTCGAAGAGAGTCGGGAACTGTGCCGAGGGATCTGCCCGCTTCGAGATTGGGTCGTTCCGGCCCTGAGCTTGAAAGAGCGTGCCTGTCAAGAGGTAGTCGACCATGAACAGCGCGATGAAGTTCAACATGATCGTCGTGATGACCTCATGGGCGCCTGTACGCGCCTTCAGCAGGCCAGACAACCCTCCCCACGCTGCACCGCCGACGATGGCTCCCCCAATTGCGAGTGGGATGTGGATGATGGCTGGCGCCGAGACGGAGAAGCCAACCCACAGGCCAACCATTCCGCCGACGTGCATCTGACCGTTGGCCCCGATGTTGAACAGGCCTGCCTGGAAACCAACTGCGACAGCAAGGCCGGCAAGAATCAATGGCGTCGCTGCAAAGAGTGTTTCAGAAATCGCGTTGCGCGAACCGAGCGACCCTACGAAGAGCGCCCGATATGCGTCACCAATCCCGCTGAGTGTCGAGCGGAGGGCCTCCCCTGGGTCATCACCCCATAACCTCAGGCTGTCGACATCTGTCAGCGCAATGATGATTGCCCCGATAACTAGGGCAGAGAACAACGCGAGGGCTGGGACGAGCAACGCCTGCTTGACCGACGAACCGACACCGGTCGCTCGTGCGAGCCAGTCGGTAGTCGCCTGTTCGTCAACCTCTTCGGGGTCGCTGCCGTCTTCGGGATTAGCGTCCACATCTGTCACGAGGCCACCTCCTCACTTCCACTTCCGAGCATGGCGAGGCCGATCTCGGTTCGAGTAGCAGAACCGTCGAACTCGCCGGCGATCTGCCCCTCGAACATCACGATGATCCGATCAGACAACGCCATGATCTCCTCGAGTTCCGAAGACACGATGAGCACAGCGGCGCCGTGATCCCGCTCTTCAACGATTCGTGAATGGATGTATTCAATCGAGCCAACATCGATACCTCTCGTTGGCTGCGAGGCCACCACGAACGTGACGTCGCGATCGAACTCGCGAGCGACGATCACCTTCTGCTGGTTGCCACCCGACAGCGTCGATACAGCGACGTCGATACTTGGGGTTCGCACGTCATATTGTTCGACGAGCCGCGTCGCCTGCGCTTCAGCTGCTGGCCAATCCATGCGTACGCCGTGTGAGATCGGCTCCTCGTAGTACGAATCGAGCACGACGTTCTCGGTGACGGAGAACGACAAAACAAGACCACTTCGCTGACGGTCTTCGGGAACATGGGCAACGCTACGCTTGTGGATCGATCGGGCCGACTCGGTCGTGATGTCCTCACCCTTGAGTTTGACGAACCCACCCAGCGATGGTCGCAGGCCGGTGATCGACTCGACCAATTCGGTCTGGCCGTTTCCCTGCACTCCTGCAATGCCGACGATCTCTCCTGCGGAGACCTCGAATGAAACACCATCCACCGTGCGTTTGTCACGATCGTCGAACACGACAAGATTCTCGATGGAGAGCACCACCTCACCGGGTTCTGCGACCGACTTGTCGACGACGAGGTCAACCGGACGCCCCACCATCAGCTCGGCTAGCTTCTCCTCGTTCATGTCGGCTGGAACCACCTCAGCCACCGTGCGCCCTCGCCGCATGATGACGATCCGGTCGGCAAGCTCGAGGGATTCGGTCAACTTGTGGCTGATGAAGATGATCGCCTTCCCATCTGCCTTGAGACCGTTCATGATGTCAACGAAACCTTCGACCTCGGTCGGGGTGAGAACTGAGGTGGGTTCGTCGAAGACGAGCACGTTCGCTTGGCGGGCGAGAACCTTGATGATCTCTACACGTTGCTGCAAGCCAACCGGCAGATCCTCGATAATCGCATCCGGATCAACATCGAGGTTGTAGCGGCTCGAGATGTCTCGAACGGTCTTACGAGCCCGTTGCAGATCGAGCCAACCAAAGCGCTGCGTGGGTTCGTTGCCCAGCATGACGTTCTCGGCAACCGTGAAGACGGGCACGAGCATGAAGTGCTGGTGCACCATGCCGATGCCAGCTTCGATCGCGTCGCCCGGCCCGGTGAACTGCATTGCTTCGCCGTCGATGCGGATCTCTCCGGCAGTTGGCGTGTACAGCCCGTACAGGATGTTCATCAAGGTACTTTTGCCTGCGCCGTTCTCGCCGAGCAGAGCAAGGATCTCGCCCTCTGCGACCCGAAGATTGACGTCGTCGTTGGCGAGCACACCCGGAAACTGCTTGGTGATGCCCGAGAGTTCCAGTTCCAAAACGCCCCCCGTTTGGTGTGTGTTACCGCACACTAGCCACACATCGGGCGAACGAAAAAGCGGAGGGGCGGGGGCCCAAGGCCCCCGCCCCTTCAGCGGCAAGTCAGATCGTCAGATTGGCTTCCCGACAGACGATCGGAAGAGAACCTGATCAGTAACCCTGTGGAGTGAACGCAGCGTTGATCGTGCCGTCCTTGATGTCGACGAGGAGCTGGTCGACTTCGGCGCGGAGCTCGTCGGGGACACGGTCGTCCCAGTCATGGTAAGGCGCGAGGCCAACGCCACCGTTCGCGAGGGTGCCGAGGACCGAGCCAGCTTCCCACGTTCCAGCAGCGTGCTCGTTGATCGACTGCGTGACGAGGTCAGTAATCTTCTTTTCAACCGTGGTGAGCCACAGCGAGCTGTACTGCTGATCCATGGCGAAGAACGCATCGGAATCGACACCGACGAGTGCGCCGTCGATGCCGAGATCATTGATGGCATCGCCAGCTGGAAGGTTGATTGCGCCGCCGACTGCGATGACAATATCGCAGCCCTCCTGGAGGAGGCCATCAGCGGTGCTACGGGCGAGGCCCATGTCGCTGAAGCTGCCGGTGAAGATGCCGTCTTGGTCATCTGAGTTCCAACCGAGGACAGTGACGTCGCCACCCTTGATCTCGTTGTAGTGCGCTGCACCACGGGTGAAGCCGTCCATGAAGATGGAAACGGTCGGGAAGTTGCCGCCGCCGTAGGTGCACAACACGCCGGTCTGGGTCATGCCAGCCGCGAGATACCCGGCCGCAAATGCCGCTTCATCGGTCTGGTAGACGAGCTCACGCACGTTCGAAAGCTGGAGCGGAGCAAACGTATCGGGGTCGGTCAAGACGTTGTCGACAATGGTGAACGTGATGCCCTCCTGCGCGAGGGCGTTGGTGGCGGTTGTCTCACCCCAGTCGAAGGCGACTGTCACGATGTGCTCGCAGCCCTGGTCGACAAACTGGTCGATCACTGCTTGGTACTGCGACGTTTCGCCGGGCTCCAAGAACTTTGATTCGCCGGTTGCGACGCCGGAATCGATTGCGGCCTGGACGCCAGCCCATGCGCTAGCGTTGAAGCTCTGATCGTCGACGCCCGTAGAACTGGTGGCCAGGCATGCCTTCACTGGAGTGAAGTCAGCTGGTGGTTCGGTGTCAGCTGGTGGTTCGGTGTCAGCGGGAGCCTCCGTGACATCGGGTGCCTCTGTGTCGTCAGGAGCCTCCGTGACATCGGGAGCCTCCGTCGTGTCTGTCGCCGTGTCGTCATCATCGCTACCGCAGGCAGCAGCGATCAAACTAAATGCGAGCAAAATGCCCAATATTCCCAGGAAACGCTTTCGCATGACCCCTCCGTTTCTGTGACTGGCATTGATGCCAGTCAATTTTCGTATCTCGAACCTATCGGCTCCGGTAGTTCGGGGGGCATCGCATCGGCAAAACTGCCAATTTATGACGAAGGTCCCCGATGCGCCTCAGCCAGCAACCGCCACGTTGGCCGGGCAAACATCACTGATGATTGAGTGGTCGAGCATCACGTCGAGATCTGGGTAGTCGAGTCGATGATGTGCGCCACGAGACTCGCGACGCTGCAGGGCTGCGTTAACGATGAGCGCCGCGACCGTTGCGAGACTGTGTGCTTCAGGATGACGGGCGAGAGCCGGTCGCAGCCGGTCGATCTCCTCGCGAGCCTTGGTGAGTCCCGCACCCGATCGCACGATCCCGCCGTGCAACCACATGATTTCGCGAAGTTCTTCGACAGCGTCAGGGAGCGGATCGCTCGGCGCCAGCTCAAAAGTTGATCGACCAACGTCGTGGACCGATGTGTCTCCGCGCCATGGCCGTTGGTCGTTGCGGATCGAATCGGCGATCGATCGGCCGAACACGAGTCCCTCGACCAGCGAGTTGCTCGCGAGTCGATTGGCGCCGTGCAGCCCGCTCGAGGTGACCTCGCCGGCGGCATAGAGACCGGGGATCGAGCTTCGCCCCTCGTGGTCGACCGCCACGCCACCCATGAAATAGTGCTGGGCTGGGGTCACAGGGACGAGGTCGTTCTCGATGTCGAATCCGGCGAGGGCGGTGTTCTCCACAGCCGTCGGAAAACGCCGGGCCACGTCGGGAACGCCCGTCACGTCGAGATACACGCTGCCATCTTGGAGCTCCTGCCAAATAGCGCGCGACACCACGTCCCGAGGCGCCAACTCGGCATCTTCGTGAACGGTGAGCATGAATCGATCGCCGCGCTCATCGACAAGCACTCCGCCAGCTCCGCGTAGCGCCTCGGTGAGGAGTGGCAAGGGGTCGCGGTCAGCCGCCAACGCCGTCGGATGGAACTGCACGAACTCACAATCCTGAATGACGGCACCAGCTCGCCAGGCGATAGCAAGACCGTCGCCGGTCGACTCGATCGGGTTCGTCGTGGCCGAGTACAACTGTCCGATACCACCGGTGGCGAGCACCACGTTTGCTGTGAGGATCGTGCCGTATTCGCCTGTCTGATCGATCACCGACAACGCCACCACTCCGCCGTTCGAGATTTCGATGTCCGCGGCGAAGGTCTCCTCGAGCACCTCGATGTCATCTCGATCCCTCACCGCCTCGGTGAGCGCACGAACCATTTCCTGCCCCGTCGCGTCGCCCGCCGCATGCACGATTCGGTGCCTGGAATGCCCCGCCTCTCGTCCGAGCGACAGCGCGCCGTCCTCGCGATCAAATGCAACGCCCAACTCCGCGAGCCACGAGACCCCTTCGGGTGCACCGCTGGCAACGATCTCGACAGTCTCGGGATCGGCGAGACCAACAGCGACACGAAGCGTGTCCGCGACATGTTGGTCCGGTGAATCATCCGGGCCCACCGCGGCCGCCAACCCACCTTGAGCGAGACGCGTGGAGCCTGCCCCGAGAAACGACTTCGTGATAACCGTGCAGTTTCCAAGATGTAGTGCTGCACTCAGGCCGGCGATCCCAGAACCGACGACGATCGCACGACGCTGCGACGTTGAGGTCACGTCACTGCAAGCATTGCCTCGAGAGATCGCCGAGCTCCCCGCGCATCGTCTTCAGAGACGAGGACCTCGTGTTGCATGTCCTCAAGGGCGGTCCGGATGTTCTGAACGGTGATTCGTTTCATGTGGGGGCACATGTTGCATGGACGAATGAATGTGGTGTTTGGGGCCAAATCGACGACGTTGTCCGCCATCGAGCACTCGGTGATCATTGCTACCAGTTCAGGTTGCTCCACCTTGAGCCAGTTGGACATTCCCGCTGTGGAGCCGACGTAGTCGGCCTCGGCGAGCACATCTGGCGGGCATTCTGGGTGCGCGATGATCTTCACTCCCGGCGTGTCATCGCGAAGTGACAGCAGCTGTTTCGCGGTGAACCGTTCGTGTACCTCACACGCCCCTTTCCACACAATAATCTCTTTGTCCGTCTGTCCAGCGACCCATGACCCCAGGTACTGATCAGGCGTGAAGATGATCGTGTCGGATTCGAGCGATTCGACCACGGCGACGGCGTTCGATGAGGTGCAGGTGATATCCGACGCCGCTTTGACCGCCGCGGACGTGTTCACGTAGGTAACGACAGGCGCCCCCGGATGTTGCTGTCGGAGGCGGGCAATGTCGCTGGGCGTGATCGACTCGGCGAGCGAACAACCGGCGCGTGTGTCGGGGATGAGAACGGTCTTTTCGGGACTCAGAATTTTTGCGGTCTCGGCCATGAAGTGCACTCCGGCCATCACGATCACGTCCGCGTCGACTTCGGCCGCCATACGCGCGAGCTGTAGCGAGTCACCACGAAGATCTGCGACCCCGTAGAAGATGTCGGGTGTCATGTAGTTGTGCGCCAACACGACAGCATTTCGTCGTTTCTTGAGCTCGTCGATCTCCTCGATGAGTGGCTCGAGAATCGCCAGCTCGATCGGCGGAACGACGCCATCGAGGCGCTCGGCGACGTTGGATCGTGCGAGTTGCGATTGTGGAGTCATGAGATCCTTGCCTGTTCGCTCGACTTATACTCAATCTGAGTATTTGCTCGTACTCGTCAATCTATAGGAGTTGGCGCACTTCTGCTATTGGAGATTCGAGATCGCGCTACCGGTATGGCTGTCCGACACCTAGACGAGACCGCTCGAGCTGTACCTCGGGCCGATATCGAAACAGCTCAGCAGGGCGGCCACCGTGCGCGGCTCGTTCTCCAGTCCCCTCCACGAGCCCCGCCCGCTCGATCAGCCGTCGGAAGTTCTGCTTGTGCAACTGGACACCGGCCAACGCCTCCACACAGCGCTGGAGCTCGAGCAACGTGAACGACTCGGGCAAGAGGTCGAACACCACTGGCCGATAGCTCAGTTTCCCGCGGATCCGACCCAGAGCTGTTGCCGCGATTCGACGGCCATCGAGGTGCATGGACTCGCCGAACACCGGCGACGTGACCTCGAGTCGTTGGTCCGCCCACCACTCGTCGACCAGGTTCGCTTCATACATGAGCTCATACCGATCGAGGACTCGAACCCCGTCGAACGCGTCTCCAAATGCCACGGACACTCTTGCCAAACGTTCTTCGCTCTGGCCAGCCCAGGCAATCAGAAGTGGCTCGATCGTCGATTCGATCAGCGGGTGTGTCCCGGATCGGTGGTCTTCCCAGGGGAGCAAGTCGTAGTACCCGAGCCACTCGGCGCCGACGAGCAGCTCCGTCTCCTGCACGAGCGCCAGATACGCAATCGAGACCGTTCGACGATCCTGCCGACGGGCGACATCACCAAAGGTGTAGAGCTGCTCGACGTAGCTAACTTCGAGCCCCGCCTGTTCCTCGATGGCCGCACGAACCGCCAGATCGAGTGTGGCTTCATCGGACAGTGTGGCCGAAGGAAGGCTCCAGCGGGCGCGCTCTGGGTTGCTCACCCCGAGAACACGAGGCGCACCATCGGTGACCGCAATGATGACCGCATCAAGACGTAGTTCGAGGTCCACGCTGCACCACTCTAGAACAATCGATCGATATGCCCCTGAAGTTCCGATTCACCCAGCGATGAATAGGTTTCGGACGTCCCATCAGCACTGATCAGTACGAACGCCGGCTGGTACCCGATACCGTAGCGAGCCCATATCTGGCCGTGTTCGTCGTTGACGTTGGGGAAGACTCCAACACCGGTGCCGCTGACGAAGCCCAGCATGGCGTTCTCGGTGTCAAGCGCTGCCACACCGACGAAATTCACGTCAGGATTCTGTTGTGATACCCGTGCGACCGCACCGGCTTCTCGTTGGCACGTCGGTCACCACGGCGCCCAGAACCAGAGCACGGTGTCCTGGCCCTGGATCGAATTCAGGTCGATCTGGCCGCCGCCCACCAGCGGAACTAGTTCGGTTGTCCTTACCGAGGTTGTCGCGCTGGGTGAGGTCGTTGCCGTCGATGAGGTTGTCGCCGACGCCGCGGCGCTTGGAGCTGCCAGCGAATCTGAGGTTGTCGTGGATTCTGTCGATGATTGTTCGGTCGGCAGTGTCGCCGAGTCGACCTGTTCCGCGCCGCCACACGCAGCAGCGATGAGAGCCATCACCAGGAGTGTGGGGAGAATGCGGCGGGAATGCATCATTCGACTGTAGAACGCGGCCTCGCTATGACCTCGCCACAGCAGCATCGTTACGCAGCTTGTAAGAAGCGGCGGCCTTCGGGTCGGGCAGGGTGTCGGCCGACTCGTTGGGCCATACGTCACGCATGTTGCGTCGACGGTTCCGAGTGATCTCCCTGGCAAGCTTGACCTATGACCTCGATGACAGCCGACCTCTTGGTGATCGGAGCCGGGCCCGCAGGTGCCGCTGCAGCGATCCGAGCGGCACGCGGGGGCGCAAAAGTCGTCGTCTTCGACAAAGCCTCGTACGGCCGAGACAAAGTCTGTGGAGATGGCCTCACCCCCCGGGCCATCGGAGCGCTTAACGAACTCGAGATCGATCTGGAGGGCGCACATCACATACGCGGACTTCGTATGATCGCGAACTCGACCGTTCGAGAGCTCGATTGGCCGAGCGGAACCCGCTTTCCCGACCATGGTGCCGTTTGGCCGAGGCGGCGACTCGACGCAGCTCTCATCGACGCGGCCACATCAGCTGGCGCGGAGGTGATCTGGGAGACAGAGGCTCTGCCGCTACTGGACGGCGACAACGTCATCGGCGTGGAGGCCAACGGGATGACTTGGCGTGCTCCTATGACGGTCGTTGCATCTGGGGCGCCTGGCAAAGTTGCAAAGATCCTCGGCACAGAACGAGTCAAAGACGAACCTTTTGGCTTGGCCATTCGCGCCTATGTCGAATCCCCTCGCCACAGCGATCAGCATCTCGAAGCATGCCTCACCCTGAAGGACGAACACGGTGTGGCCGTGCCCGGATATGGCTGGATGTTCCCTGCCGGTGATGGCACCGTGAACATCGGAGCTGGGGCGCTCAGCACGATGAAGGGCTTCAAGAAGCTCAACCTGAACACGTTGCTCGGCTCCTATCGAGACATGGTCCGAGAGGACTGGGGCCTTGGAGACTTCACCGAACGCCCGCGCGCATGGCGGCTTCCAATGAGCGCCCAACGCAGACACGGTCGGGGTTGGGTTGCGATCGGTGATGCCGCTGGACTCATCAACCCGATGAATGGTGAGGGCATCGATTACGGACTCGAGAGTGGGATGATCGCTTCCGATCTCTTCCTCGACGACCCATCGTCCGCTCCCGCACGTTACGACGTCGAAATCGGCGAACGCTTTGACAACTTCTTGAGTACGGGTCGTCGGTTCAGCTTCTTGATCGGACACCCCATGATCTTGAAGACCGGCCTACGACTCGCTGTTGGGACCGAACAGATAGCCAACATCACCCTGCAGGTGATGGGAAACCTGGTCGATGGGCAAACGCCAGGAGCTGCCGGTCGCATCTTCCGACTCACCGACAAGGCGCTGGCCGCCGCTGACCCGCTACTGCGGCGCACACGCGCCGCCGCCTAACACCCCAGACCAGTTCGGAAATCCATCGATCTGATCGAATCCGTGCCACGCTGAACAGGTGACAACAACTCCGATCGCGGGCGCGGCCGTTCAGCTCGTGGTCTTCGACCTGATGGGAACACTCGTCGTCGACGACGGCGTCATCGAGCGGGCCTACGGACGCGCTCTCGAGCTTGCAGGCCTTCACCACGGCACGGACCCGTTTCAGGACGCGATCGCACGCATCGAAACCTTGCGAGGACGTCCCACACTCATCGTGTTGACCGAAATCCTCAGCGACCCCATCCTCGCCGAAGAAGCGACCTGGGCCTTCGATGACAGCATTCTCGCCGAAGTGCCGACGCTTCGACCGGTCGAGGGTGCTGGAGACGTCCTTTCTGCGCTGCAAGCGCAAGGCGTGTTGACCGCGCTGACCACAAGCTTTACTCCGGAGGTTCGGCGGGCGGCTCTATCCGCTCTCCATTGGCAGGACACGTTCGCAGCGACCCTCTCCGCCCATGGGGTGCGACGTGGGCATCCGGCTCCCGATCTATTGCTGGAAGCGATTCTGGAGCTTCGTATCGACAGCGTGGGTCAGGTGGCAATCGTCGGCGACACGGCCGCGGACCTTCAGGCGGGCAACCGCGCTGGTGCTGGCCTAGTTATCGGCGTCCGAAGCGGCCAGGCAGCTCCGGAGTCTCTCCTAGAGGCACCACACACGCACCTCATCGAGTCGGTGGCCGACCTGCTTCCGGTGCTCGCCTCGGAACGAAACGCCGGACACCGGCGGACGTCAGATCGCTAGCCACACCAACTTTCGCGGACGAGCTAGGTTCGAACAAAACAGGCGAAGGACTAGATGAGCGATCCAACCGACGGAGAAGAGGACTACATCTATCGAGGCGAACCCAGCCCGCAAGATGGGGAGCCGTGGGACGCCCAGCCTCGACCTCCATCGTCTCCACCGCCGATCACTCCAGCGCCGAACGTTCCGCCACCGGGTTTTCCTCCCCAGGCTCCGCCCATCGGTCCGCCAACATCCCTTGGCCCAGAACCTGCAAAGAAGAAGCGGTGGCCGTGGATTCTCACTGGCGTGTTGCTTTTCTGCGCACTGCCACTCGGGGGTTGTGTTGCGCTCATCCGGTTCGGAGTTAGTGAGATCAACGAAAGAACCGAATCCATCGAATCCACCGTGGATGAGTTCCTCGCCGCTTCGAACGCACGACACTCGGACGTGGTCGCAGGACTCGCCGACGGATCCGAACCGTGCTCATCGGCCTCCGAGCTCCTTGACGTTACGGCTGGACTCGACGGCAGCTGGGACTTCTCAACTTCGACGAGTGCGTTCGTCGAGCGCAGCGGGAACTCGACCCTCAGCAGCAACGCCGATCCTGACTCACTGGTGATCGATGGTCGCGAAAACGAGAGCGTCGCGATCGCCGCAGGCCAGATCGTCGCTGCGAACGGCATTCGGGAGTTCCAGATCACGTTGAGTAAGCCCGCGTCGAACTGGCGAATCTGCACGATCGCCTTGCGATAGCGGCCATACTTGACCATGGCTGGAACACCGACATTCGACGAATTGCTCTCCGCTCCCAAGGTGCTCTTGCACGATCATCTCGACGGAGGGCTCCGTCCACAAACAGTGATCGACCTCGCCGACGAGAACGGCTATGAAGACCTGCCCACGATGGACCCAACGGAGCTCGCCGAGTGGATGATACGGGGCGCCGACCGAAAGGACCTCGTTCTGTATCTCGACACGTTTGCCCACACGACAGGGGTCACGCAGACGGCTGATTCACTCCATCGTGTTGCCCGCGAATGTGTGGAAGACCTCCTTGCCGACGGCGTCGTCTATGCCGAGGTGCGGTTCGCCCCTGAACTCCACACCGAGCACGGTCTTTCGATGGACGACGCGGTTGAGGCCGTTACGTCAGGGTTTGCAGAAGCCAGCACTGGCACCGCGCTCACGATTCGTACGATCTGCTCGGCAATGCGCCAGAACCACAACAGCCTCGAGGTCTCTCAGTTGGCGGTGCGCTGGCGTGATCGTGGTGTGGTCGGTTTCGACATTGCAGGGCCCGAGGACGGGTTTCCGCCCGACGAACACATGGTCGCGTTTCAGCTCGCGCAGCGGGAGAACTTCCACTACACCATCCATGCCGGTGAGGCGTACGGACCGAAGTCGATCTGGAAGGCGCTCCAGTGGTGTGGAGCGGAGCGCCTCGGTCATGGTGTCCGCATCATCGACGACATCACAATCGACGGAGACGGTCAGGCCGAGCTCGGTCGGCTCGCAGATTACATACGCGATCGTCGCATACCTTTGGAGTTGTGCCCCTCGTCCAACCTCCACACCGGGGTGGTCGATGATCTGGCGGACCATCCGATCAAGTTGTTCAAAGATCTCAAGTTCCGCGTCACGCTGAACACGGACAATCGGCTGATGAGCGACATTTCGATGACCGAGGAGATGCACAACATGGTCGATGTGTTCGGATGGGATCTCGGCGACATGCAGTGGATGTCGGTCAACGCGATGAAGAGTGCGTTCCTACCATTCGACGAGCGACTCTCGCTGATCAACGACGTAATCAAGCCTCAGTACGCGCAACTCCGAGGCCTGTAAGAGTCAAGCAACGTCGACGAGGGCTCCACGAGCACCCGCAGTCATCTGTGTATGAAGCTCCTTGACGGTGGTACTTCCCGTCGAACAGTGACGCCACGGGAACACCGCGTGAACCCCACAACACCATGCAGCGCGCAGAAGTTTTCGCGAGAACCCTGCTGCGGCGCGCATGTGCTCGAAGTATGTCTCGTCGACGGAGTTTGGATGCTCGGTGAACTTGTGCGAGATGCCCATGGACAAAGGGTAAACGTCCACAGCCGGGATGTCTTCAGCGATATTTCTCAGATATCGCTAGATCTGAGCATGTTTGTTCTATCACACAGGATATTTGGCGACTATCGTTCCACGATGGACGATATAGATCGTGAGATTGTACGCATACTGCAGACCGACGTGACGCTCTCGGTTCGAGAGATCGCGGAGATTGTCGGTCTCACCTCAACGCCGTGTTGGAGACGCCTCCAGAACCTCGAGGCGAACAACGTGATCAAGGCGCGGGTCGCGCTGATCAACCCGGAAGCCGTCAACCTATCGCTTACCGCGCTTGTGCTCATCAAGACCAACGAACACAACGCCAAGTGGACGCAGAACTTCCACGACACCATTGGCCACTTCGATGAGGTTGTCGAGGTGTATCGCACCAGCGGCGAACTCGACTACCTCTTGAAGGTCGTTGTGCCCGACATGGTTGCATACGACCAGTTCTATCTACGCCTCATCGAGCAGGTCGATCTCTACGACGTCAGGTCGACCTTCGTGATGGAACAGATGAAACACACCACAGCGTTGCCGCTTCACTACGCGTAGTCAGACAGCTGAATCACTCATGCGCCAGGGCTGCTCCGACGATGCCAGCACGGTTGAGCCGCTCTGCAGGCACGACTGGGGTGCGGACGTCGCTGAGGTGTTCTTCGAACTTCGCAAACGACTTACTGATGCCTCCGCCAAGGATGAACAGGTTGGGCCAGAAGAGCTTCTCCATCTCCTGCAGAACGAGTGACAGTTCCTTGCCCCACGCCTTGAAGGAAAGATCGAGGTCCTCTTTCGCTCGAGATGATGCACGATCCTCGGCGATCTGCTTGCCCATCATGAGGTGACCGAATTCGGTGTTCGGGACAAGCGTCCCATCCACGATGATGGCCGAACCGATGCCGGTACCGAGTGTCAACAAGATCACGACACCTGCAACACCCTCACCGGCCCCGAACCTGGCCTCGGCCAGACCGGCGGCGTCGGCATCGTTGATCATGACGACGTCACAGCCAGAAGCCTTTGTGAACACGGCATCACCGTCGACATCGACCCATGATTTGTCGAGGTTTGCGGCTGTTCGGATGATGCCACCTTGCACAACGCCGGGAAAACCAACACCGAC
>CAXMRH010000210.1:0-10234 GCA_964196045.1 uncultured Chthoniobacterales bacterium | reverse complement strand
GACGAGCGCGCCGGGACCGTTGGGCTGAATCGCTGCCACTTCGGCCGGTCCATCACCTTGGCCAAGGTTGGAAGCGTTTGCAGGCATCCCGAAGTTGGCCGCCCATGACGAGCTGACCCAGACCTGTTCCGACCTATCGATGGCACTGATGTGATCATCCTGGATCCGGGTGAGATGCCAGACCAACCAAGCAATAGAGTTCGATTCTGTGTGCGGTCGGTAGGTGAGTTGCCGGGCGTTGAGGCCGAGCGTTGCCTGATGGACCAGCTCGCGGATGCGTTGATATGCCTCGACAAGGACATCTGCAGTCTCCATGTCGACAGAGTAAGTCGCCAGCAGGATCGACAGATAGGCCTAATACAACATTCTCAACTCGACTGAAACCGCTCTGCATCTTCGACGGGAAGATGCCATGCCATGAAGGCCAGAAGCAGTGTGCCGACCGCGCTGACCACAACAAGGGTCCACGCAATGAGGTTCGGGTTGAATCCGTCGACGAGGATGCCCACGAGCAGCGGCACACAAATGGCACCGAGATTCGTGGCGATCAGCTGCCATCCAGCGATTTTCGCGGTGTGACCTGTGCCGATGCGTCTCGTGGTTCTCGCGAACAGCGTCGGTATGACTGGCGCCAGTGCCAATGCGGCGATGGCAGGTAGGACTATGGCGATCACATCTGGCACAACAGCGAAGAGCAGGTATATCGCGGCCGCGAATCCGCTGAGATTTGTAAGCCCGATTCGGTCGATCACACCACTCAGTGTGGAGGTGCCCATGCTCAGGCGGCCGACGGTGAGTCCGCCCCAGAACAATGCGACCGCAATCCGGGCTGCGTTGGTGTCGACGGAACGATGTTCAGTCAGGTAGGTGTGTATCCACTGGCCTGACGTGACCTCGAGCGCAACAAAGGTCGCAAACAACAGGAGCGAGAGTGTGGTGGCAAGAACTGGTAGCGACGCCGACGGATCCTGCGGCGGGGCCACGTCGTCTCGTGGGGGTGGTCCGTCTGCATCAGTGGGCCAGCCTTCGGAAACTTTCGATGCGCGGATCGCTGCCACGAGGGCAACCACCGCAACTAGTCCCACCGAAAGTCTCCAGTTCCCCGTTAGCGCAACGGCAAGCGGGCCAACGGTCGAACCAACGCCGTAGCTCCCGTGGATCAATCCGGCGCTACGGATGTCCTCGATTGTCGCGATCACACCCGCACCAAGTGAATCGAGCATCCCCGACGCCATACCGATCATTGCCAGCCCTGCAAGAAAGACGAACCATGTTGGGGCAGTCGCGAGCACGATCGTGCTGCCGGCGAGCGCCATGAGGACGGCCGTGAACGCCCACCTAGTCCCGATAGTCCTCACCAGGTGGCGACCCGTTGTGGCCGTGCTCAGTCGCCCAGCGGCGTAGAACAGAGCTGCGAAGCCGAGAGTGCCGACGGATTGATCGAATCGGACGCGGACATCAGCCCACATGACGCCGAGCATCGAAATGGGAAGGGCGAACGAGGCGAATGTGAGCGCGACCGATTGCACTGCCGGTGATCGGAGCGGGGTCTCAGCAGTCACGTGTGGTGTTTCTCACCTTTGGCGTTCACCTGGGATGAGCAATTCCGACGTATCCGCATCAAATCGGACGTGCGTGAGGTCGGGAACCCGCGCGTCTGGCTCGATCGACCACTCGAGGTCGCCTACCGCCACGACAACGCAGCCAGCATCGCGTGCTGCGATGCCACCAGCCGGAGCGTCTTCAAAAACCACGATTTTGGCAGGTTCTATACCGATCATCTCGGCTCCACGGAGGTACGGCTCGGGGTCAGGTTTGCCTTCCGTGACGTGGTCTGCAGTGATGACGCGGTCCGGCACGACAAGCCCAGCGCCTGCCCATCTTGCTCTCGCGAGTGGAGTCGTTGCAGAGGTGACGACCGTCCACGGAACAGTCAGCGAGCGGAGAAACTCCGCCGCCCCCTGGATCTGTGGTGTGTCGTGGGCGACCTCGATCTCGATTGTCTCGAGTTGGGCGACCGCAGCGGCAAGCACATCTCCAGCGAGGAACCGGCTGAGGGTGTCTTCGGAGCGACGGCCGATGAGCAACGGAGCGAGCGTGTCGTAATCGAGGTCGAAGCGTCTGGCGAGCTCGCACCACGCGATTTCGACTTGTGCATGGCTGTCGACGAGCACGCCATCGTTGTCGAACAGGAACCCGGATACGGAGACGCGTAGCACGGAGTCAACGTAGCTCTTGTCCGGGGATACCTGATCGCTCGGTACTAACTTAACATAACGTATATTTCAGGCGGTTCGTTTGAATTGGATCTCTGTCAGGTGAATATGATCTGGCCTCCACCAGCCATCTCGTAGAACTCACCTACGGTGATGATATTGTCCACCTGTTCAATGAGCTCCTCCTGCTTGATGCCGAAGAGGTCGACCGAAGCCAGACATGCATAGAGTCCAGCGCCGGTGTCGGAGATCATCTCCACGAACTCGGCGATTCCGGGGAAATCAAGTTCTTCGATCTGATGTTCCATTTTTTTGGTCACCAGCGCGGAGACGCCGGGTAGCCCACCAGCCCATGTCGGGATGTGTAGGCCAGGATTTCCTACCGTGGCGACCTTGATGTGATCGTGACGGTCTTTGTGGATCGCGTCGAGCCCGAAGAATGTGAAGAATAGGTTTACCTCGATTCCTTCGGCGCGAGCTCCATTCGCCATGATCAGACCTGGGTAGCTCTCTTCGAGCGAACCTTTCGAGATGATGATCGAGACCTTTTCGATCGTGTCCTTCTTGGAGGTATCGAGTTCTGCTGGCGACGTCACTGTCATGTCTTCTCCTTACGTAGTGGTGCGTGCGATTTTGATTTAGATGCAGCCGCGAGGCTTTGGGATGCCCGCAACTCTGGCCGCTAGCTTCGCTGGACCCTTTGGGAACAGCTGATAGAGCTCTTTGATGCTGACGCCTGAAGACTTGCCGAGCTTGCGAACGGTTGGTCCGGTGCCCTTTTCGAAGTATTCCTGGCGCATGTAGTGCAGAACGGTCCAATGTTGCTCCGTAAGTGGAGTCGGAACTCCACATTCTTCGGCGAGTTCCGTGGCCATATCCTCAGTCCACTGATTCGCGTCGACGAAGAAACCTTCGTCGTTCACTTCGATCTCGGCTCCGGCGAGAAGCTTGCTGGTCATGTCTGTCTTCCTCTGTTGATGATTTGGTGAGTGGTCATGAGCTGACCCGATGTTTTCCGTGGCTCGGCATGTCCGCTCCAATACCCGGGATATCTCGGCCTTTAAGCAGTCCGTGCCAATAGAACGGCTGGAACATCAGCTTCCCGAGATGATTGATCCTTGACTCCTTGAGGAGTGGTAGCCCGATCGGACCTGGATAGTGGCCTGGCAACGGCTCTGTCTCGTAGTTGAAGTCGATCAGGAGGGCCTTCGAGAAGCCTGTTTCGATGAAACAGTTAGCGTGGCCATCGAACGCGGCATCGAGCTCACGCCCGTCGAGGAAGGACTCGAGATTCTGTACGAGCACCTCGCCTTCGAAATGGGTGACCGAACCCGCCTTTGACGCCGGTACGTCAGCGGCGTCTCCAAGTACGAAGATGTTCGGTGCCACCTCTGACTGCAACGTCGCGTTGTTCGTCGGGATGAAACCAAGCTCATCGCCAAGACCAGGCGAGTCGTGTACGTAGGCCGCTCCGCCGTGCAGCGGCACGACGACAGCGAGATCGAACTCGATCACGGTCCCGTCGAAGCCGGTCAAGGTGCCCTCGGCGCCATCAACCTCACCGGTGTTGAACTCGGTTACGAGTTCGATGTTCTTTTCCTGCAGGAGCGATGAAAGCGTCGCTGATGCCGTGGGTTTGGTGAACGCTCCGTCGAGGGGCGTCACATAGGTGATCGTGATGTCGTCGCGAACGCCTCGTTCGGTGAAGTACCAGTCCGCAAGAAACGCGAATTCGAGCGGCGCTACCGGGCATTTAATCGGCATGTCGATGACGTTGATAACGAGCCGGCCGGAGTTGAACGTCTCGAGTTTCTTCGCAAGGGCCGTCGCTCCGGCCATGTCATAGAAGGTGAACACGGTCTCGAGCCAGCCTGGACCGTCGAGGCCCTCCGTCTCCTCGGGCTGCAGTATCGATCCGGTCGCCACGAGCAGGGCGTCGTATTCCAGTGTTGTGCCATTTCGAAGAGACACGTTGGACGTCTCGATATCGACGGCGTCGATCTCGCTGAGGTGATAATTGATCGACTTCTTTAGTTGTCGATCACGCGGCCGGACGATCTCGTCAGGTTCTGCCAATCCGAACGGCACGAACAGCAGACCTGGTTGATAGACATGTTCGTTGTTTTGATCGATCACATCGATCGTGAGGTCGGATTCGTCGTACACCTTGCGCATGCGGTTCGCCGCGAGCGTGCCGCCAGTACCCCCGCCAAGGATTACTAGCTTCTTTGGTTCTGTGGTCAACACATCCTCGTTTCGTCAAAAAAGCAACGACCCTCAACGACTGCTCTCGCGCGTTGTGGTCTATGAACAACTCTAAGAATCGGGAGTACGTACACGGCATGGACCTTCGTCCCCACGTGGTGTGCCATCTGTCCTAGGTCTGAGCAGCGGGACCAAAGGTCATTCCGGAATGTCTGGCGTCTGCGTATAGTTTGATTAAATGTGACGGGAGAGTCATGGGGTGAACGACAACAAACTGTCGAACGCCGAAGGACAACCGCTGCCGGTCGGACGGGGCTGGCCAGAGTTTGTCAAGCAGGCGTTTTTGATCACTTGTGCGATCATCTTCTACTTTGCTGTGCGCGGTGTTACGCAAGGCTCTGCGGACGTCGCCATCGAGAACGGCTTCCGCGTATTGGAACTCGAGGAGCGTCTCGCCCTTGATCTCGAGCTCACCGCCCAGCGGTTGGTGGATGACTCCCGAATCATCATGACGCTGGCGAACTGGACGTATATCTGGCTCCATTGGCCCGTGATCGTCATCACGCTTGTGTGGCTGCATCGCACGAAGCGTTATGAATACCTTCTCCTTCGCAACGCCATGTTCATCTCGGGCGCTCTGGGGCTCATCGTCTTCATGCTGTTCCCCGTGGCGCCGCCGCGCTTGCTGGATATCGGGTTCCTCGACACGGTTACAGAGTTCTCCAACTCCTATCGGCTCCTGCAGCCTCCAGCACTCGTGAACAAGTACGCCGCGGTACCGAGTCTGCACGTTGGTTGGAATCTGCTCGTCGGCATTGCGCTCTATCGGTCGGCGCCTTCACTTCGTGTGTTCGCGGTCGCTACGCCAATTGCTATGGCAACGGCCGTTGTGGTCACCGGAAACCACTACATCGTCGATGGCGTTGCGGGAGCCTTGCTCGCTCTCGTCAGCCTTGGAATTGCCATGATGATCTCCCCCACGCTCGCGAGGCATCGGTTCGACCCGTTCCACTCGGAGCCTCAAATACACAGTTCGCAGTCGAAGCCTGCCAACTAAGCCGGTTCACCTCGGTGGCACGAGGGCAAGATCATCGAGAATGACCCCGGCCACTCCCCCACGTCTCAGTCGTTCGATGGAATCGGAGTCATCGACGGCCCAGGTGTAGACCGCCCCTCGCTTCAGAAGCCGTTTCAAGACCCGGTCGGTGAGCAGTCGGTGGTGCAGCACTGTTCCGTCAGTCGTGAGGCGGGAAGGCAGCCAGAACACAAGCGCAAGCTCGAAGCGGTTCCCAGCGGATCGAATTGTGCGGATTCCTGGAGCGCCCGAGAAGGCCCGAAGCAGCCACCACGGCTTCGTCGAAATGGTGAGTGGACGACGCTCGCCCATCACCTCAAGAACACGGCGAGACAATCGAGGGGTGAAACCCTTCAGATCGAGCCAGAGATGTGTGGCAGGGTCCGCGGCGTCGAGTATCTCGAGTAAAGCCGGAATCTTGCTGTCGCTCGGCTCGAGATGCCATTTCTCCCATAGGCGAGCCGTTAGCCAGAGTTTCTTCGCGTGCCGCACCTCCACGCGGTTCCCCTCGCCGAGATGTACGTCGACCTCGATGATGTCGACGACCGGTTCCGCGGCACGAAGAGCGTCCGTGCTGTTCCCTGCTCGGTGGGCAATGAACTCCATACAGCTAGTCCTACTGCTGCGAAATGGCCATCGTCGAGCCGAACTCGACGGACAGTCCGGTTCGTTTCATGGCGAATCGGAACCAGCCGACAGCAAGTAGGAGAGTTACGACCGTGAACGACGGTCCGGTGAAGGACTTGATCACGACGAAGGTCGTCGCCGATTGTGTGAGTAGTAGCCACAGCGTGAAGGCGGCGTTCACGAGGCTGGTGACAGCCCAGAGCATCGATAGGCGGAGGAAGAACAGCTTGAGCATCGGGTGATCCGCCATTTCGGGCTCGAACGGGCAGAAGTCGTGAGCGAGTCGCTCAGCCAAAGGTTTGCCCATCGGGACGGAGATCAAGAAGGCCAGCCCCACGAGTCCAGTTGAGATGGTTGGCTGCAGGAAGTAGACGACGAGGCTTCCGGTTGCCAGTGCGGCGATCGTGCGTGCGGTCAGACCGATCGTGCTCAAGATCACCAGACCGGGCACCTTTCGTCCCGTAGCCATGCGGTAGAACATCGCCGAGGAGGACCATGCCAGTGCCGCAAGAAGAGCGCCGGTGGTTCCGACCACCTTCAAGAATCCGAGGAACACCACGATGGGGATGATTTTTCCCTCGATCACGTTGGGCATCGAGTGCCTGACGACGGCTCGTACGCCGGGGATGATCAATGGTGGCTGCAAGGAGGGAGAAGCTTTCATCTCGGGAGCAGGTCCTGACTCTAGAGCGCGATTGCGGGAACGAGATGGCAGGAACGGGAACGCGCGTTCACAGCCGGCCATCAGGGAGGTAACTCCCCTTCTGGTTCGGCAGGGCGTCTCGTCGAGTTGAGGGACGAACGAACTAGCTCCGAGCGCTCTCGACGAGCGCTAAGAAGTCGTTCTGGTCGAGTTCGCCGGCAGCCCTCGCGGCCACGTTCCCCTCTGCATCAACAGCCACCCAGAACGGAAACCCTGTGAGGCCGTACGCACGGGCGAGTTCGCCACTTTCGGAATCGAGAAGGACAATCGCCGGCCACCGTTCGCGAGCGAACCAGGATGAAGGTGGGTAGTTAGCGGCACTTGCGTCGACCGATGTCGAGATGGCAACCACCTCGACATCAGCAGGCAAAGCACCGGCACCCATGAGTTCGACCACCTTTGGGATTTCACGTTGGCAATGTGGGCACCAATGCGCAAAGAAGCCGTACACGCGAGCGGTTCCGTCGGCGCTGAAGCTCACCCGATCTCCGTCGAGTGTGGTCGCCGTGATCGTTGGTGCAGGAAGCCCTATGGCCGGATCTGGACTCGCGAGCAGCGCAAGATCGGACCCTGCCAATGCGACAGTCGACGTCTCGAGTCGATCTGAGACCGCAGGGCCGTCGTCCCTGGATGACAGCAAGACCGTTCCAATGCCCGCTACGGCAATCAGGGCAACGATCCATAGCAGCGGCGACTCCCATACTTTCTTCGATCCTTGGGCCATCAGGTTTCCTTCCGTTCGAAATACATACTCATGAACACTGTCGTAGCGATGAGAGCGAAACAGATCGCGGCCATCTGCGGGATAGTCATCCATCCAAGGGCTTCACCGGCCTTGCTGGAGCATGGGTTCACGACATCGCAGAACGACGACTGCTCCGGGAACAACTGGAGCTGCACGTGGTAGAGCGCTATTGCCAAGCCGACGACGGACAACAGTCCAACGTAAGGCAGCACGTGCCGATCACCTCGGATGCGAGCAAGCACCAGGATGATCGCCATGGGATACATGGCGATTCGCTGGAACCAACACAGTTCACATGGCACGAGGCCGATGACTTCTGAGAGGTAGAGGCTGCCGAATGTTGCCCCGACCGCGATCACCATGGTCACGTCGAGAGCGCCATCAATCAGCGCGCGTCGAAGTGTCGACCTTGCGAGGGCCATCACCACGCCGACCAGTCCTCCTATAACCAGGAGGCCGAAAAAGTCGAGTACCAGTTGAGAATCGATACCGCTCAGGGTGTCGTTCGCCCCGTTTTATCGCCAGGGGCGAACGTCCCAGGGACTTCGTGCCCTGTTAATTCGATCCCGTTGATGTTCAACTGATCGTATGAGCGAACCCAATCCCAAACCGACCAAGGAAGACCTCGAGACGTACGACCTCAACGACGACGGCAAGATCTCCCTCTCCGAAGTCGAACGAGCCCGACTGGGTGCAATCGACGCTCGGCTTGAAGAGCGCGCCGAAGAACCTGGTATCCGCGGCAAGATTGCAGGTCTGGCCCACAAAGTCCTCGACAAGTTCGACAACGACGGCTGAAAACACGCGTGCTGTAGCTGCGCCTTCCGCTCGGCCGGTCACGCCTCGTCTCGACTGGCGACCAGCCGTGTCACAGCGCGGCGACCCGCTTGCTCGAACGAGGGTCGATCCCGACGGACCCGATGTTCTTCGACAGTCGGCATGATCACGATCGCCGGCTTTCCATGCGCGATCCAGCGCCGAAGTTCAAAACGGAGCTGAGCACGGTGGAAGCGTCCGACCAACGAACCCCCGGAGGCCGCGATCATTGGCGCGATGACCACGAGAGCGTCGTGGTCATCGGGAGAGACGATGTCGGCATTTGCAGCGGAGTGAACCGCTCCGTCGACATGGAGCTTGCCGCTCAGATCGATCGGTGCGTTGAGGCCCGGGATGGCAGCGGACGCACGGATCGCCGATTCGGGATCGGGCGTGTGAATCAGTGCGTGCCGGACTCGCCTCCCAAAGCCGCGCTCGACGGTGACTACCTCGGCTCCGGGGTGATATGGGCCGGAAGGAACTCGATACTCCGCTATCGGGCGACCGCGTGGCGCGACCGCAGCGACAACCGATCCAGCGGTTCGACGCACGACCGTCGCTAAACGGTGTCGCAGTCCGGGTCGGAGCCCAGCCGCATTTCCCAGCGTAGCGAGCTCCCGGAACTGAGCGAGAGTCGTCTCACCATTGGAGTGCTGCAAGGAGGCTGCGACGAACGCCCCGGCAGATGTTCCGACGATTGTCTTCGCGGTGTGCCGGGACCAGCCAGACACACGCTCGAGCTCCTCGAGAGCAGCGTGAATATATGGCCCGCCGGTCGGTCCACCTGCACCGAGGATCAATCCGATCGACACACCGCGCTCACTGTTCACGACGCGCACGCTGCCGCTGGCATAAGGCAGACTACATCGACGGTGCGGTAGGTTGCCCCGCATGTCAGCTGCCTCCACCTATCTCGATCGCGCCCGAACATTCGTGTCGGCCAACCGCGCGGCGAGCGCGACCGGCCTGCTGGTGGTGGTCGTTGCGGTGGTCGGCGCAGTGCTGATCGGGCTGGCGATACCGTTGACCGTCGTTCTCGCCGCAGTCGTTGTGGTAGGGGCGTTCGCGACGCTGAAGATGCACAACCGTCGGCGAGACGGTGGCGCCGACTCGGGCGCTGCAGGGGGATTGAGTACGGGCGTCGTGTTGGCCCATTTCGCTTTGGTGGCGACTGTGACCTTCGGGGTGATCCAAGTCGTGCCTTACGGCAGGGATCACTCAAACCCTCCGGTCACCGCCGAGCCTGATTGGTCGTCGCCGCGCACCCGCGAACTGATGGAGAACGCCTGCTACGGATGCCACAGCAATGAAGTCGAATGGCCGTGGTACTCGAACATCGCCCCCATCTCCTGGGCGATCACCGACCACGTGGACAAGGGACGCGGCAAGGTCAACTATTCCGAATTCGGAACGAGCGCCGAAGAAGCCGACGAGACCATCGAGGAGATCCTCGATGGTTCGATGCCGCCTGGCTACTTCACATCATTCGGCCTCCACCCCGAAGCGAACCTAAGCGACGCCGAGATCGACGCGCTTGTCGCAGGGCTCCGAGCCACACCGGGCCTGTCCGAAGACGATGATGACGACGACGAAGGTGATGAGGACGACGACTGAGCCGGACCGATGACCAGAACCCTCACGATCTGGTCATCGAACAGGCGATGGCAATTCGAACCCTTCTATCTGCTCAATAGATGGTCGAGGGAGCCATCTGCATTCGCTCGACCAGAGCAATGTCTGTTGGCAAGGCTCGTCGCTCGAAGCGTCGAACCGAGCTCGCCAGGAGCTCATCTGCTTGCGTTGCCGACAGCGAGAACGCATGCATGATGTCGACTGGCAAGTGCGGA
>CAXMRH010000209.1:0-14039 GCA_964196045.1 uncultured Chthoniobacterales bacterium | reverse complement strand
GACGGAGCAACCGGCGGCTCAAGATACTTGCAGGGGTCAGCGTCATGGCGATGATTGCCGCTCTGGGGGCAAGCGTCGTGGCGGTTGCTCGCGGTCGCGATGCCGATCGTCGTAGCGTGCAGGTCGAGGTCAACCAGCTCGTGGCCCTGGTCGCAGCCGATGAATCGTTCAGCCATGCCGATCGGCTCCGGATAGCGCCCGGTCTGCACGCGCGATCATCGTCACCGGTCACTAAGGCCTTCCTGCTTGAAACCATCCTCGAATCGCCCGAGGTGACCGAGGTTTCCAGGGTTGGCATCATTGCGATAACGGGTGACGCACCGCTTCACTCCTCCGGGGGCGCCCTCATGGTCGCGAATAGGAACGCGAGATCCGCTGTAGTCAATGGCGAGACATTGGACTTCGACATACAGCGCATACCTGTCGCCCCGATTCTCGTGCGTCAGGTCGGCGATCGTCTCCTTGGCCTGCAGCGCGACTCGTACGAGGTGGTCGATCTCAGAAGTCAAGTGCCGCTCGGTCCCGCCCCAACGCTCGTTTCAGACCCATCGTCGGCTGCGTTGTCGGAGGATGGCCTTGTCTTGGCTATCGGGTTCGGGGCGGACGGCTTGGATGCGATCGAGACACCGGCACACATCGACATTCTCGACGTCGGCTCGGGTTCGCTGATTCGGCGCATCGATACCAATGGGGCTATTGCTGTCGGGGATCTCGAGTTTGGTGCCGAAGGTTCGCGGCTTTCGGCCGTCGTCGACAGGCACACCCTGGTGGTGTGGGATGTTTTCACCGGAGAACAAGAGTTCGAGACCGTGTTCAGTATTGGCCTCACGTCGGAGGTTAGGACGACGGCCTTTAACGCGAGCGGAGATGCGATTGTGTTGGGTCGCCTCGACGGAACGGTCGAACTCTTTCGCGCTGACCACGAGTTCGTGTCCACCGTCGACGGGGGTGAGGTCAAGATCAACACCGATCGCGACGATGACTGGCGACTCGTATCGACCGCACGTCTCCACGATGCGCTGGTCACGTGGGTGGAGTTCGACGCGGTGGGTGCAAAGATCGCTTCGTCGGCGCTGGACGGCTCGGTGGTCCTGTGGGACGCCATCACTGGCTCCGTGCTCGTCGGTCCGGTCGAATTCGACACAGTGGGTCAGGTCACTTCGTTTTTCGATGCCGACACTGGTGACGTGATAACCCTCGACTCGGACGGCACGATCCAGAGGTGGCCGCCGCAATCGAACGGAGGTCTCGTGACCACGATCGACGTCGCGTCCGGTGGCCCCCCTTCACCTGAGACACGGGAATGGGCGGGCATGGCCAATGGGGCTGCGTACCTCGTGACGGACTCAGGGTTGCGTGCGCTCGGTTTCGAAGCCGGGGTTCTCGACGTCGTGAACGGAATTCCGGGTGACCTCGCCGTGGTCTACGCGGACCGTATTGAATGGCGCCGCGATGGAGATCTGGTGGCAAACATCCCGCTGAGGGGGAGCGAGTTGGCAGGGCGCGTGACGCTGAGCAGCCAACGAATAGCGTTCTACGATCCCGACCAAGACCGAGTCATCGTGATGAGCGACGACGGCGCGACGATCGCGGAAATCAGCATTCTTCGGACGCTGGATGATGTGACCCGCGTCGATCTGAACAGTTCGGGAAACGACCTTGTCTATTCGACTAAACGAGGTGACCTCGTCTGGTACTCGCTCGACAGCTTCGATGCGGCACAGCTCTTACACGCGCCTCACGGCCGCGATGGCCACTTTCTGTCTGACGACGTGGTCATTGCTGTTGGCGACGACGGGGTGCAGCGCGTTTCCATCGATTCGGAGGAGCCGCCCGTCGTGGGGGCCTATGGCGAGGATGCGTTCGGAGTCGCGCTTGACCCAGTCCGGGGCATTGCCGCCGTATGGGATCGCGGAGGCGACGTGAGCATATGGAACATCGCCACCCGTCAGCAGATCGGACCCAGCTTCTCGGCGCTCGAAGGCCAACGCCCGCAATGGTTGGATTTCGCAGCAGATGGTCAGCTCGTTGTGGGGGGTGCTTTCCGAACAGCTGTGCTGTCGGTCGAGCCAGACGTGTGGAGCGCTCGCGCGTGCGCGCTCGTTGCCGCCACAGATCCGCTCGGAAACATGCCCTCCGACCCTCGATTGAAAGATCTCACGTCGTGTCTCTGAACAAGACTCTCAAGCGGCTCGGCATCGTTATGGCTGTGATCGTGATTGCCGCGTCATGTGCTACAGACTCGAGCCACGATCTCCGGTTGGTGAACCGAACCAGGTCGGAGCCCCTGGCCTGTCTCCATGAGGACCCCGACGGCCGTTGTGAGTCCGTATGGGAGAGCGTCACGTTTAGTGATATCGACAGTGATCGCGTCGTCAATCGAACAAAAACAATGAAATCGATCCAAACCGAGTTCTCCGATGATGTGCTTGAGGTCGAATGCGACGGTGTTGTCTTCAGCGCGCCGTTTTCAACCAGGGTCTTGTCCAACTTTGAGGTATCCGGCTACGAGTTGGTCTTCGAGAACGACTCAACTTTGGCGCTCGTGCCAGACACGGGTCTCTTCGTCAATTCTGACTGTATGGAAGAGTCTGGTCAGTGGGAAGGTACCGCCGGCGCGTACCTCGGCAGTAGCGGGGCCTACCGATTGACCGTGGGCATATTCCAAACGGAGCTGATCCTGTCGTCTTTCGATGAATGACAACCTGCCCTACGCTCCGTGAAGGGGGATCGTGGCAAGGACATCGATCGACATACCGACTTCGGTCGATCAGGCGTGGGCAGGGCTGCAGTTGCTGCCGACTTGGGAGGGTGTTGCCGGGATCGAAGACTTGCGCGCCCCGGAGCTCGACCCTGTGGGCAATCTGCTTGCGTTTCGATTTGCGATGAACACTGCTTTAGGCCGCGTGAACGGGCGCGCCAACGTGCAGTCCAACAAGCCTGGAATGACCGTGCTCGCGGAACAGAAGGGAATCGCTATCACGGTGCAGGTAGTCCTTCTCGGGAACGGTGAGTCGACCATGGCCAGCGTCGAGGCCCGCGCGAAGGCCACGTCATTCATGAGCACGGCGTTGGTGATACCGCTCAACGCGCTTCTCGAGAACTCGATCGAATCTGAGGCAGCGAAGATCGGGCGGCGAATGGTCGGTCTGGACTGACGCCAACTCGGTTCACGACGCCCGGGGCCTCAGTCGGTCACTCCCTCGGCCTGTGCGAGCCGTTCCAGCAACTCATCGCGAACTGATCGGCCAGGCTCGCGTGCCTTCCCACCGGACTTCCGCCATCCGTGGCGGGCGGAGTAGAGCAGGGCATCTTCGCCGAGCCTGCCCTCGCCGAACGCAGTCACCCGAGCAAGAAAGAGATCGTGGTCGAGCTCCGTCGGGAGTTTCTCGATGACATCACATTTGATCCATGAGATGCAGTTGGGCACCACCGGCCAGCCCCCTGTCGTCGTCAGCCACTCTGTTGCGATGTGTTTGAATTTGCGACCCGGATACGAGAAGTACTGCCCGACATCCACCTGATCTGCGGCAAGGATCGAGGCCGTGAACCAACCCGACGCTTCGATGAGCGCGTGCGTCTCGTGTTTGGGGGAGATGGAGGCGAGCATGATCGGCTCCTCGAAGGAGACCTGGGACACCCAGTGTGAGCAGTAGCCCCTCGTCAGTCCGTCGTGTTCGGACGCGACAACTTGCACGCCTTTCATCATCTGGCCGAGGCAGCGTTTGAGATCCTGATCCATGCGACTGAATCTTCACTATCTGGCCAACGAATGCCACTCGAAGCGAGAAGTCGACCGAATAGTTGGACATCCGACTATTGGATGAACCTGCTATTCTTCTGAGATGAACTCCGATCGCCCCGCAGGTATGGACCTCGTAGCCGAAGCCCGCCGAAACTGGGTCGACAATGACCTTGGAGAGGTCGAAGCGATGGTTGCCGCCACGTCGCTTGCTCGCTCACATCAGATCGTTCTGGGGCGGATCAATTCGGCGCTGAGCGAGTTCTCACTCACATTCAGCAGATATGAAGCCCTTGCCCTTCTCAGCTTCGCCCGCAACGGCTCGATGGCGATGGCCCGCATGGGTGAACGACTGCAGGTGCATCCAACAAGCGTGACCAGCACGATCGACCGCCTCGAGCGAGACGGCCTCGTCGCTCGCAGCCCGCACCCCGATGACCGCCGCGCGACGCTCGCGACGCTCACCAAGGATGGGCGAAACCTTCTGAACGATGCGACGAGCGCGCTCGAACAGATTCGGTGGGGGATGGGCGAGGTCGCGGACTCTCGGCTCGGCGATCTCAACCATGAACTCAGCTCCGTGCGTTCGTCCGCTGGAGACAACGTCTCTGGATCGACCCGCACAAACGCGAAGGGATGACGAGATGAGCGACGAACGACCCGGGTACGACGAATGGCGCGAGCGATACGAGGCGTCGGCACTCCGAGACGGCCCGTTCGACACGATGTCGGGCGTCCCGGTCGAGCCCGTGTACGGCGACGCGCCCTATCCGGGGCAGTACCCCTATACCCGAGGTGTCTACCCGTCGATGTACCGCAGTCGACTGTGGACGATGCGCATGTTCGCAGGCTTCGGCACCGCCGAAGACACGAATGCTCGCTTCAAGGACATCTTGCGAAACGGTGGAACGGGCCTTTCGACGGCCTTCGACATGCCCACGCTCATGGGACGTGACTCGGACAGCCCGTGGGCCATGGGTGAGGTCGGACGGGCAGGTGTCGCTATTGACACCCTTGCGGACATGGAAGACCTGTTCGCAGACATCGACCTGTCGGGTGTGTCCACGTCGATGACCATCAATGGCCCAGCGGCGATCATCCTTGCGATGTATGTGGCTGTCGCCGAAAAGAACGATGTCGCTCCAGATCAGCTCGCCGGAACGATCCAGAACGACATCTTCAAGGAGTATCAAGCGCAGAAGGAGTACATCTACCCGCCGCGTCCGAGCGTACGAATCGTGACCGACATGATTCAATTCACGAGTGAGCACATGCCTCGTTTCCACCCGGTCTCGATCAGCGGGTACCACATCCGCGAGGCCGGAAGCACTGCTGCACAGGAGCTGGCGTTCACGCTCGCCAACGGTTTCGCCTACGTCGAGGCGGCCACCGCTGCCGGCGTCGACGTCGACGAGTTCGCCGGTCGGCTGAGCTTCTTCTTTAACAGTCACAGCGACTTCTTCGAGGAGATCGGCAAGTTCCGTGCCGCTCGTCGAATCTGGGCTCGGTGGATGAAGGAGCGGTACGGGGCTACGCAGGAACGTTCGATGCTCTGTCGCTTCCACACCCAAACCGCGGGTGTTTCGCTCACAGCGCAGCAACCAGAGATCAACATCGCCCGGGTTGCGATTCAAGCGCTGGCCGGGGCTCTCGGCGGCACGCAGAGCCTGCACACGGACAGCTTCGACGAGGCGCTTGCCCTGCCCACCGAGAAGGCGGCCCGCATCGCTCTCCGAACGCAGCAGATCGTTGCGCACGAGACCGGCGTGGCAAACGTTGCAGACCCCCTCGGTGGAAGCGACTACGTCGAGTGGATGACCGACGAGATGGAGCGCCAGGCCGAATCGATCTTTGCGCATCTGGACGACCTCGGGCAGGGATCGATGCTCGAGGGTGTGTATGCAGGCATCGAGAACGGCTACTTCGTCGGTGAGATTGCCGACTCGGCCTACAGATTCGAACGAGAGGTGAACAGCGGCGACCGCATCATTGTCGGCGTCAACGCGTTCACCGACGGGGACGACGACGACAAGGAACTCCTACGCATCGGAGCCCACGTCGAGGAGTATCAGCGCAAGCGACTCGACGACGTCAAACTTCGCCGCGATTCCGCCGAGGTTGCGCGCACGCTTGCGGCGGTCACTGCCGCTGCTACCGCTCCCGAGGAGAACGTCATGCCCGCAATTCTCGCTGCCGTGAAGGCCTACGCAACCCTCGAGGAAGTGGTGATGGCCATGGAGTCCGTCTACGGCACGTACGTCGAGAAAGCGATCATCTGATGAGCGACGCCAGCGCTGCCCAGCCACAGCTTCGGGTCCTTCTCGCCAAGCTTGGCCTGGATGGACACGATCGTGGGCTCAAGGTCGTCGCTCGTATTCTGCGCGACGCTGGCATGGAGGTCATTTATCTTGGGCTTCGCCAGACGACCGACAGCATCGTTGCTGCTGCCGAGCAAGAAGACGCTGACGTGATCGGGTTGTCTATGCACAACGCCGGCCACATGACGCTGGCACCGGCGATGGTCAAAGCTGTAGAGACGGCCGAGCTCGACACGCCTGTCGTGGTCGGAGGGATCGTGCCCGTACAAGATGTCGAACCACTGCTCGCTGCAGGCGTTGCGGCCGTGATTGGTCCTGGTACTTCCGCTGAGCAGGTGGCTCAGACGATTCGTGATGCCGTTGCCTCCGCTCAGGCGGACTGAAATGGCCCGGCGCACGGCTCCAGTCGACGAGCTTTATGCCGAGGCACGTGCGGGCAGTCGCCGCGCTCTCGGTCGATTGTTGACGATCGTCGAGCGAGGTGGACCGAACGCTGATCAGGTCAGCGAGATGGCACATCCCCACGCCGGCCGTGCCCACATCGTCGGAATCACCGGCGCGCCGGGATCGGGCAAATCCACGCTCGTCGGCGAACTCGTCGCGAAGCTCGTGAGGACCGGCCGTCGCCCAGCAGTCCTGGCTGTTGACCCCTCCTCGCCACTCACCGGGGGAGCAATCCTGGGCGACCGCATCCGCATGGACGAAGCTGTAACTCCCGCAACTGAGTCTCCCGCAATCGCCACTTCGCTTCGCTCGGGCGGCTCTGCTGACTCTCCCACAGTCGCCACTTCGCAACGTCCGTTCATTCGGTCGATGGCGACGCGCGGACACTCCGGTGGACTGGCGCTTGCCGTCCCGCTCGCGGTGCGGTTGTTCGACGCAGTGGGATATGACCCCGTCATCATCGAGACCGTCGGCGTCGGCCAGGTCGAGGTTGACGTCGTGGGCGCCGCGGACACGGCTGTGGTGGTCATGACGCCGGGTATGGGCGACGCGGTTCAAGCAAACAAGGCAGGCCTTCTCGAGGTCGCCGACGTCTTCGTCGTCAACAAGGCCGATCGTCCAGGAGCGGCCGACGTTCGCCGCGACCTCGAACTGATGCTCGACCTCAGCCACATGACTGGCCAAGAATCCCCGACCGGGTATCGACCGCCAATCGTGATGGCGTCCGCCCTCAACGGAGACGGGATGACCGAGGTGTGGGCGTGCGTCGAGAAGCACCTGGCCCATCTCGACGAGACCGGCGAACGAGCCGTCAGACGACGACACCGAATTCGCACCGAAGTGCGGGCCCGTCTCGCTGAAGCCATGTCGGCCGTGGCGGAACAGGCAATGGACACCACCCAGGCCGACGTGCTGCGTCGGGCTGAAGCAGCAGACCTCTCGCCAAACCAGGCAGCCAACGAACTACTCGCGCATCTTCTGCGTGAAGACGACCCGAAGGACAACACATGACCAGCGCGACCAGCGGAAGTGCCCCCGCCGCCAATGACATTGTGATCATCGAGGGGGCGCGGACTCCTATTGGCAAATTCAACGGTTCTCTCAGCGGATTCAGCGCAACCGATCTCGGAGGCATTGCAATCGCAGGCGCCCTCGCTGCCAGCGGCATCGAAGCAGCGTCCGTTGACAAAGTGGCGATGGGCCATGTCCTCACCGCTGGGGAAGGCCAATCCGCGGCACGGAATGCTGCCGTCAAAGGTGGGTTGCCCCTTCACGTAGACGCCGTCACCGTGAACAAGGTGTGCCTTTCGGGCCTGCAAGCGATCAACTATGCATCCATGTTGTTGCAGACCGGCCAAGCCGAGGTGGTCGTGGCGGGCGGTATGGAGTCGATGAGTAACTCGCCGCACCTCCTCATGAAGAGCCGTCGCGGATATGGCTATGGCACCGGAGAGCTCGTCGATTCATTGCAGTTCGACGGACTCACGTGTGCGATCGAATCCAAGATCATGGGCGAGGCCACGGATCTCTACGCGATGGCCAAGATGATCGACCGGGAAGCCCAGGACGCATACGCTGCACAGTCCCACGACCGCGCCGCCCGCGCGATCAAGGACGGCGTGCTCGACAGCGAGCTCGTATCTGTCTCGATACCCCAGCGCAAGAGTGATCCGATCGACTTCGTTGCCGACGAGGGCGTGCGGTCGGGAACCGATACATCGTCACTTGGTGGGCTCAGGCCAGCCTTCAACGCGGATGGTGTTATCACCGCCGGCAACGCCTCGCAGCTTTCCGACGGGGCATCAGCAATGGTGGTCACCACGAGGGCCCGAGCTGAAGCAATGGGTGTCGAACCGCTCGCGACAGTGCTGGCCTACGGCATGGTTGCCGGTCCGGACAACTGCTCGCTTTTGCACCAGCCATCCCGGGCGATTCAGGCGGCCGCAACCCGCGCGGGGATCGAGACTTCAGCGATCGAGCTCTTCGAGATCAACGAGGCGTTTGCCGCCGTCGCAATCGGATCGATGAACGAGCTAGGCGTGAACGACGACGTCGTCAACGTCAACGGTGGTGCGATCGCCATTGGTCATCCACTCGGCATGTCGGGTAACCGCATCGCTCTCACCCTGGCGCACGAACTTAGGCGGCGCGGTGGAGGCATCGGAGCCGCAGGACTGTGTGGCGGCGGCGGACAGGGCGACGCGCTGATCCTTAGCGTCTAGCGAGTCGGATCGGCGAAGATGTCGCCGACGATTCCATCGCCTAACCACGAGGTCTCTTCGAACTCGCGCCCACCAGCACGTGCATTGAGCCACTGATCGATCAGTCGCATGAAGCCAATCGGTGGTTCTTCCAGCTGCATGCTGAGCATCTTGTGGTCGGTGCCGTTCGTGATGACCTTGCGGACCCGAGCAGGGCTCGACTCGTCGCTGAACATGATCCGACATGACGCGCCAACCGGAAGATCAACCGAATCTGCGACCAAGACCTTGGCGCCGTTTACCGAGAGGTCCACGGTCATCATCGGCACGTCATGCTGTTTCGGACCTCCGAAGCGGCGCTTCGTAGCCCAACGAAGAGTGCCTTGAATCTCGACATCGGTACGAGCAAAGAGGCGGCGTTCGAATCCCATAATTCCTTATCGGCACTTTCAGCCTCAGACTGAGAGCTTCGTCGCTGAGTATTATCCGTCCTTCTTGGTGCGAGCGAGCGGTCGTCCACCGATGGCAAGGGCGACGATGATCACCATCTCGTTCGGTCGTGGGCCGTCGGGCATTGAGATCTCGATCGAGTCCATGTCGTCGAACTCCCAGATCGAGTCCTTGTTGGTGAGCGGCACGAGAATGCTGGACCCCGGAGGTCCGACCTTCTTGGTGGAGGTGATGATGTCATTCCCGTGATCGACGGCCGCACGCACGGGCGCTCCGAATCGCGGGTGCAGGACGGCTGCGGCGTGCTCGATTTCGCCATCGGTTCCGATGATCGCTCCCTTGCCGTAACCGGTGATGTCGTTGGGATTGGCGCCGAGCGCTTCAACTCCCCGCGTCGCAAGGTAACCACTGATCTCGCGGCCGAGCTCGACCAGTTCCTCGAGGTCCTCGACGTATCGGCCAGCGAGCGGGTTGACCACTACTGCAGCGACAGCGGCTTTTCGGATCGGTGGTTCGACGACCTGGCCCATCTCCGTGTGGGCTTCGTCAATTCGAATAGAGAGCGTGCGAATCTGGGGGAGTGTCACAGGATCACACTGTCGTGCACGAGCGGCCTGTGTAAAGCTGGGTGGTCGATCGACTCGTACCAATTCGGGTGCGAATCACAGACCGATGTCCTTGACGACGATCTTGCCGCAGTGGGCGGGACCTTCCCCACAGCGATGGGCGTGCTTCATCCGGTGAAATGTGACGGTCAACATAACGCGCGGAGCGCGAAGGCCGTGTGGCGGTGAGCCACCCAGGATCACGCCGGTGTCCGTGTCGAGTCCGGACGGCAGATCGATGGCCACGGTCTTTGGCGCACTCATGCCGGCGTGGGCAAGACCGATCGCGTCGTCGATGTGCCAAAACCACTTCCAAAGCAATGGGTTTTCCACCGGACGGGTCAGACCGGTTCCGAACACAGCATCGACCATCAAATCGGGGGTCAGCTCGCTTGGATCGTCGTCGGTTTTGACCGGTCCAAGTTTGGCCCAAGCGTTGTAATTCTCACGGGCATCGGGTGGAAGTTTGTCGGGCAGACCGAAGAGGTAGACCTCGAGCTCCCAGCCGCGCTCTTTTAGCAAGCGCGCCACGACGAACCCATCGCCGCCGTTATTGCCGGGTCCGCAAAGCACCACCGCGCGATGCGGAGCCTCGGCTAGTTGCGGCCATCTCTCGAACACCGCGTCGACGACTCCGCTCCCGGCTCGTTCCATCAAGTCCACGCCCGTCACCGCACCGCTTTCGATGGCGTCGGTTTCGATGGCACGCATCTCCGCAGCCGTAAGAAGGTCAGTCAAATCCGACCTCGCGACTCAGAGAGCGGCCGCCAGCTGCCGCAGCGATGTTCGCCGCCAGAGCCTCATAGCCGCTGTCCACCAATGCGGTGGTGACACGGATGTGGTCCTGAAGCGGCGGCGTGACCATGAACGGTCGTCCTGGCGCGACCCCGATGCCGTGCGCGGCCAGCGCAACCATCGTGTCCTGTTCGTTCAGGACCGGAATCCACAGGTTGATGCCCGTCCCGGCATTGGCGTGGAGGCCTTCATGTTCGAGAGCCTCTGCGAGAGCATGTCGACGCGTCCGATAGATGCCGGCAGCTTCGATGACCATGGCATTCGCCACTGGATCGGTGAGGAGCGACAGGAGCAGGTATTGCAGAAGCCTGCTCGTCCAGGAGGGGCCCAGGTGGCGACGTCTAATTAACGGGGAGAGTACGGAATCGGCACCACCGACAGCAGCGAGGCGAAGATCGGGTCCATGGGTCTTCGAGAAGCTGTGGATGTGCACGGTTTGGTTGGGAATGAAGTGCCCAATGCTCGCCAGCTCTGCCCCGGAGATCTCGCCGGAATGGTCGTCCTCGACCACGATGAGCTGGCGCCCCTGCACCAGCTCGGCGATCCCCTCGGCCCGTCGTCGGGTCATCGTGACGCTCGTTGGGTTGTGGGAGCGAGGCTGCAGAAAGATCGCGACCGGGTCGAGCTGAAGCGCCGTCTCCAGGTCGTCGAGTGGGAGGCCCTCCTCGTCGAGTTCGATCCCGATGATTTTGGCACCGGCTACCTCGAGTAGGTCGATGATCGGCGGGAAGGTCGGTTCCTCGACAATCACGACGTCGCCGAGATGGATGACGGTGCGCACGACACGGTCCAGGGCATCCTGAGCTCCGTCGACGATGGTGAGCGCCTCCGGCGAGAATGGCCATCGTTCGCGCAACAGCTCGGCGAGCTCGGGAACAACAGGTGCGTCGAGGTATGACGTGATAGGTAGGTCAACTTGCATCTTCGAGAGCGCCGGCCCGAGTGGGGGAAGCAGCGCGGCGTCGGGGGTGCCGGTGCTGAGATCGAGGTCGAGCGTTCCGGGAGGTACAGGAACGTGCCAGTAGCGACCATCCACGTGCCCCCTCGAGGAACGAACGATCGTGCCTCTGCGTCGATCCGTCGAGATGACTGCGTGCGCCTGCAGGATCTTCCACGCGTCCGAAACCGTGCTGGTGCTCACGTGCAGCGTCTTCGCGAGGGAGCGGACGGTTGGGAGTTTTTCGCCTGGCCCAATGTCGCCCCGGCTCACTATCTTTCCGACCACGGCTGCGATCTTCGCCGCGTTCAGGTCAGCGCCGCGCGCTCCGTGCGTGGTGCGACACTCTGCGGCAATCCTGTCGAGCGGTTCTTCTGACACGGATCCACTTTGTACATTACAAAACCGGTCTTGTGCCAGTGCAAAGCGTGGAACATACTGACGCTCAGACGGACGTGATCTCGGCCACATGGCGTTTTTGCCGACCGCGAATTGCACGTCGCGTCTTCAACCGACGAGCAGGGAGCCGATGTCCGTGTCAGAAACCGTGAGGGCAGCAATACTTCAAACAGCGTGGACCGGCGACAAAGAGTCCATGATCGAGGTGCACGAGAAGTACATGGCCGAGGCGGCCGAGCAGGGCACGCAGGTGATCTGTTTCCAAGAGCTCTTTTACGGGCCGTATTTCTGCCAGGTACAAGATGCCGAGTACTACAGCTACGCCGAGGCGATCCCGGACGGTCCGACGACCAAACGATTCCAAGAGCTGGCAAAGAAGTACGAGATGGTCACTGTTCTTCCGATGTACGAAGAAGAGCAGCCCGGCGTGTTGTACAACACGGCCGCGGTTATCGACGCCGACGGCTCGTATCTCGGCAAGTACCGCAAGCATCACATCCCACAGGTAAACGGCTTCTGGGAGAAGTTCTATTTCCGTCCCGGAAACCTCGGTTACCCGGTGTTCGATACGGCTGTCGGCAAGGTCGGCGTCTACATCTGCTACGACCGCCACTTTCCCGAGGGCTGGCGAATGCTCGGCCTCAATGGTGCGCAGATCGTGTTCAATCCTTCCGCGACGAGTCGAGGCCTTTCGGCATATCTCTGGCAGCTCGAGCAGACCGCAGCCTCTGCGGCAAACATGTACTACGTGGGAGCGATCAACCGAGTTGGTGTCGAGGACCTCGGCGACAACGACTTCTACGGCACGAGTTACTTCTCGAACCCTCGAGGGCAGTTCGTCGATGGCACGGCCTCAGACCAGAACGAAGAACTCGTGATCCGCGATCTTGACTTGAACATGATCAGCGAGGTCCGAGACCAGTGGGCCTTCTACCGCGACCGTCGACCAGACAGCTACGGCAAGATCGCGGAGGCATAAGCCAGCAAATGAGCGAGACCACAAAAGAGCTCCACGCCCGCTACAAACAGTTCCTTCCGTCGTTTCTGAACCCGTATTACGCGGAACCGATTCAGATCGACCGAGGAGAAGGTAGCTACGTCTTCGACGCGGAGGACAACCGTTACCTCGACTTCTTCGGCGGAGTCCTGACAACGATGATTGGGCACAGCAACCCCGCGGTCACCGCTGCCGTGCAGGAACAAGCCGGCAAGGTCATGCACACGTCGAGCTTGTATCTGTCGCAGCCGATGATCGACCTCGCCGAGAAGATCGCCGGGTTGTCGGGGATCCCCGATGCGCGGGTTTTCCTCACACCGTCCGGCACCGAAGCGAACGACACGGCAATTCTGCTGGCGACCGCGTATCGGAAGTCGAACCAGATCCTGGCAATGCGCAATAGCTACCACGGGCGGTCGTTCACCGCGCAGGCGATCACCTCACATGCATCGTGGTCATCCACGAGTCTGTCTGGCCTGCAGGTCACCTTCGTGCAGGGGCCGTACCGCCTCCGCAGTCCCTTCCGTGACCTCGACGACGATGCGTACACCGACGCATGTGTCGACGACCTCGCACAACTCTTGACGATGACGTCCGCAGGAGATGTGGCCGCCATGATCGCCGAACCGATTCAAGGTGTCGGTGGTTTCGCCACCCCACCCGATGGTTTCTTCGGGTCGATGAAGAAGGAGCTCGACAACCGCGGCATCCTCTTCATCTCCGACGAGGTACAGACCGGCTGGGGCAGAACCGGTGATCACTTTTGGGGATATGAGGCGCATGGAGTCGTGCCCGACATGCTCACGTTCGCCAAGGGTGTGGGCAACGGAATCACCCTCGCCGGCATCGTGGCCAGGGCCGACATCATGGACTCGATCAAGGTCTTGAACTTCTCCACGTTCGGCGGCAATCCGCTGTCAGCCGCCGGCGGGCTAGCGACAATCGACCAGCTGCTGAAACACGACATGCAGCGCAACGCCAAGGTGATGGGCGATCGGTTCCGGGCCGGACTCGAGGCGATCGCGGCCGAAACTCCGTGGATGGCAGAGGTACGAGGTCGTGGTCTCATGCAGGCGATCGAGACCGTTGCACCAGGGGGACTCGAACCATCTCCGTTCCACGCGAACGCGATGCTTGAAGAAACGAAGGCA
>CAXMRH010000208.1:0-4106 GCA_964196045.1 uncultured Chthoniobacterales bacterium | reverse complement strand
ACTACCACCTCGTGCACCACCTCTGGAATTCGGTGCCTTGGTACAAATACCAGCGCGTGTTCGCCGAGACTCGCGACGACCTGGCTGCTGTTGGCGCACGCGTCGACTGGGGTGACTGACTATGACCGGATCAGATATTCGAGAAGAGATCTTTGGCCGATGCCAGGTAGCGATCCCCTCCTGGGGTGACCTCACAACCGCGGATTTCGACTTCGATGATCCGAAGGGCTTCTCGTCGTTCACGATTGGGGTCAGAGCTCATGATCCCGGCGTCGAGCCATCGGCGGTTCTCTACCGACAACTCTCCGGCAAGGAGAACTCGATTCTCGATTTCGAAACCGAGCGAGGTGTCTTTCTGCTTCTTGGTGATGCGAAGATCGCGGCCCGGTGTCTCCAGTACGAAAAGACCCACCGGATCGAAGAGTTCTACACCGGCCGCACCCTGACCTCCGACGACGTGTTCGACCCCGCGATGCAGCGCGGTGTGGCCAACGAGCTGTATCGGCTACATCAACTCGAACCGGTCGATCTGCCCGACCGACCCTTCTTCGAGTTGCTCGCCGAACAGTGGGGCGAGATTGCACGTCCCGTGCTGACCGAGGCTCACGGTGGGTTCCCAGCCGATGAACAAGCGATGTGCGCAGACCTCGAGGCGATTCTGCACCCCGACACTCTGGTCAAGGTCCTTCGTTGTCTCCCGGACCGAGCTCCAGTTTTCTGCCACAACGACACGTATCACGGCAACGTGTTTCTACTCGACGATGGCTCGGTCAAGCTGCTCGACTTCGAGTTCTCTTGCCTCAACCATGTCGCATTCGACTTCGCCAACTTCTTCGCCGAGACCCTCATGGAACACGGACTCGAGGAACCGCCGCACTTCAGAATCGGCAAGCCCAGGTTCACCGACGACGACCTTCGTGCGTTTGTGGGCTTCTACCTCGACAACGCCGAATTCGACAGTCCAGCGAAGCGAGAGGCGGAGAAAGCGAAGCTTGTCGACGAAACCCGCCGCGCGCTGCTGCTCTCGGACTACATGTACGCGATGGCAGCGCTGCCTTTAGCGCTAGAGCCGATCCAGAAGATCAGGTTCATTCCGTATGCCCACCAGAGGTTCAACCGATTCCTCGAACGCTGGGATGAGGAGTTTCAACCCTGAAGTCCGGATTCCGGATCCGCAGTAGGTTCATCGTATGAAGCGGCTACATATCGGGATGAGGGTCGACGACATCGGCGTCGCAGTCGACTTCTACAGCAAGCTGTTCGGCGTATCACCGAGCTTGCATCGTGACGACTACGCAAAGTGGATGCTCGATGATCCGTTCGTCAACTTCTCGGTCGACCTTCACGGCGACGGTCCGGTGGGCAGTGCTCACTATGGCATTCAGTTCGAAACCGACGATGACTTCGTGCAGGCCAGGGCCGATATCGATGAGGCCGGGCTAGAGCGAGCTGACCAAGATGACCTGGTCTGTGGGTATCAGCTCCAGGACAAGTCGTGGGTGTCAGACCCGCACGGCGTCGCATGGGAGATGTTCCACACGCACGGTTTGGCTGGCGACGGCGAGGCCTACGGTTGCGAGGACATGCCCTGACACCATCAGCGGCAGTGGGCGCGAGCTACAGCTTCTCCACGTTCCAGGTGGATGGGTCGACGATGTTGCCAAGGTGCACATGACATCGAAGTGACTCGCCGGATGCGACCTCTTGGTCGAGTCGGAACATTCGGTTTCCCCAGCTCGTGAGGGGAGCCAGCGGAGAGGTGGTGAGAACCGTGTCCTCGTCGAAGCGTGCCTCGAACCAGATGCACCAGCCGTCGACGATCACGTCACCGGTTGCCCGGCGCTCGACTACATGATCGACCGCTAATGACTCAATTGACTCGAGTGTGTCCAGATCGAAGTCGAGAATCGGCTCGGGTGGGCCAAGAGTAGATTCGACGGAGCCCGGCCGGACCCACAGCTGCTCGGTCCTCCCGGTGTCGAAACGAGCTGCTACGACGGACCGCTCGGTGGCGCTGAGGTCGATGTCGTCGGGAAGGTCGATGTTCCAGAAGCGGCGGACCCTCATAGCCTCGTGAAACGAGACGGGCTCGACGAACAACCGGAAGTGCGCGGGAAGGATTCGGCCTCCTGGCTTCAGCACGCGATCTCGGAGATCGAGCAGATTTTCGAGCATGTTCTCGTTGAACAGCTCGTCTCCCATCTGCTCGTGCAGCACGACATCGACGGGTTCGGAAGGCGTGAACTCTCGACTGTTCGCCTGGACGAACTCGATGTTGGTGATGTTGTTCTGCTGTGCGATCTCGCGTGCAACGTCGATGAAGTCTGAATGTTCGACGGCGTACACCTTGGCCGCTCCGGCCCGGCTGGCCATGAACGCGAGCAAGCCTGTTCCAGTCCCGAGGTCGAGCACGACGTCTCCGGGTTTCACGTTGTTGTGGATCCCCTCGTGGTACGCGTTGACGCGCACGCTGTCGCTCAGCATTTCCTCGTGCTCGGAGAGCCCCGCGAAGTTCGTTTTGTTCGTGAGGTCGTAGATGACACCCATGAGCCAATCGTTCGAGGCCAGCTTCGAGGCGCCAAAGCCCATGGCCGACCGAACCGTTCGTGTTGCCGCTTGAGAAAACCTCTGCGGCACGCGTTTCTGCATGAGGGGAGACTACGGCCCTCTGCCATGAAGGGTCCTTGGGAATACCGAGCGCCCTTCGTTGTTGTAATCACGTAATCACCGTTACAACAACGGAAATAGAGGCGCTCGTGTCAACAATCAACTCGACAACCCTTCCCCTTCTTCCCTTACCGGACGGAGTGTTCTTCCCCGAAATGGTGGTGACGGTCGAAGCCGAGAGTCCCTCGGCGCGAGCCGCCTTCGCCTTGGCATCAGAGAACGCTGAGGACGAGCCGGCTGAGCTCGTCGCCGTTCCACAGACTGGCGGCGATTACAGCTCGATCGGGCTGGTCGTCCGAATCGAACAACAGGGCAAGCTGCCCGGCGGCGCTGAAGGCGCGGTCTTGCGAGGCCTGCGACGAGTTCGAATCGGGCAAGGCGAGACCGGGCCTGACGGCGTCCTCCTCGTCACGATCACCGAGCTCGACGAAGGTGACGTGACAGCCGAAGCGAAAGCAATGGCATCCGAGTATCGAGACGTGGCGAGCGAACTACTGCGCTTGATCGGGGGAGGTCGACTGGTCGGCCTCCTCGACGGTCTTGAACACCCAGGAAGCCTCGCCGACACGCTCGGCTGGTGGCCCGACCTTGGCGAAGACCGCAGACTGGAGTTGTTCGAAACGGTCGACGTCACGGAGCGCCTGACCAAGGCACTCGCCTGGGCAAAGAAGGCTCGCGACGAAGCCCAGGTGACTCACGACATAACAAGCGACGTAACGGAGGGCTTCGAAAAGGACCAGCGAGAGGCGATCCTTCGCCGTCAAATGGAGTCGATTCGCAAAGAGCTTGGCGATTCCGACGACGACGTCGTTGCTGAATACCGGACCCGCCTGACCGACGGCACGATGCCCGAGGACGTGGTGAGCGCGGTCGAAAAGGAGTTCGACCGTCTCGAACGTATGAGTGACCAAAGCATGGAAGCGAGCTGGGTTCGCACATGGCTCGAAACCATCTTCGACCTTCCGTGGGGCGAACGCAGTGCGGACACGCTCGACCTTGACGATGCCGAGGCCCAACTCCACGCGGACCACACGGGCCTCGACAAGGTCAAAGAACGAGTGCTGGAGTTCCTGGCCGTGCGCAAGCTGCGCCACGAACGCGGGATCGACGAGGCAGGAGGCCGCGGAAGCGGCGCGATCCTGGCTCTGGTTGGGCCTCCCGGAGTCGGCAAGACCAGCCTCGGCGAGTCGATCGCCAACACCATGGGTCGCGAGTTCGTCCGCATGTCGCTCGGCGGTATTCGCGACGAGGCTGAGATCCGCGGCCATCGCCGTACCTATGTTGGTGCCCGTCCCGGACGTATCGTGCGGGCCCTGGCCGACGCCGGGACCATGAACCCGGTCATTCTGCTCGACGAGGTCGACAAGGTTGGCGCCGACTGGCGCGGCGACCCCTCATCTGCACTTCTCGAGGTGCTTGACCCGGCCCAGAACGGCACG
>CAXMRH010000207.1:0-8179 GCA_964196045.1 uncultured Chthoniobacterales bacterium | reverse complement strand
AGGACCACGGGCATCTCGACGACACTCACTCGGTCCAACAGTTCTGGTCCGACGAACGGCGCGAGCCCGAACTCCTCGGTCCGCTGGCGCTCGACCGACGGCCGGGCCAGCCATCCGAGTGCATAACCGACCTTTCGGTGTCCGTTGACCCACACGAGATCAGCCAGAGCGAGACCCCGTTCCTTCTCCAGGGCGATCTCTTGCCATGGGCGGCCCCGATTTTTGCTCGCGATGGACTCGAGGACCTTCGGGGCGAAGAGATCGAAGATGAACCTGACCCCGGGCACTGGTGCGAGGTGCGGCGTCATGTTCGAATTGCAGAAGACGACGTCGGTGAATTCGCCCGCTTTGATGTGGTTCATCAACTCTCGTGGGTCGACCACGTCGGTGTGTGATGGCGGTGTTGGTGGCGAGGTGGGAAAGAGAGGGTCGATCACACCGCTCGGTACCGACACGCAGACGTCGATGCCGTGGGAGCGGAGCCCCTCAGCAACACCGGCAGCGCGCAGGCCGGGGGCTGCGACAGGCACACCAAAGCCAGGGATGACATCGTTCGAGATGACGAGGACACGCACAGGCGCAGGCTAGTTGTCCGGCGTCTTCGTACCGGTCAGGGTCGCGGTACGAAGTCGCTGTTCGGCCGTTCGCGCCGGAGCCATGTCAAGACGATGAGGCCGACGGCCGTTGCGAATGCGGCGAGGGCGGAGATGGCAGTGGACACACCAAACGCGGAACATCCAGCGAGCGCGATGGCAACGCCGATTCCGACGAGTAGCACTCGAACTAGCACGGGCGACGACCCTGGAGCTGCTTGGGCTCGAAGTGATTCAAGCAGGCCGCCAAGACCGATCGAGAGCATCGACAGGCCGACAGCAACGGCGGCGAGGTGTTCGCGATCGAGGTATTCGACTGGATCGTCCCAGGCAGGGACCAAACGATCCGGAAAGGCGAACTGATACCCCAACCACGTCGCAAACGCTCCGGCAGCCGCACAGAGGACCATCCGTAAGGAGCGGGGACCCGTGAGCGTCAACAGAATCAACGCACCCGCCGTGAGTGTGATCCCAGCGACAGCGTAGAGTCGATCTGTCACTGGGCCCACCGTGACGATCGCGGCGACACCAACGGCCCAACCGCCGACCATCATGCGCAGAGGGACAGCGGAGTCTTGGTTGATGAATTGGGGTTGGAAGGTGAAGGTCATAGCCGATTTCGAAGTCCGCCGATAGAGCGCCAACAGTACTCAATACGACCGGAAGTCAATGGGACAACCAGTCAGGCGAACTCGCCAGCAGCCTTCTTCTCCTCGATACGTTCGACAAGACGAACATAAGTCTCAACGGGTTGCGCACCCGGCACGGCAAAAACACCTTCGAATACAACCGTCGGAACCGCTGTCACCTGCTGCTGCAGAGCGCTGTTGTGCTGATTGATGACCAACTGCGTGAACTCGTCTCGTCGTTCGGTTGCTATCGTCGCCAGCGCGTCGCGGTCTAGTCCGATTTCCGCCGCCAGATCGAGCAGGACGTCGCTGTCACCGATGTTGCGGTTCTCGGTGAAATACGCCGTGAGAAGGCGGTGGTGGTAGTCCATTCCCCTGTTCGGATCGAGTGCCAGAACTGCCTGGTGAGCAACGTGGGCAGGAACGCTCGAGAGGGGCTGCCCCTCCTCACTTGACCACACGTTGAAATTGGCCTCGGGCTCTTGCGACGCCGGATTCAACCAACTCTTCGTGTACTCGATGAACTTGTCTCGGTCACCGGTCTTTGGCTCCACTCGAAGCAGGAACGGCTGCCAGGTCAATTCGATGCGGTCGCCCAGTCCGGCGACGAGTTTGTCGAGACGCACGGTGCCGACGTAGCACCAGGGTCAAAGAAAATCGGACCACGCGGTGATTTGCACTGGTTCGGTCGAGGTCATCGCGGCACCCTACCTCGTCAAAAACTCCGCAGCGCTGGCCATCGCCGCTGCTCGCGCCGCGTTCGAAATGATGCTTCCCGTTGATGCTCGCCGAACCCCCAGCACTGCGAGCGCTTCAAGGCTCGGCGTGCCTGGTAGCGCGAGAACATTGATCGGTGCCTCTGTCTCGGTGACGATCAACTCGATGTCGTCCGATTCCTGTACTCCTGGGGCATACAGCGCTTCGGCTCCTGCTTCTTTGAACGCGAGGAGTCGAGCGATCGTGTCGTCGAGATCCGGCCTGTCGTAGAGGTAGTTTTCCGCCCTCGCTGTCAGGACGATGTCATGGCGCTGGCACGCCTGGACAGCCTCTCGGACCGCAGCGGTTGCTTCGTCGATCGAGACGATCGACGACGTAGCGGGATCGAAGTCCTCGATCGAAACCCCTGCCGCTCCGGCCTCCGCCAGGAGATCGACAGTGCGACCGATTCCGCCTGGCTCTGTGGGAAAGAGTTGTTCGCTGTCGACGTTGAGCGGAACATCGGCGAACGAGGCAAGGTCGTGGACGTGTTCCACGAGTTCATCGCGAGTCACCTCTTGGTCGTTCTTGCCTATGGCGCGGCCGAATCCTGCGCTCGTGGTCGCGAGGGCGACTGCTCCCAGATCCTGCATCATCCGCGCTGATCCGCGGTCCCATGGATTCGCCAGCACGAAGAATCCCGATTGATGAAGCGCTCGGAACCCGTGGGCCATCGCTCGTTGTCTGCTTGCCTCTGCGGGCACGGCTCCGGTGGAGAGGCAGTGGGTCCACCGATCCTGGCTTTGACCGGGCTCTCGTCCCAGGCATCTCACGAGTGGCTCGTCGCCATCTGCGAGCGATCGGAGCACCGAGTCCACCTCATCGACGTCTTCGAACGGATGCATTCGGTCGGTTCGTTGACGAAGCTCGCCGGGAGTTTGTGCTCCGCGCAACGCAAGGACGGCGAGCACGGCGACCTGGGCAGAATCGAGTGGCAGCACTTCGGTGATGACGTGTCGATGTTTCCAGGCCCGCGATCCCTGAGGTTTGAGACTGCGTGCCAGACCGCGTTCGCGCAACTGCATCACCGTGGCGTCGACATCGGCTGCCGCGAGCGCCATCACCGGTTCGCGACTGGTCTTCTGGTTGCACGCGGCCCGCAGACTGTTCGTGCTGAGCGGATACTGATCCGGCGTGGTCAACTCTTTTTCGATCAGGGCCCCGAGGGCTCGTACCTCGGCGGAGGACAGGTCTCGTTCCATGGCACCACCGTAGTTGCGTCGACGCGACGGTGAGGGTGGCGAAGTCAGCGGAGGTCGAGGTCGACACTCCGGTCGTGTAGTCGTCCCTGCGACCACCGCGGCCAGACCGTGCCGAGGACACTTCGAGTCCGCTCGGTCCAGGCGAGTGCGGACGGTTCAGAGATTCGCCTCACCGTCTGACGTATACCGAGGTCGCTCACCTCATAGCCAGCCCAGACGCCGGGGTAGTCACTCGTGGCGCTCACCTCGGTGTAGGGGATTGCGCGGGATGGTCCGAGCCAATGCAGCCGGTTGCGGTGGGTGTGCCCCGAGCTCATGAAGGTCTGTGCGTTTGCGTTTGCGAGGTCCTTGATGACCGGGCGTGCGTTGCTCGAGGAGATGCCGGCTGGCCAGAACCAGGGGACCGGGGTGCGTTCGATGTTGTGATGGAAAGCGAGGAAGACGGGTCCGGCGTCTTTGACCGACTCGAGAACCTCGGCACCCACCCGAGCAATATCGCCAGTGCCTCGGCGGTCTCGGCTGGTGTCAGCGACGACGATTCGAACGCCAGACAGGTCGTGGATCTGTACCGGCGCATGCACCAGGCCAAGTGATGACGAGCCTTCTTTCGGGGTGACTTCTTGCTTGCGCGTCACGTCGTGATTTCCCGGGGTGAACAGGATCGGAACGTCGATCCCGCGGAAGAGTCGTTCGGCGAGGGCCCACTCCGCCGTTCCTCCTGTGTCGGTGAGATCACCTTTCACGATGAGCAGCTCGGCGCCCCAGGCGAGGGCTTCTTCGATCGCGGCCTGAGCGCAGCGGAAGGCGTAAGGCGTGGCTCCATCATCGGTGAGTTTGCGACCGACCCCGAACTGTTCGAGTCCGAGATGGATGTCCGAGATCGTGGCGAATCTGCTTCGGATGTCGCCCAGGCTGTGTCGTGTGGTGAACGAGACCTGTTCGAGCGTGTCGCCTCGGTCTGAGGTGAATCCGAGTGTGTGAGCGGTTTCCGGACGAAGGCCTCGCACTTCCACAACCGCCACGCCCCCAACGCTGGGCGTCGCAATCTCTGCGTTGCCCTCGCCGATAAGTCGCGTGTGCACCGTGGCCGCGTCGGAACGCACCAGCACCTGGGCAGCGTTGCTCTCGACGGCGAAGACCTCGATGTTAGACAGGCTCGAGAACGGCGGATATATGGTTCTCATCGGTCAGCTGAGAGCGGCCGCGAGGTCCTCGACGACCACGTCCCGGAAGCGAGCGTTCACTCGGAGCCGCTCCAGATGTTGGTCCAGTTGTTTCCGGCCTTGCGGAATGGACCGACCGTCGAAGAACTCCGCGACGTCCGCGGCCGCCGCAGGCTCGGTGAGCCAGCGCGTTCCCGTGAGCAGTCGGACGATGGTGTTCGATGGGAATAGCTCGTTGATCTCCGTCCACGAGTCCTTTACCCGTGCCCAGACCGCAGCTCCGTGTTCGCCGTTCATGAGGGCTTGGGCCAGGACGAACGGTGCGTTCTGCGTCCGGATCGAACCGTCGAGCGCCATCGTCACCAGTTGGTCGATCTGGTGGGCCGCTGGGAAGCGTGGAAGGGCGTACAAGAATCGAATCTGTTCCTGTGGGTTGTCCGATGATTCAAACCTCGATCGGAACGTCTCGAAGTCTGTGTCGTCTCCGTTGGTGGCCACGACGCTCACGGCGGCGGAAAGGAGTTCTGCGTCAGGTGCTGCCTCCTCGAGGACCGCCCTCGAACGCTCGATTGCATCGGAGCGCGCCGATGATCCCATTCGGGTCAGGGTTCCGCTCGTGGCCATGATCGTGCCGCGAAGTTGGCTTACTCGCGCCAGTTCTGTGGCCGCGGCGGCGTCCCCGAGCGCGTCCCGGGCGCCAGCGATCAAGCTTTCGACTTTGTCGCCCAGTGCGTCCTTGTCGCTTGGTTCCGCAACATGATCGATGAAGCTGAGTGCTCCGATGATTCGCTGCCACACCGACACGTCGTCCTCGCCGCGGTAGCCGTCGATCATGGCGATGAAGTCCGCGAGTTGAGTCTCGCCGGCCAGGGTGAGGCTCCAAGTGTCGTCCACCAGCCCGAATCGCTCCACCGGCTCGAGGTGTCCGGTGCCTGACGTGCCGATGGCAGCGAGCCGTTCAGCGTCGAGTTTGACTCGATAAAAGCCGTGACCTTTGTGGTTCAACGACTCGACGTCGCTCGCAGCGATCGCTATAGGCGTAGTTTCCGTGTTGAGTTCGATTGTCGAAACGTCGCCCGATGTCGAGCGAAGCTGGACGGGGACCGACCACACGGATGCGTCGGCTACGTCTGCGTAGGTGAAACGTCGTTGGTGAAGGGCGGAGTCGGACAATTCGATCACGGGATAGCCACCTTGGAAGATCCACGTCTCCATCGCGGCGGTCACCGGGCGGCCCGCGGTGTGTTCGAGTGCGTCCCAGAGGTCGTGCGTTTCGGTACTGCCGTACGCGTGCGTCGTCAGGTAATGGCGTATCCCATTGCGGAAGACGTCTTCTCCTAGCCACTGTTCGAGCATGCGCACCACCGCTGCGCCCTTCTCGTAGGTGAGGAGGTCGAACATGCCTTCCGCGTCGGCCGGTGAGATCACTGGAAACTCGATCGGTCGGGTCGAGATGAGGCTGTCGATGTCGAAGGCCGCCGACCGGCTGATGCCAAAGCTTGTCCAGCGTTCCCACTCGGGTCGGAAGCTGTCGGTTGCTTTCATCTCCATGAAGGTGGCAAAGGCTTCGTTCAGCCAGATGCCGTTCCACCAACTCATCGTGACGAGGTCGCCGAACCACATGTGGGCGAGTTCATGGTTGATCACGTCGGCGACGTTCTGGAGCTCGGGTTGTGTCGCTGTCTCAGGATCGACCAGCAATAGGATCTCGCGGTAGGTGACACAACCGAGGTTTTCCATGGCCCCCATTGCGAAATCGGGCAGGGCAATCATGTCGAGCTTGTCTGCTGGGTAGGGGATTCCGTAGTAATCCTCGAAGTAAGCAAGCGCTGCGACGGCAACGTCGAGTGCAAACGAGGTCAGGTGACCTTGACCCGGGCGATGCACGATCCGCACGGGAGTGGAGCCAGCAAACGCGGGCTCGGAGATCTCGAGTGGGCCGACCACGAATGCCACCAGATAGGTAGACATGCTCATCGTCTGTGCGAAACGGATGGCAACGGTCCCGTCGTCCAGGTTGTTTCGCTCGACCTCAGCTCCATTGCTCACGGCGGTAAGTAATGGGTCCACGACGAGTGTGATGTCGAAGGAGGCCTTCATGTCGGGTTCGTCCCAGCAAGGGAACGCACGACGGGCATCGGTCGACTGGAACTGTGTCGTGGCGATCGTTTGCTCGGCGCCGTCGTCATCGGTAAAAGTCGATCGATAGAAGCCACGCAGCGCGTCGTTGAGTACGCCGCTGAATCGCGAAGAGAACTGGAGAGGCCCTGGCTCCCGTGTCTCGCCGAGGTCGATGATCAGCTGTTCGGTTTCTTCCTCGATTCGAAAGTCGACGTCCTTGCCGTCGATCTGGACGCTCTCGAGCTCGAGATCAGCGACATTGCAACGGAGCTCGGCCGTCGGTTCCATGACGTCGGCCTCGACCATTACCGTGCCGGTGAAGCCGAACGTTTCGAGGTTGGATCGAATCTCGAGCGAGTAGTTGGACGGCAGGATCGTTCGGGGCAGCCGGTACGTCATTGGTGTGGACCTCGTCGTGGTTCTTCGGAGCGGCAGTCGACGTTGCCAAAATCGTGGCGCATCGACGGGCCGATGGTACCTTCAGAGGCCGTGCCGGACTCAGACCTCTGGCCAGGAGAAACCATGGGTGCAGCAGAAGTCGTTGGCGTGGGCAACGCAATTGTCGATGTCATTGCGCAGGTCGATGATGACTTCATCGACCAGTGGGAACTCAACCGCGGCTCTATGACGCTCATTGATGAGCCTCGCGCTGAGCAACTGACTGAACTGATGCCTAAAGGATTGAAGGAATCGGGAGGCTCGGCGGCCAACTCGATGGTCGGCGTTGCGTCCTTCGGCAGCAAGGCGGCCTACATCGGCAAGGTTCGTGACGATGCGCTCGGAGAAGTCTTCATTCACGACATTCGTGAAGCCGGTGTGCAGTTCGACGTTGTTCCCGCGACCACCGGACCCGCCACGGCCCGTTGCCTGATTCAGGTCACGCCCGATGGTCAACGGACGATGAACACGTTCCTCGGCGCAAGTTCTGTGCTCACGGTCGACGACATCGACGAGTCCCTCGTCGCCCAGGCCAAGTCCTTGTACTGCGAGGGCTACCTCTGGGATCTGGAAGAGGCCAAACAGGCGATACGTCTCGGCCTCGAGATTGCAAAGTCAAACGGCGTGACCGCGTCGATGACACTGTCCGACCCGTTCGCTGTGGATCGGCACCGCGCCGAGTGGATGGACCTGATCGCGGACCGAGTCGACCTGCTCTTCGGCAACATCGATGAGGTGATTTCGTTGTTGGGAACCGAGGACGAGTCGGTGATGGTTGCGTCGATGCGTGAATTGAGCGAAGTTGCTTGTATCACCAAGGGCAAGCTTGGTTCAATGATCGTCACGAGCTCTGAGGTGATTCATATCCCAGTCGTCGAGGTGGAGCGTCGTGTGGATACGACAGGCGCAGGTGACCTTTATGCCGCTGGGGTTCTCGCAGGGTTGGCCCAGGGAGCCGAACTGGCACACGCTGGCCAAATGGGAAGCTGCGCAGCCGCCGAAGTCATCACGCACATTGGCGCCCGCTCGATGCAGCCGCTTCACACCTATTGCGCATAGATTCCCGCTCGTTCCTCGCTTCAGCTGTCGCAATCCGTCGCTTCGCTCCTCGATGCTCGGCTGCTGCGCCTGAGGCGCGCTTCCGTCGCTCGTCCCTCGCTCCTGGGGTGCTGGCGTCTGTTTGTGCGTATACAAGCAGACGTGTGTCTGTATACGCACTGAGGAAACGCCTCGGGCGAGAGGGGAGTGAGCCGGAGGCGATCGACCATGTTGGTTTC
>CAXMRH010000206.1:0-4567 GCA_964196045.1 uncultured Chthoniobacterales bacterium | reverse complement strand
CGGCGTCGCCGGACATCAGCTGATCTCTCGGTGGCGGAAGAATCCTGATCCACTCCGGGGACGCCCGCTCGAGTTCCCTGACGGGAAGCGACGGATCGTGGAGTTGTCCGATGGTGCGCGTATAAACACCGTGACGGTGGGCGAGGGGCCCATCATCGTTTGTGTGCACGGACTTACCTCGAATGAAGACGATTGGTCGCCGATGGCGCCACTTCTGCTCGACGCAGGCTTCCAGCTCGTTGCCATAAACCAGCGTGGACACGGTGGTTCGACGGAGGGAACCGCCGGTTTCGGCTCTACCCAGCTCGGGGAGGACCTCTCCGAGATTTTCGAATCGCTCGACCTCCACGCGCACGCATTGATGGGTCACTCGATGGGGGGTATGGCGTCAATGGCGTATGCGGTCCATCACCCGGAGCAATTTCGCGAACGGGTCAGCTCGCTCGTGCTCATCGCCACCGCCGCATCGCTTCGAACGCCGCGCGACCAACTTGGACTGCTCATCGGCGGAGTCACGCTTCCTGATGAGTTGCATCTGCCGAACGACCGATTACGGGTCGGAACTGGCCTGCTTGCGTTCGGCGCTCGGCCGAGTCTGCACATGATCGACTCGGCGATTGCGCAGTTCCAGCGGTGTTCGGAGTCGGTTCGTTCTCGGGCGACGGGTGCTCTGCAGGGACACGACGTTCGGCTCCTGCTGCGCAAGATCTCGGTCCCGGCGTTGGTCATCGGCGGCACGCGGGATCAACTGATTCGTCCGCAACAGGTCCAAGCGCTCGCCGAAAACATCTCGAACTCGACACTGGAGATGCTCGATCGAGCTGGCCACATGCTGATTTGGGAACGACACGAGGACGTGTGTCGATCGATCGTGGACTGGCTTCGTCAGTCCGTGGAAATGGCGCGACTGTCGTCTGAGGACCACCCTGACCAGGAGCCAACGTAGAGCCTGCCGACTCCAAGACCGGCAGCCTCGGCGGCCAGAATGTTGTTGCAGGCGCTCACCCCTGAACCGCAGTAGAAGATCGCGTTCTCGTCTACACCTGCCTGCGTGAAACGATCGGCAATCTTGGCGGTCGAGACGAAATTGCCGTCTACGAGATTGTCTGTGAACGGCAGATTGATCGCTCCCGGAACGTGGCCTGCTTTAGGGTCTATGGGCTCGTGCTCGCCTCGATAGCGAGGGGCGGCGCGGCTGTCTACCACGACACGGCCGGCTGTAACGGCTGCTTCTACGTCGTCTGCATCCGCGATCGCATGCTTCGGCCACCGTCTGGCGGCGTTCTCGACCGGCTGCACGCTGGCAACCGTCGAGGTCAACTCACCGGACCAACCGTCGATGCCGCCGTCGAGTAGCGCCGCGGGCTGGCCGAGAATCCTGAGCATCCAGACGAGACGTCCGGCGATCATCCCTCCGGCATCGTCGTACGCGACCACCGGCGTGTCGTGACCGATTCCGGCGTCAGACAAGCCCGCCGCGAACTCGGCGGGGTCGGGGAGGGGGTGTCGTCCAAGCACAGGCCCTGGCGGCGAGGTCAGCACCGTGTCGAGGTCGATGAACAGCGCTCCGGGCAGGTGGTCGCGCTCGTATGCCTCTTCGCCAGAGCGCCCATCAAGGTAGGCGCGTACGTCGCAAATGACGACGCTCTCATGATGGTCGTGGAGCCAAGCTGAGGAGACGATCGGATCAAGCTGCATCGTACGATTCTCGCACTTCTGGTCGCGGGTCAGGCCAAATCCGCGGCGTTGAACGCCACGCCGAAACGCACACACCAGATGACGACCGTGTTGTAGACGTCGAGATTGACATCGCTCGGAAGTTCATAGTTCTGCGATCCGATGTTGCCCGTCAGATCGCCGAGGTCGATGAAGTCGTCGTCGAACAATCCTGCATCTCCGTCGGCCGGGACGCCTGCGACCAAATACACGTTGAGATCTGGGCCGTTGTCGACGTCGAAGTCATCCTCGAATCGAAGAAAGCGCTGATCGGTTCCGTCGGTGAGAACGACCACTGTTCCCTCGCCAGGATGGATTCGGTCGATGAACGTGCCTTCGACGACTCGGATGATTTCGGGCATCTCTGGCTCCGATGCATCGGAGGAGTCGTTCTGATCGACATCGAGATCGTCCATGACTTCGTTCATCTCGACGAGCTCGTCGTCGGCCATGTCATCAGAGTCGAGCCCCGAGGTGCTTTCGGCGGCGAAGAATGGCCCAGCCTCGTTGACCTCGTCGTCGATGAAGGCGGTCTGGATTCCAAACACACCAAAGGCGAGAACCGCCACGATCAGGAGTCCGACTGCCCCGATGCCGAGCTTCACGTTTCTGGTCATGGATGCTGAACCTAACTCACGGAACAGATTCGACGCGTGTCTCAACATGACCAACGTCTGCAGACAAACGAGTCAGAACCAACGAGGCCGCGGTACTCATCACGAGGGCGAACAGGATCGCAGCACGATCACCCTGTTGGTCGATGAGCCACCCTGCGACCGGAGGGCCGCTCAGACTGCCGACCGCTGCGGCGGTGTAGAGCGTGCCGATCATCCCACCCAAGCCTTCGAGGCCGAACAGTTCGGCGATCACAGCCGGTGCGAGCGCGATGAAGCCTCCGTAGCCAATACCGAAGATGAGTGCGTAGGTCACCAGGAGCACGTAGCTGCCGCCGGCCACGAGCCAGATGGCATGGCTTGCCGCGAGCACCACGAACGACGCGAGGAAGAGACGCAACGCGCCCAACCGGTCCGCCAAGGTCCCGAGCGCCAGGCGTCCAACGACGCTCGACCCACCGATCAGCCCCACAAGAAGCGCTGCGGGGACTTCGTCGATACCGCGCTGTTCAGCGCTTCGTACGAGGAATACGAAAGGAATGAAGATCCCGTAACTCACTAGAATGGTGGACACGTAGAGGATTGCGAACGGGCGAAGACGAAGTAGTTCTCCGAGTGGCCGCGATCGTTGCGCTGATTGGGCCGCGGGCCCGGGTTCAGCCACGAATGCCGCCAGCAGAAGCATCGCTCCGCCCCCGAGGCCGAAGATCACGTACGTCGTTCGCCAGGAGGTGAGCTCGATCAACCAAGCCGCCAAGGGAGAGCCGACCAAGGTTCCGAGGCCAATTCCGGCGACGGCGAAGCCAAGCGCGGTTGCCCGTCGCTTCACGAACCATCCGCCAACGGTCGCCACCATTGGCACGTACGCGCAGGCGATGGCGAACCCAACGCCTACGCCATAGGTGAGGTAGCCCAGCCAGAGCGACGGTACGAGTGCGGTCAACAGGAGTCCCGTCGTCAACGAGGCCGCTCCAGCGATCAGAACAGGACGAGGGCCGACGGCATCTGCCCAGCGGCCGGTGAACAACCCGAGAACGAACGAGAGACTGATCGTGAGAGCGAAGACGAGCGCCGTTGCCCCAGTGCTGGCATCGAACTCCTCGGCCATGGAGGAGAAGAAGGCCCCGAAACTGTAGGCGACTCCGAACACGGCGAACATGGCCAACGAGGCAGCGCCGGTGACGAGCCAACCTCGAGTCGAGTCGGGGAGGGCTTCTGTCACCAGCGGCACCGTACCAGGCTCGTGGGGCATGCCCCCGAGAGAACCAGTCAGCAGCGCGCCGCGCGGTAACCTCGGGCAATGGACCGTTCGACAGCGAAGAGCATCGCGATCGGGTCTGCTGTGGCCATCGGTCTTGTCACCGTAGCCACAGTCGGATTTCTCGTCGGACGGACATCTGAAGAGGACGTCGCGACTGCTCCGACTACTCAGGCGCCAACGCCCACGACGACAACTTCCCTGCCCGAGCCAGTGCCCACAACGGCCGTGACCACGACCACTGAACTGCAGATACGAGACTTTCCGGAACTTTTCGAGGACCTCCGATCTGCGGTGGCAAGCGTCGACGTGATCGGCTGTGATTTCGGTTCCCAGGGAACGGCTTTTCTCGTGAATGAGGACACTGCGTACACCGCCTGGCACGTCGTCGAGGACGCCGCACAAGTGGCACTCGCCGTGGGAGGCGAGAGCGTGGAGGCGGCCGTCATCGGCCACGATCCCGTCCGCGATGTCGCAGTGCTTCGCCTTGCATCCCCAATCGAAGGCGCAGTAGTGCTGCCGATCGCTGAGGAGCAACCCCGCGTCGGTGAAGAGGTCGCAGCGATGGGCCATCCACGTGGCTTGCCCCTGGCGCTCACCGTCGGGCGTGTGACCTCGATGAACGGTGAGTTCGACTTCGGAGGGACCGCCGAGGATGTCGTCTCGAACCTGATACAGACAGATGCGGTGGTTGCTCCCGGGAGCAGTGGCGGTCCGCTGATCAATCAACGCGGAGAGGTCATCGGCGTGGTCATCTTGAAGGACATCGCCGCGGAGGGGCTCATGTATGCCGGCGACATCGAGGGTGTGCGTGCGGAGTTGGCTACGTGGAATGAAGTTCCTGCGCCCGTCGACGCAGCATTCTGCGTGGGCAATGTGGATCTGTCGAACATCGACGACATCGCGTCCGAGTTCATCGGTGCAGACATATTCCATCCAGAAATCGCGGCCCTGCAGCGAACCTTCGCCGTGTACACAC
>CAXMRH010000205.1:0-10411 GCA_964196045.1 uncultured Chthoniobacterales bacterium | reverse complement strand
TATCCCGCGACATAGCCCTATCCCGCGACATAGCCGCCGTCGATCGGGAGAGCGACCCCCGTGACATGGCTCGATGTGTCGCTGGCGAGGTACAGCATCGACTGTGCGATCTCATCGGGCGTTGGGATACGGCGTTCGGGGATGCCGGCAATGTTCGATGCAAAGACCTCGTCGGCCGTACGTCCTGTCTTCTCGTGACCCGATAGGAGCATCGGTGTATCGACTGCGCCCGGGCACAAGGCGTTGATCCGAATACCTTCCGCCGCATGGTCGAGAGCCATCGACTTCGTCAGCAACACCACCGCCCCCTTGGACGCGCAATATGCAGGTAGACCAGCACTTCCAACCAGACCGATGTTGGACGCGAGGTTGACGATCGTTCCGCCATTTCCTTGCCCGCGCATTACTCGGACTGCGGCGCGAGACATAAAGAACACGCTGTCCACGTTGACCGACATGTTCTGACGCCATTCCTCATCGCTCGTCAACGTCGCGTCACCACGTGTGATCGTGCCGGCCACGTTGGCGACCACGTCCAATCGCCCGAACTCGTCGACTGCGAACCTGACGAGCTCGTCACAAAACGCAGAATCGGTTACATCACCTAGCTTGATTCGGGTGTCGCCACCGACAGCCGCTATCGCCGCCGCCGTGGTTTCGGCACCTGCGCTACTGCGACCGGACAACACGACCTGGGCTCCGGCTTCAGCAAAGGCCCGAGCGGTTGCCGAGCCGATACCCGAAGTTGCACCGGTGACCAGCGCAACCCGTCCGACAAGAGTCCTCATAACAGTCCTTCGGGAATCTCCGCGCGCAGACGATCGCGGTAGTCACCAAGTTCTTCGAGAATCGCATCATCCATAGTTGGCTCCTCGTACCGTTCGAGCGCCTTACGAGCCATGTCGATCCCGCGCTGGTTTGCATCAACTCTGCCTTGCGCATTCCAGGTCTCGTAGCTGTCCCCGTCCATCAGCTTGGGCATGAAGAACGCGGTCTCGAAATTGGCCAGCGTGTGCTGGGTCCCGAGGTAATGGTCCCCCGGTTCGATCTCGCGCACCGCTTCCATTGCAGGGTCGAGCTCATCCATGTCGACACCACGACCAAGTTTGTACATCATCTGCATCTGTTCACCGTCAAGCATGGCCTTCGAATAACTCTGGCACAGTGCGCTTTCGAGGTAGCCAGTCGTGGAGAGCACAAAGTTCGCGCCTGCCATCAGCACACCCATCATGTTCCTCGCCGATTCGTACCCGGCTTGGGCGTCGACGAGCTTCGATGACGAACACCCACCGCTGCAACGCCATGGCAGTTCGTAGAAGCGGGCGAGTTGGCCGACGAGCATGTTGATGTGGTCGATCTCGGGTGTGCCTGCCAAGGGCGCTCCAGAGTTCATCGCCACCGTTGCCGTCCACTGCCCGTAGACGGAAGGCGAACCTGGACGAATCAGCTGCATGAATGCGACGCCCGCGAGTGCCTCGGCGCTGAGTTGCGCTACGGCGCCCACGGTGCTCGCCGGAGTGCTGGCCCCACCCAATACGAAAGGGCTGAAGAGCATCGCCTGATTGGACGCTGCGTACACCTTTACCGCGTCGAGCATCGTCTGGTCCCAGACAAGCGGTGAGTTGCAGTTTGCGAGCGACGTGCTGACCGTCGTGTCTGCAATGACGTCATCGCCAAACACGATGCCCATCATGTGCAACGACTGTTCTGCGCGTTCCCGTGAGGTCACGGAACCCATGAGGGGTTTGTCGCTGTAGCGGAGGAGGCTGTAGGTCATCTCCAGGTGTCGATGTGGCACCGGGATGTCCATCGGTTCACACAACACACCACCGGTCATGTGCATCGCCGGTTCGAGATAGGCGATCTTGGCAAAGTTGTCGAAGTCTTCGATCGTCGCGTGACGCCTGCGATTCTCCATATCGAGCACAAACGGCGCCCCATACGCGGGGGTGAACACGGTCTTCGTGCCCCCGAGCGACACGGAATGTTCGGGATTGCGCGCGAGCATCGTGTACTCGGCGGGAGCAGTCGAGATGAGCTCCATCAGGTGTTCGCGATCGATCCGGACTCGATAGCCGTCGATGTTCGCTCCGGCCGCTTTCCACAACGCGATCGACTCGTCGTCTCGGAACTCGATACCGATTTCTTCGAGCAACGTCATCGATGCGTCGTGAATCCGAAGCAATTGCTCGTGCGGGACGATGTCGAGGTACGGGATACCGCGGGTCAGTTCGGGCAGCCACTGGACCGTGTTGGACGTACGGGCAGCGCGGCGCGCTCGCCGGCCGCGACGTCTTGGTTGTGGGGCGTCCTCATCGGTGGTGTTGACAGCGGACATGGCGGGCCTCCCCTACTTCCTCACGTTCGCTTCTCGACGAGCGCTGTGGTGAGCGCATCGCGAAGCGCGGCTAGGACATCGGCGTCGCCGCCTTCTCCAGTGCGGATGACTTCACTCAACTGCGGCAAGGGGTGCCCGGACGATTCAGCCCAGACCACCATGCCGGAGGTGATATTCCTGGTATTCAAAGCGGCAATACCAAGACCCGACTCAACCGCTGCTTGAACGCCAGAGAGCATTGGGCACTCGAGAACGGTGCGCCAACGGTTTCCACCATGGCGTAGCGACTCCTCTGCCGCATCGAGGTAGACGAGTCCAGGCCCGAACGAAACGACGGGGATCGGTGCTCCGCGCTCGAATTCGAGACCAGCGCCGTGCACCCACCGCAGCGGTTCGGTCCACAAGACAACATCGTCAGGGCGCACATCATTGGCCTCGATCTGTACGAGGGCGAGGTCGACGTCGCCATCGTCGAGCCACTCGCGGACCGCGCCGCTCAGCTGAACTTTCACTTCAAGACGGATGTGTGGGTACATCCGTCCGAAACGGGCAAGAACATCGGCCAATTCTCCACCGCGCAGATCCTCGTTGGTACCGATGCGGACCACTCCGGCCAGATCGGACCGACTCAGATGTTCGACGGCCTCATCATGGGCTTCAAGGATTCGCTCTGCGTACAGCAACAAATCTCGCCCGTCCAGAGTCGGCTCCATCTCCTGGGCACGTTTCACGAGCTCGTGACCGACGCGTTCTTCGAGCCGCTTAATCTTCCAGCTGACGGCGCTCTGTGTCATCCCGAGCGCCGCGGCAGCTTCAGTGAACGTTCCGGTCTCGACGACTGCCGTGAGGGCACGGAGGGATTCAACATCAAGCTTCATCCACACCTCGACACTTCCGGTCGAGATCCGCGGAACCCAACATGGTCGCCCCGCGAGCTTCGCTCCCGTTCAGTCATTCCGTCATTATGACACAAATTGACAATATACGTCTATTTGCATGACAATCACTTCTATGACAACAGTGACGTCACCGAACTCGACAACGAACTTCCACGGCGTGATCGTGGCCGTGGCGATGCCCATGACCGATGCAGGGGAACGCATCGACGAACCAGCACTTCTCGACCACCTCGACTGGCTGCTCGACGCGGGTGTGCACGGTCTGCTCGTCCTCTCGGGTACCGGCGAGTACGCGTACCTGCGCCCGCAAGAACGACGCAGGGTCGTCGAACTCTGCCTACCCCATATCGATGGACGAGTACCGGTGATGGTCCAAACATCGGAAATGAGCGTGACAGACACCATCGAGTCCTCGAAACACGCTGTCGATCATGGCGCCGATGCCCTGATGGTGTTGCCGCCCTGGCTAGAGAGCCCGTTCGAACGAGGCGTGATGTACCACTACGAACGTGTCGCGCAGTCCGTTGCGACCGACATCGTCCTGTACAACACTCCTGCCGCGAGCGGTGTCGAGATCACCCCGGCGATGTACCGCCAGTTACTGGCAATCGACAACATCAGGTACATGAAGGACAGCCAGGGTGACCTGAGCCGAATTCAAAAGCTCGTAGCAATCAGTGAAGGAACAAACGCAAAGTTGCTTTGTGGGGTCGACCCACTCGCTCCCTATGCGTTGTTGGCAGGCGCTGTCGGCATGATCTGGGGTTGCGCGAACATCATGCCGCACGAGTGTGTACGGCTGGTCGAACATCTCGACGCTGGCCGGCTCGCTGAGGCCTTCGAATTATGGAGGGCGATGTGGCCGATCAACGCCTTCATGTGGGAGAACGAGCTCGATGTCGGCTTCTTGCCCGGCGTGAAGGCCGCGACTGAGATGGTTGGGCGCCAGATGGGCTCCGTCCGGCGACCACAGATGCCTGTCACGGGAGCTGCTCGCTTGGCCATCGAGGCGGGACTCTCCGCTCTGCCAATAAATGGGGTGCAGCGGTCTCGCCTCAAATGGCGCGAATGGGAAGACGAACAGGACTGGTTGGTCAAGCGAACTGAGGGTGTAGGTCGATGAACGACACGGAGAAGACACCGGCGGCACAACTCGCGGCATCGTTGCACCTCTCCACCGAGGCGATGATCGGCGGGCGCGCTGTTCCTGCGGCAAGCGGCGACACGTTCGCCACGATCAACCCTGCGACCGGAGAAGAACTCGCACAGATCGCACGGTGCGGCGCGGTGGACGTAGATCGGGCAGTGGCCGCTGCCCGAGCGGCGCTTCATGGACCGTGGAGCCGTCTGACCCCTGGAGAACGCAAACGCCTCATCTTGCGCTTCGCGACGCTCATCGAGGCCCACGCAACCGAACTGGCCACGATCGAGACGCTCGAGGGCGGCAAGCCGATCAGCGATACGGCCAACATCGATGTAGCCGACACCGTGGACACCCTGCGATGGCACGCCGAGGCAACCGACAAAGTGAACGATCAGCTGAGTCCATCCGGCCCCGGCGTCGTTTCGATGATCGTCCGTGAACCGATCGGGGTCGTCGGTGTCGTGCTGCCCTGGAACTTCCCGCTCATGATGGCGGCGTGGAAGCTTGGTCCAATCCTTGCAACCGGCAACACGTGTGTGCTGAAACCCGCTGAGCAGACTTCGATGACCACACTGCGACTGGCCGAGCTCGCCACCGAGGCTGGAATCCCTGACGGGGTGATCAATGTGGTTCCTGGATTTGGACCAGAGGTCGGGGAGCCACTCGGACGTCACGATGATGTCGACGTTGCGGCATTCACCGGGTCGACGGATACCGGACGTCGATTCCTGCACTACTCCGCCGAATCAAACCTCAAACGAGTGCTACTCGAGTGCGGGGGCAAGAACCCGTTCGTCGTGATGCACGACGCAGAGGACCTCGACACGATCGCCGAACATGCGGCGACCGCCATCTATTGGAACGGCGGTCAGAACTGCTCATCGAACTCCCGACTCATCGTGCATCGGTCGAGAAAGGAGGAGCTCCTCGAACTTCTCCTGCAGAAGAGCCGCGAATGGACGGTCGGCGATCCACTCGATCCGAACACAAAGATTGGGGCCATGATCGAGCCCGCTCACCTCGACAAAGTGCTCGACAACATCAACTCGGGCCACGTCGACGGCGCCGATTGTGTGCTTGGCGGCAACCAGGTGCTGCAAAGCTCCGGTGGGTATTTCGTCGAACCCACCATCTTCGACAACGTACAACCGGACATGCGGCTTGCTCGAGAAGAGATCTTCGGCCCGGTCCTGAGCGTCATCGACTTCTCGCAGCCCGAAGAGGCGATCGAGATCGCCAACGACACCGCCTACGGTCTCGCGGCCTCTGTGTTCACCTCGGACCTACGAACGGCCCATCTCGCTGCACGCGCCATCCGTGCCGGGACGATCACGGTCAATACCTACGGCGAGGGTGACGTTGCGACGCCGTTCGGCGGGTTTGGACTATCCGGCTTCGGCGGACGGGACAAGAGCCTGCATGCGCACGAGCAGTACACCGAGCTGAAGACGATCTGGATCGACCTTCAGTGAACGTTCAACACCAACTCCGGTGGTGGCATGACATCGGACTAGCAGGCGCGTTCGCTGGCACCGGACTCATAGCCTTGGGTTGATGGAGGATCTGTCATTCGACCCGCGTGCTGCTCTCGATGGGATCCGCACAATTGCCCCGCTGGCCACGCCTGCCATGCCGTTCGGTCTCGTCCTCGGATTCCTGGTCAATGACCAAGGCATCGACCCGCTTGCCGGATGGGCGTCGTCTTGGATCATCTTCGCAGGCTCCTCCCAGCTCGTTGCCCTGAACTTCCTTGGCGACGGAGCGTCAGCCCTCGTGATCGTCCTGTCGGTACTTCTGATCAACTCGCGACATGCCATGTATTCGGCTGCACTCCGCCCTGCATTTGTGGACTATCCGACCTGGTTCCGGTTGTCGGCTCCCTATCTGTTGATCGACCAGCTCTTCGCAATCACTCACGACTCCGCGAAGCTCAATACATCCACACCGCGGTATCGCATGTGGCACTTCGCTGGTGCAGGCCTGTTCGGATGGATCATCTGGCAGATCTCGGTCGGCGTGGGAATCCTCGTCGGCGATGTCGTGCGCGAGGAGTGGTCGTTGTCCTTCGCCGTCGCGCTCCTGTTCGTGGGCCTGCTCCTCATGTCGATCAAGGACCGGCCTGGGATGGTCGCCGCAATCGTTTCTGGACTTGTGATCGTGATCGCCCGCGAGCTCCCCCAAGGGTCTGGCCTGCTATTGGCAATCGTCCTCGGTGTCATCGCCGCCGGCGTAGCCGAGTCACGAATGACGGAACGTGCCGCGCCATGAGGGTCTGGCTGATCTTGATTGCGTGCGGGCTGGTGACGTATCTAACCCGAACATCCTTCATCGCGCTCGGCGATCGTGTGTCGGTGCCTACGCGAGTAGAGCGGGCACTCAAGTACGTGGGACCTGCAGCGTTCTCCACGATCATGCTTCCACTCGTGCTCGGAGGTAACGGTTTCAGTGGCTTCTCTGAAGACCTACCTCGAATTATCGCGGCGGTGGCAGGAGGGCTCGTCATCGTGAAGTGGCACAGTATCCCGTACAGCATCATTGTCGGAATGTGCTCCCTTTGGCTGCTGGAATGGATTGGACTATGACCGAGGTCGACCTACCCGGCGTGGAACTCTACCGACAGCGTCGGCTGCAAGCAGAGATGCAATCGCGTGACATCGCTGCCGTGATTCTCACGGACGCGGTGAACATCCGATACGCGACGGGAAGCCGAAACATGCAGGTCTTCACCTCGCGCAATCCGGCCTCGCGATATGCGTTCGTTCCCGCGGAGGGGCCCGTCATCGTTTTCGAGTTCACCGGGGCCGAACACCTCTCGGAAGGGCTTGCAACGGTGCAGGAGGTTCGCCCGGCACGCACGGCGAGCTACGTCGCCGCCGGCCCTCGGATCGAAGCCGTTGAACGAGAATGGGCGGCCGAGATGGCCGAACTCGTTCTCGAACGATGTGGGTCCGGTGTACAGATCGGAGTCGAGCGAATCAACCCGGGTGCTGCGGTCGCACTATCCCAGCACGGTTTTGACATTGTCGACGCCCAGCGGCCCGTCGAACGAGCGCGAGCTATCAAATCGCTCGGTGAACTCGAGTGCATCCGTGCCTCCTTGCGAGCCACAGAGTCCGCAATGGGGCTGATGCGAGAATCGATTCGGCCGGGTCAATCGGAGAACGAGTTGTGGTCGGTGTTTCACCAGAGTGTGATCGCCGACGGGGCGGATTACGTCGAGACTCGCCTGTTGACGGCTGGCGACCACACCAATCCGTGGTTTCAAGAGGCGAGCGAGCACATCATCGAACCAAACGCGTTGATCAGCTTCGACACGGACGTGGTGGGCGTGCACGGCTATTACAGCGACTTCAGCAGGACGTTCCACGCTGGCCCCGACGCCCCGAATGCACGCCAAAGAGAGCTCTATCGCTACGCCCACGAGCAGGTGCAGCACAACATGTTGATCATCGAACCGGGGCTATCGTTCAGCGAGTATTCCAAGCGTGCTTGGGACCTCCCCGACGAGTTCGCTGGCAATCGTTACTACCTGAGTGCCCATGGCGTAGGTATGACCGGCGAGTACCCCTACCTGTACCACCATCAGGATTTCGCAGACTTTGGATACGACGGGGTTATCGAGCCTGGCATGACGCTGTGCGTCGAGAGCTACATCGGCAAACCTGACGAACCCGAGGGGGTCAAACTCGAGGAACAAATTCTCGTGACCGACACCGGCACGGAACTGCTCAGCGATTTCCCTTTCGAGGATTCACTGCTCGGCTAAGTCAGTGGCTCAGGTGATCGCGAAGATCGGATCGCCAAGCACGCCCCACAGTGGTGTGACTCCAAGGCCTAGGTCATTGCTGACGGACATATAACCGTCGGCAACAATCGGCCCGCCATCGGCGATCGGCATCGAGTGGTAGTCGTGGAACGCGCTCGATTGAAAGTGGAACCCATCTGGTGTGGATGCCGCGAGATGTGCGATGGCGGCACTTGTGATCTCACCACCCCAGGTATCTTCGATCGTCATCGTGATCCCGAGGTCGACACACAGGTCGCGGGCGCGTCGCGCTCCGCTGAGTCCGCCGAACCGACTGATCTTGAGGTTGATCACATCCATCGCACCATCCGCTGCACCCCGACGAATTGCTGCCCGTGAATCCATCACCTCATCGAGGATCATCGGGCGACGAAGGTGGGGTCGCACCGCAAGGCACTCTTCGTACGTCAGGCACGGTTGTTCGATGTAGAGCGGCCGGTCCGCTACCGCATCAGCGACCCGCATGGCCTCGTGCTGTCGCCAACCGGTGTTGGCATCCGCAGCAAGAGTTTCGTTCGCACGTAATTCGTCGGTTACGGCATACATCCGAGCGATGTCCACATCGAGTCGCTCGCCGACCTTCATCTGGTACTGCTCGTAACCCTCCGCCCGGTATTCGAGGAGTCGCTCGACCATCACCGCGGGCTCATCCCGACCGATGACTCGAAACAGCTTCACCCGGTCGCGGAACGCGCCACCGAGCATGACCGCCACCGGAACACCTGCTGCCTTTGCTGCGAGGTCCCAGCAGGCGATGTCGATTGCGGACTTCGCATACGGGTGCCCCCTCAAGGCCACGTCCATGGCTGCGGAGACCACTTCGGTTTCACGCGGATCGAGGCCGATCAACTGCGGGCCAATCTCTCGCATGCCCACCCGTGCGCCTCCGGCAAACGACGGCATATACCCAGGACCAAGCGGGCAGATCTCGCCGAACCCTTGCAGGCCCTCGTCGGTATCGATAACCACAACCGTCGAATCGAAGGCTGCGTACGACTGCGTGTTCCAGCTGTACGAGCCTTCCTTCAACGGAAGCTGAACCGCATACGCGGTGATCCCTGTGATCTTCACCGGACGGAGAACTCCCCCACGATCCCGGTGAGCCTCATCCGTGCACGGTCATCGAGGAGTCCGGGTTGATCTCGCGATTTCTGCTGAAGAAGCCGACGTTCAGATCGCAACCCGTATAGGCGCCGGTCACCACGAGTGGATCCTGATCATGGTCATGACCACCCTCGACGGAGGTTATGAGTTCAGCCATCATGTGGCCCGCGACGCCTGCGTTCTTGTACTGATTCCCACTCGTGCCGATCGCCACGTAGAAGCCGTCGAGATCCGTCCGGTCATAGATCGGCAGCCAGTCGTCGCTCACGTCGTACAGGTCGACGATCCCTTTCTTCTGGTGGGGGATGCCGAGCTCGGGCATCCGCCGGTTCGCCCGTAACACTTGGGCTTCCCATTGGGATTGGCTCAACGTTTGGTCGTAATTGTCGGGGTCGACGAACTCGCGAGGATCGCAGTCGGGATCGCCGCTGCCGATCAGGATGTGGTTTCCAACTTCGGGGCGGAAATAGATGCCGCTGTCGTTGTCAGCTGCGACGACACCGTGTGCCATGAAGTCGAAGCCCTCGGGAGACGGCACATGGTGCACCTCGTGGCGTAGGGCCTTCGTCTTGATGTTCATCGACTCATAGACACCCGCCATCTGGTTGATGATGTAGGAGTGTGGCCCGGCGACGTTCACGACGACCGGCGCCTTGACGATGCGGCCATCGGCCAACGTCACGCCGCTGACTCGGCCGTCGGGTGAGTCGACGGACACGACCTCAGCGTTGAACCAGAAATCCGCACCGTTCTTCTCTGCCCCGCGTTGCAGGTTGTGACACGACAGTTGCGGATCGCTTACATACCCAGATTCCGGGGAGTAGTACGCGCCCGTGATCGAACCGTGAGCGTCGTCCCAGAAGTGTTCATCGTCGGGGCGCTTCGGAGGCCCGAACAACCCGGTGTCGAGAATCGGCAATCGCTCCTTGATCTCGTCAACCGACCACGTCTCGAACGGGATCTCCAGGTCCTTCCAGAGTCCGGCGACTCGTTCCGTGTGATGGTCGTCATCGGATCGGATGAGGAGTTGACCGCACTGGTGGTACTCGATCAAGCCGAGTTCGTCATCCGCGGCGATGTAGTTCGCCCAATCGGTCCAGTATTGGGCTCCCTCCCATGCC
>CAXMRH010000204.1:0-18054 GCA_964196045.1 uncultured Chthoniobacterales bacterium | reverse complement strand
CCGTGCGCCAACCCACATCGGTTGGGGGAAGGTCGACCTGGTCGAAGACGTAGTCGACCATGCCGTCGATGATCGCCTCCTTGTTCGGGACGTGGTGATAGATCGTCATCGGCTTCACGTCGAGAGTCGTGGCCAAGCGCCGAATGGTGAAACCGTCGATGCCGATCTCATCGGCGAGTGCTACGGCTCCCTCGATGACTCGGCTGGCGTTCAGCCGCGGACGAGGCGGGATGTTCGTCGTTGCGTTCTCCATCGTGGCTTGGGTTCTCTTCTGCGGTGACATCGGTCGCTTTCGTCCGTCTCGTATTGAGATCGTACTAAGTACGGGTACAGTTCTCCACATTGATCGTACTAAGTACGACAACTATCGAACCACATCCGGAGAGAATGATGACCATGACCACCGATACCGCACCAGACCAGCAGCAACGGCACGTACCGACCGAACAGATGCGAGCCGTCACGCAAGGCCGATATGGAGACAGTTCGGTCCTGACGCTTACGAACGTCGATCGACCCACGATTGGATCAGACCAAGTTCTCGTCGAGGTTGTTGCCGCGGGAATCGACCGCGGCACGGAACACCTGATGACCGGTACGCCCTACCTCATTCGGCTCGTCGGCTACGGGCTGACCAAACCCAAGACCCCCGTGCTAGGGCTCGATGTCGCCGGGCGAGTCATCGCCATCGGCTCCGAAGTGACGCGGTTCACGGTGGGCGACGAGGTCTTTGGAATTGCGAATGGCTCACTCGCGGAGTTCACAGCGGTGGACGAAGACAAGCTGGCCTTGAAGCCGTCGAACATCAGCTTCGAACAGGCAGCGGTCTCGGCGGTCTCGGGAATCACCGCACTCCAAGCTCTCACCGACGTCGGCGGACTCGAACCTGGGCAGAGCGTTCTCGTCATCGGAGCATCAGGAGGTGTGGGCACGTTTGCTGTGCAGCTCGCGAAAGCGCTCGGTGCGCAAGTTGATGGTGTCGCTGGCAAGCGCAACCTCGAGCTGGTTCGCTCACTTGGTGCCGAGCGGGTCATCGACCATCAAGAGACTCCTGTCTCCGACATCGTTCGCCAGTACGACCTCGTGCTCGACATCGGGGGCCGGAACTCCGTTCACAACCTCCGAAAAGTCGTGAACAGGACTGGGACCCTGGTGATTGTGGGTGGTGAGGACGGCAACCGATTTACGGGAGGTGTCGGCCGCCAACTTCTGGCCACGCTGCTCTCGCCCTTCGTCGCCCAGCGTCTGACGATGTTCATCAGCAAGGAGCACCACTCGTCCATGGAGCGCCTCGGCACACACTTCGAATCCGGCGAGGTGACGCCAGCCATCGGTGCCCGCTTCGACCTCGAGGACACGGCGGAAGCAATGCGTTTGATGGAAACCAGCCAGCTCAGCGGCAAGACGGTCATCGCCGTGCGGTCTCCAAAGACCGCGAGCGACGGCTGACCCCAGAACTCGAAGCGGTTGACCGATCCGATCTAGGGCCGAATAATCGACTCAGAGAACAGTGAAGCGAGAGAGTCCCGTTTCGTTCCCTGAGGATGGGATCCGCTCCGTCATGAGACCCGCATCACGTCCGACTGCTCCTCGTGCATGGCGCTTGTTTGGCGTGATCATCGCGTCGGCTCTGCTGATCGCCGGGCCGTTCGCCGGGCCGAGCATGGCTCAGGATGCAGAGGGCACAGATCTGGATCCGCAGGCCAGAATCGTCAAGGTCGAGCCGATCATCGCACCTGATGGCGAACTGTGGGTGCGGCTCCACTTCGAGAAAGCTTGGGACAGGATGCCGCCCCTCGACCTCTTCTCGATCTGGTTCGGCATCGGAACGGCATCCGACACCGCAGAGTCGTGGGCCGGTTGGGAGTGGCACGACGGCGTCTCGACTCCGTACGAGTCCAGCGGTTCCCGAGGCGACGCCGGAGCGATGGTGCTTGACGATGGCACCGTGATTCTGGCGACCGGTCTGTTCCCCGAGTCAGCGATCGGGATGAGCGTTCTCATGGCGTCGTGGCTGAACGAGATGGATACGGCCCGACAAACCGGCGAGCTCGAGTTCGGGTTCCAGCCCGAGGAGTACCTGCGCGGCAATCCGCTCGAACTGTTCGGCGCTCCGACATACAACCTGATCACAAACACTCCCCTGGGCCAAGCAACGCCGGAGGTGCCGAGCGCTGAAGAACAACCAACTGAGACTCCTGAACCCATCCCGACGCCAACGCCAGACCCGACGCCAAGCGAAGAGACAGAGGTCCCGCCGGTCGTCGAGGAAAGTGCGTCCAACGATGCTGCGACACCGGCCGTTGCGTCGCCTCAGCCCTCAGAAGACGCCTCCGAGGCGCCCGCGACTTCGCAAACCAACCCGGGTGACGGGCTGACGACGGCGCAGAAAGCGGCGCTGGCGACCCTCCTCGTCTTCCTGATCTGGATGGCATACGTCTACTTCTCGACCCAACTGGTCGGCGTTACGCCCGATCCGTGTGCCGACGAGAAGGCCGCCGTCGCCGCAGCTAAGAAAGGGCTCGATGAAGCAAAGGCTAACCAGAAGGCCAAAGGCGACGCGCGCCACGACGCGGAGACCGACCGATCGAATGCGCCGTTCGCGAAGAAGGACATGCGCGGCGTCCTCGAACGGGCTGAAAGGGCTGTCGAAGAAGCGAATAAGGCCGAATTCCATGCCAAGACCCTCACACAAGCTGCTCAAAACAAACTCCTCAACGCAGAGGCCGCTCTCGCCAAGTGCGAGAAGCGTGCGGAGACAGCGAGCGAAGGTGGCACGGCCACCTCTCAGCCGCCACAGGGCCCATCGGCCCCCACCGATCCAGCGCCAGAACCGACGCCAGAACCTGACTGCTGTCCAAGCGGCACATGGATCGGCATCAACGTCTTCTCGGGCGGAATCTTGGCCGTCGGTGGGATGGAGTGGGGACTGATCCACCTCGTGTGTCTCGACAACCCCGATCGCACGGCGCTCGTTTCGTGGCAAGGCGGTCGGCTTGGACTTGGACTCGGAGCAGAGATCAGCGCTGGTCTGTTCGTAATTTTCGGTGGCCCGAAACATCCAAACGAACTCGAGAAGTTGGTCGAGTCGACGCTCAGCGGCGTCGACTTCGACCTCTCGCTCGGGACGAGCTGGACCAAGCTGGCCAAGGCAGGGGTGAAGTCAGGCCGCAGCCTCAAGAAGCTCAAGAGCCTCAAAGAGGCAGTGGAACAGGTCAAGGACGGATCGAAGGCGCTCAACAAGGCCCGAAAGGCGGGCAACATCGAAGAGGCGACACGAATATCCGCAAAGAACGCAGAGGTCCTGAAGGACCTCGTTCGCGACGGAACCGCCGGCAAACTGGTGGACGGCCTCGCTGAGGTCACGACCAAGGGCGGGATCTCAGCTGGACAAACAAAGGGCACCGGCGTCCACATCCCTCTCGGCATCGGACTGCAGGCCGGAGTCTGGTACACCGGCTGGATCAATGCGACGCTGCAGTCGTGGGATGGCTGCGAGAAATGCGGCCGCTACTAGGTCGATCCGCCAGAGCGTTTCGAGGACTGGCTCGGCGGAACCACTTCGATCCTCCACCTGCAATGAGTGCCGCTCACTGCCCGAACAAGAACTGGAACGGGTTGACCAATCCGACTTCGAGGACGATGATCGGCTCAGAGAACAGTGGGGCGAGAAATTCCCGTTTCGTGTTCGCTAAGGATGGGATCCGATGCGCCTGCTTCTCCTGACCGTGCTTGGGGTTCTTCTCTTTGCCGCCTGCGGTGGATCCGACGACACGGAATCAGTAACTGCGGCAAGCACGAGCGCGCCCGTGACCACATCAGCAGCCACGGCGGCCTCGGAGCCGGCCACCACGACTTCGGAGCCGGCCACCACGACAACAACGATCTCCGCCGAGCAGCTAGCGGCGGCGGAAGCCGTTGGCGATGTAGCCGCCGGCGAAGTTCTCTTCAACGAGCCACTCGATGGAATCACACATTCGTTGTCGTGTTCGTCGTGCCATGCACTCGACGGTCAGCTGGCCAGGAACCCGACGTTCATCGGAATCGGCACGGCTGCTGCGGACCGAATCGAAGGGATGTCCGATGTCGAATACCTTCGCGAGTCGATCGTGGATCCTTCTGCGTTCAAGCCCGATGGCGAATGGCTCTCGGCGGCGATGCCCTACCGCTACCCCGACCTGTTCTCCGAAGACCAGATCAACGATGTGATCGCATACCTGCTCACTCGGTAAGTGAGCGTTGGTACCCCCAACGGGATTCGAACCCGTGTTACCTGCGTGAAAGGCAGGCGTCCTAGGCCGCTGGACGATGGGGGCCACTTACTGAGTCTGTTCGCACAGACCGATCTGCAACGATAGCGGGCAACTCGCCGCGATCCATCTGCCAAGCGGACTCCTCGACGGACAGAATCTCAGTTGCGTCGCACGACAAAGGTCTCGTCGTTGAACCACAATCCGCCCCGACGATGGAGCACGTCCGCGGTCGCGTCGATATAGCGCCCATCTAGGGCGGCCTCCTCGACTCGCTGGTCCTCGATCTGGGCCACGTAGATCGCAGCGTTCCATGCCGCGAAGAGTGTGGACGTACCGATGCTGCGTCCGATCTCGCTCGGAAGCGTGTGCATCTCATACGTAAGCGTGGACCGATCGTCGGGCATGGCCATCAAGTCGAAATCGCGAACTGCGTCACCAAGTTCCCTGTGCAACACGCGAAGCAGCTCATGACGGTCGACAGGAAACGGGTCGGCGTCCGGCCAGATCGCCTTGATGATCTCGAGACCTGGATCGTCGCCTCGCGACTGGATCCCGAGCATGACGCCATGCGTTCGAAGGCTCCGACTCAACGGACACAGAATCTTGGTCACTTTGAACTCAGCGTCGGTGCGGGAACGCCACGGCTGCGACGCAACGATCAGGTCGTAGTCCGCCTTGTACTCACCACGTCGAGGGATCACGCTGTCGAGGACGAACTTCTGATCCTTGCGATAGATGACCATCGCCGCCGGCGTGACGTAGATCGGATTGCCGGTCTTCTTGCTGGGTGCCACGTCCCAGTTCTCAACGAGGAAGTCGTCCATCGCACGAAGCTGCTCGCCGAACGAGTGCGAGCCCGTGCCCTCGAGCTCGACGTACTCGAGCACCATCTTCTCTTGCTTCTCGGTCGTGTTCGGTTTCAGCGAGGGCGACTCGCCGTAGTGCAGATTGGTGACGACGACAACCGACTGCGGGTGTTCGATGAAACGATCCGGCAACTTGTCGAGTGTGAGCCGCACATCCTCCAGGCTGATCTCCTTGCCAACGACGTAGAACGGAATCGTCGGATACTGCTGATGCATGGCGCGCAGAAGGTGTGCCAACACGGTTCCGTCGCCGATCCCCGCGTCGAAGAGGCGTAGTGCAGGTGGCTCTGGGCGCAGATTGGACAGCTCCTTGGCCGAGCGCTCTGCAACCTTCCACTCCTCATTCGTCGTCGTGACGAACTGCAAGTACTTCTGCCGGTTGTCGTAGAACCGGAACGGTGTGTCGGGGCTCGAGGTCACGGACCGACGATAGTGCGCGACCTGGAGCCGAACGAACAGGTCACGAGCGTTCGATGGTGAGGGTGTAGGCGCCAGTCGCGAAATCAGCGAACGAATGGACCTCGATCGTGTAGGTGGCGTCAACGCTGATCGGTGTCTTTATCTGGCTGTCGAGGAAGCCGATGCCGATCTCGCTCAACGCATCGTCGTTGTATGCAACCGAGCCATTCGGTCCGAAGAGTTCGACGGTCGTGTCGAGGTCGGAGTTGGGATCAGCTTCGACCGTGATGGTGACAATCTCGCCAGCCGTCAAGTCGATCGTGACGGTGTCGAACACACCCTCATCGAGGACCCCTTCGAGCGTCAGGGGCGTGCCTGGTGCTGGGTCGACGACAAACTCATCACCTTTCACCGGTTCCAGAGCTGGCGGACCGTCGAATTCGCCGTCTTCCTGTTGTTCTTCGAACTCAGCCACGAGGTCTTCGAGCTCTTGGCTCGAGAGATCTTCAACCTCGCCGAACGAGCCTGTGTTCTCCCCGAACGTGGCGTCGCCGCTGAACATCGCGTCACCGCTGAACATGGCGCCATCACCGAACAACCCCGTCTGGTCGAAGCGATCGATCGACCCGAATCCCACCGCCGAGGCGACATCCATCGCGTCCATCATCTCTTCGAACTCACCCTCATCGATTTCTTCGAGGTAGTTGATGTAGTAGTTGAGCATCGTGCTGACCGGCGACACATACCATTCGCCGCCGGTCTTGTGTGCGGCCATCGGGATACCCCCGAAGCCGCTCGCGAAGTCGTCGAAGACACCGATGTATTGCTGGATGATGAAGTCCCCACCACCGAAGAATTGGTCCTCGAGACAGGCTTGTTCTTGTGTTCCATCGCTGGCGGTGACCGAGTAGCGCGAGCACATACCGTCGGCATCGAGCGCCAGTTCGCCCGAGAACGTGGTTCCTTCGATTTCGCCAAATCCGCTGATGCTCCGAGCTTCGGGGTCAATGTCGACCTCGACGCTGACTTGCTCACCATCGAGCACGCCTTCGATCACCCAATGAGTTGGTGTGGCCTCGATTGAGGCGCGACCCCAGTCGACAGCGTCGACTCGGCCGGAGATCTGCTCGCGGCTGTAGGTGAACGAGAGGTCGAGATCGTCCGAGTTCACGTCGACACTGAAACCTCGGAGCGTCACAACCGCGTCGTCGCCATCGGAATCGACATCAAAGTCGAAGTCGCTGATATCCCAGCGCACGTTGGACTCATCCATCGCTCTCTGCAACTCGTCCAGACCATCCTGAGCCTCGTCGAGGAACAGCGGTGAGTAGCGATACAGGACAGCGAGCTCTTCGGGGTCCATCCGTCCGATCAAGCCCTCGACGTCCATCTCGACCATCTCGGCAAACATCGCTTCGAAGGCCCCTTCTGGAGATCCCGAGCCGAGCGCAACTGGCGCCTCGCTCCTCGGCGGCAGACGCTGGCCCGCTTCGAGGCGAGCGTTCTCTGCGATCGTGAACATCGCGGACATGTACCAACGACCATCACGTTCGACCAGCACCATCGGGTTGCCCGACTCTTCGATGTCCTCTGTCATCCGTGGTTCGTCTTCGAAATCACTGCCGAATCGTTCGCGAAACTCGTCGCCGAACGGAAAGTCCACCGAGTTGAACTCTGCAGCAGTCTGGCCACCCGTGAAGTACACGTGAACCATGTCAGGGTTCTGTGCGAGGGTCTCGACCCGATAGGTCACGTCGCTGAACTCCCAGTCGAAGCCTTCCACGTTGCCCGCGTCAGCAGATTCGTCGAGAACGCCAAGGCGAATCAGCTCGGGAAGGATCTCGGTGATCATCGGCTCGGCAACGGTCCGGCGTTCGCTCGGCTCCAAGAGCTCGGCGAGTGTGATGAAGTCCTCATCGTTGGCAGCGGCGATGAGCGAATCCACCGCTTCTTCGGGCGTGGCCGCTCCCCCGCTCGCAGCAAAGGCGGTCAGCGCGAAGAACCCGCCACCGACGAGCAGGACGAGCGCTCCTGCGACGGCAGCAAACCAAGGCAATTTGCTGGATCCGCTGAGGGCTGGAGGGGCGTCGGGAAGCGCGGAAGCGCCATATGCGCTGCTGAGCACCGGCTCAGCTATCGACGGAGGCGACGGTGTGGTGCTGCCCCAGGTTGGTGGTGTCGCCAATTCAGACGCGCCCGTGTTCTGTTCTTCGTACATGCCGCCCACCCTTTGATTCGTGGCAGTTCTTCTCAACCTTGTCGGCGTTTCGAACCCACAGCTATAGGGACATGTCCCGTGCTCAGTCGGGTAATAGTTCGAGGTCCTCGAGACGAACCATGCCCGAGGAGATCACATGATCGACCAACCGGGAACGGCGGTCGATCGCCTCGAAGCCCTTCTCTCCACGAAGCCCGCGCACGCCCTCAGATGACAGGCGCGCACACAGGTAGTCGAGTTTTCGGTCGAGCTTCTTGCCCGACCACCCGAGCCGATGCGCAACGGCAGCATTCGCCGGAAGGTCCGACGTCGGTGTTGACGAGTCCCGCAGAGACCGTTCGGATAGTGCCACGAGAAGGAGTCTCTGCTCCTCGTTCACTGGCACCACACCGAACTGTGTCGTGGCGTCGACCGGGCTGTCCTCGTCATCGGTTCCGGGCGGCATCAGCGGCGCCTGGTCTGGTAAGGTCCAGCCGAGTTCGTATGTCGATGGTCCGGCCTCGAACCGCAAGAGGCCAGTTGGTTCGGTCAACGCGGACACCGCTTCGGGAGGAAGTTTCGTGAGCCGTCCCGTACTGCCGATCAACGTCAACTGAGCGTGGCGACTCTTGTTCGCCAACCACCACACGTTGTCTTGTGAAAAGAACGTGCCGACGGTGCGATGCATGTACTGATTGGCCTCGTCGAGTTCAATGTCAGCGCTGCGTCCAAAGGTCACCACATCTCCGGGTGCAGCGACGGTCAGTTCGTCGATGAAGAAGATGTGTAGATCGCTCACTCGCTCGTCCTCGATGTCACGAGAACCATGATGGCGCAGGTCGACGCTGCCGCAGCGAAAACCAAACCAAACGTTGCACCCCAGGCCAGCCGAATGTCATCGACCACAGTTCCAATGATGACGACCAGGAGCATGATCCCGGTGACAGGCGACAGCAGAAGCGCTCCGGCACGATGTCGCCCTGACGCCGCCACCAGCATCGCCAATGCGACCAATAGCGGAGCACACAGCCAACAAGCAATGACGGCCACCTTCACCGGACCCTCGATCACCTCGAGCGCACTCGCGCTCGACACAAGATCGATGCTCGAGCGAGATCTACCGGCGATCGTGAACCACGGGAGCACAAGCGAGATAGTGGCGAGAAACCCTGCGCCCAGTGCAAGGGCGACAAGCGGACCAGTTCGGAAGCGAGGCATCGGAGCAACGATAGTTCTTGGCCCCTGACGCCTCTGACTCGCGACAGAATGAACGTCATGGCAGCGACACCCCACGTTGACACGATGTTCGAAGCCCTACGCGACATGGCTGGATTGGAGACGAACTGGCCGGTCGACATCTCCGGCCCCGATGTGGTGCTTCCTTCCTCCTTCGCCGTCAACGCCGGCTCCACCGCGCTCGTAGCGGCGACCGCGAGCGCAGCTGCGGAAGTTGGCGCGGTTCGCTCAGGCAGCAAACCCGCCACCGTTCGTGTCGACACCATCGCCGCTGCGCTCGCGTTCCAGAGCGAGCGGCACCTCCAGCAGCCCGGGGCTCCAGCGCTTTGGGATGGTCTGTCTGGTCACTACCGAACGGCCGATGGCCATGTGCAGTTCCACACCAACTTCGACCACCACCGGATCGCATTGCTCGGTGTGCTCGATCTTGCGCCGGATAGTGATCGAGCAGCCGTCGAGGCCATCTGTACTGACCAAACCTCGGCCGATTTGGAGCAGGTCGTCAACGAGGCGGATGGCATCGCCGCAGCATTGCGCTCGTTCGACGAGTGGGCTGAGCACCCTCACGCCCAACACCCCCGCCCCAAAACGCCGCTGACCATAACCTCGTTGGGCGGCGACGGGGTAGGCGACGGTGTCCCTCAGACGCTCGGAACCACTGCTGCCGCCCGGCCACTCAGCGGCTTGCGAGTGCTGGATCTGACGCGAATCGTCGCCGGACCGGTCGCCGGTCGCAACCTCTCTGCCTACGGGGCATCGGTCATGCGGGTTGGCTCAGCGGAGCTGCCGGTCGTCGAATCGGTCCTGGCTGACACCACCCTCGGCAAGACGTTCTGTCACCTCGACCTGCGAAGCGCTGCTGGTCGAGATCGTTTGTTCGAGCTCGTCGCCACAGCCGACGTCGTTCTCACCGGCTTCCGCCCAGGTGCGCTCGACTCACTCGGCGTCGACCGCGAAGCACTGCTCGGCGCGAACCCCCATCTGGTCATTGGGGAGCTGAATGCCTTTGGTCGAACTGGTCCGTGGGGAGGCCGCCGTGGTTTCGACTCCATCACCCAGACGGCCACGGGGATCGTTCATGCGGAGACGAAGGCCAGTGGTTCAGCAACGCCCCAACCACTTCCCTGTCAGTTCCTCGACCACGGCAGCGGTTATCTCCTGAGCCTCGGAGTCTTGTCGGCCCTGTTGCGGCGACATCGAACCGGTGGTCCCCAGCTCGTCGAAGTCACGCTGCTGGGCACGCGCGACTGGCTCGTCGAGCAAGGTCGTGTCGACCATCTCGATGCCCCTGGTTTGCCGCCGGAGTTGATCGAGCCACATCTACGCCGCCGCGAGACGGGGTATGGGCCGATCAAACACATCGCACACCCCGGATGCATCGATGGAGTGGACAACAGCTTTGAGCGGGGCCCCTCACTCCCAGGAGCCCACCCCGCCAAATGGTGAACTGCGAGTGGGATCAGCTGAGCGAATTGATGGCGGCGTCGTAGTCCGGCTCATCCGCGATCTCGGGAACGAGTTGGTTGTACAGCACGTTGCCGGACTCATCCACCACGACTACCGCACGGGCGCACAAGCCCTCGAGCGGGCCATCGACCATACCGACGCCATAGTCCTGGAGAAACTCTCCATTCTTGAAGGTGGACGCCGTCTTCACATTCTCGATTCCCTCCGCACCGCAGAAACGGCCCATGGCGAACGGCAGGTCAGCCGAGACACACAACACGGTCGTGTTCTCGAGGGCGCTGGCCTGCTGGTTGAACGCACGAACGCTGGCCGCGCACGTTGGGGTGTCCACCGATGGGAAGATGTTCAGCACGAGCCGTTGCCCGGCGAAGTCGCCGGAGCTGACCGCTGACAGGTCGCGACCCGTGAGCGTGAACTCTGGAGCGGGCGCGCCAACGGCGGGAAGGTCGCCGGCGGTGGTCACGGGGTTGCCACGAAGTGCTGTTTGGGCCATGAAGGTGTCTCCTGAATCGGGTTTCGTTCACACGCTAGGAGAACAATCGAGATTTCGTGGAACCAATCGACGGCGGTAGGCGTGCTGAAAATATGAAACGAATCTCAACCATCCATTTGTCTTTTATCGCCCTCGCTACCCTCTTCCTGATGGCGTGCGGAAGTGACAGCTCAGAGGTCACCAGTGCCGCATCTGATCAGGACGGTTCCGTTGACTCGGAACTGCCGATCGACCCAAACGCTTCCTTGGACGACGACGACGTCGCCCCCGGGATCCCCGAGCCTGACCTGCCGACCGGCCCTCTGGGTGGCGGAGGTCCACTCGTCACCGTGGAAATCACGATTACTCACCCGGACGCTGAAGACATGACGTACATCGTGTCGTGCCTCGGCGATACAGCAACGGTGACCGAAGACGTCGGCATCGATGACTTCGCCGCCTGCAATCAGCTCGGCCAAGATGATGTGCGTGCCCGTCTACTTAATGGCCCTCCCGCCGACCAGGCCTGCACAGAGATCTACGGCGGGCCGGACGTCGCTCACATTGTGGGCACCTACGACGGCGTCGATGGCCCTGCTGTCGACACGACGATCGATCGAACCAACGGATGCGGAATCGATGAGTGGGAGTCGCTGCTGAGCGAAGTACTGCCCCCCGCTCGCGGCCTACAGTGACGCAGTGCGAAGTGACGATGTCGACCTGACCAACCCGATCCTGGCCGAGTTCTGGACACAAGACCCGACAGTCATCGACAGGGAGTTGGCAACGATCCGCAGCCGTCCACCGGCGTATTATCCCGAGCCCCCAACCGAGAGCCTCGGGATTCCGGACGGTCCAGGGGCATGGGCGATCACCCAGTACGACTTGATTCTCGAGATGTCGCGGACCCCTGAGGTCTTCTCCTCAGCGAAGGGGATCACGATTCTGGATCTCCCGGGCAACTTCAACGAGTTCTTCAGCTCGATGATCGCGATGGACGACCCTCGACACGGCCACCTGCGAAAGCTCGTATCAAAGGGCTTCACTCCTCGAATCCTCGCCCGTCTCGAAGACGCGGTCACCGTGCAAGCCAACGAGATCATCGACGAAGTCAGCGCCCGAGGCGAATGTGACTTCGTCGTTGACGTCGCCGCCCGACTGCCTTTGGCGATCGTGTGCGATCTGATGGGTGTGCCGCGCTCCGAACTCGACTTCGTGTTCGATCAAACCAACATCATTCTCGGTGCCTCCGACCCCGAGTACGTACCGGAAGCAGGAGACATCGTCAGCGCACTCCTGACCGCTGGCGGAGCGTTGGCTGAATTGATGACCGACGTCGCCGCCTCGAAGAAGGGTGGGGATGGAGACGACCTCACGTCGATTCTTGTGAACGCCGAAGTCGACGGTGAGCAGCTCAGCCCCTCAGACATCGCAAGCTTCTTCATCTTGTTGGTCGTTGCGGGAAACGAGACGACTCGAAATGCCATCTCCTGGGGTCTGCACTACCTGACGGAAAATCCCGATCAGCGACAGATCTGGCAGAACGACGTCGAAGCCATAACCCCGACCGCAGTCGAGGAGATCGTTCGCCTCGCAAGCCCTGTCACCTACATGCGGCGAACGGCCACGCGTGATGTCGAACTCGGTGACGTGCAGATCGGCGCCGGGGACAAGCTCGCGATGTTCTATCTCGCTGCGAACCGTGACGAAGAGCTGTTCGCCGACCCGCTCAGATTCGATGTCCGGCGAGATCCAACCCAACACATCGGGTTCGGTGGACCGGGGCCGCACTTCTGCCTCGGCGCCCACTTGGCAAGGCGCGAGATTGGCGTCATGTATCGCGAGCTGTTCCGACGGCTACCCGACATCGAGGCGACCGGCGCCCCCGACCCGCTGCAATCAAGCTTCATCCACGGCATCAAACACCTGCCGGCGCAATTCACACCTGGAGGCTGAGCGCTGTGGAATTCTGGGAGATTATGTGACAACGGCAATCAGTGTGCGAAATCTGACGATGCATTACGGGGATTTCGTCGCCGTCGACGGCATCGATCTCGAGGTCAAGGAAGGCGAGATCCTAGCGTTCCTTGGATCAAATGGAGCGGGAAAGACAACCACGATCGAGATCCTGGAGGGGTTTCGCTCACGAACATCCGGAGAGGTCGAGGTGCTCGGCCACGACCCCGAGACCGCACCCCTTTCGTGGCGCGAGGACATCGGGATCGTCTTGCAGGAGTCAGAACCCGTACCGGAACTCACCGCGGGAGAATCGGTCCGGATGCAAGCCGCGTACTACAGCAACCCGAGAGATCCGGCAGAAACACTTGCCCTCGTCGGCCTGACCGACAGCGCCGATCAGCGGACGAGAAAGCTCTCGGGTGGTCAGAAGCGGCGGCTCGACCTCGCGATGGCCCTGGTCGGCAATCCATCACTCGTCTTTCTCGATGAGCCCACCACCGGTTTCGACCCGTCGGCGCGTCGTGAGGCCTGGGGAATGATCGAAGCGCTTCGTGACTTGGGCAAGACCGTTCTGCTCACGACGCACTACATGGACGAGGCCGAACACTTGGCGGATCGAATCGTCGTCATTGGGAGCGGGCGAATCGTCGCGCGTGGAACAGCGGACGAGCTCGCGGCTCAGGTCAATGCACAAACACGAATCTCGTGGCGCCCGGCAGCTGAGGATCCGCGACCACCCGGACACCTCGGCACGCGCATCGACGGACAGGGTCGCGGCGTCATCGACACAGCGGACGCACTCGTGAGCCTCCACCAGCTAACGAACTGGGCCACCGAGCTAGGCGTACCGCTGCCCGAGCTGAACGTCGCGCGGCCGACTCTCGAGGACGTGTATCTCGAGCTCACCAGCGAGGAGCGTTCTCCATGAAGAAACTCGCGATGATCCAACATCAGCTCCGGTTCGACCTGCTGATCTTTCGGCGAAATCCCGCAGGCACCTTCTTCACCGTCGTGTTGCCTCTCATCTTCCTCGTCATCTTCACGTCGATCTTCGGCAACAACACGCTCGACAACGGCGCGAAGGTCGCCACGTTGTACGTCCCAGGGATCCTCACACTCGCGATCGTCTCAGCCACCGCCGTCAACGCCGCGATCACGATGACGGCTCGGCGCGAACGCGGAGTCTTGAAACGAGTCCGCGGAACGCCCGTGCCCCCATGGATCTTCGTCCTGTCGCAGGCGCTGGCTGGCTTCGTGATCGCGATGGTGATGACGGTCATCATCACACTCGTCGGACGGATCCTCTACGGCGTGGAACTCCAACTGGAGACACTTCCGAGCCTTCTGATCTCCTTGCTTTTGGGAGCGATGGGGTTCTCCGCTATCGGCTTGGCCTTGACTACCGTCATCGCTTCAGAGGACGCGGCGCCCGCCGTCACGAACGCGATCTTTCTACCGCTCTACTTCGTGAGCGGCGTGTTCATTCCAGACAGCGAAGTACCCGACTGGGTTGGCACCGCCGGAAACCTGTTTCCTGTCAGCCATCTGAATCAGGCGCTCCAGGAGAGTTTCGACCCCTTCGCAGAGGGAGCGGCGTGGCCATTGAACCACTGGCTGGTCATCGCTGCCTGGGGTGTCGTGGGCGCAGTGATCACCCTCAAAACCTTCCGTTGGACACCCAACAGGTAGATCGCGTGAAGAACGGCATCAGGAACTGAGGCTTACGATCCCCAAGATGAGCAGCAGGGCGCCCGCTGTGAGGACGAACAAGCTCAGGCCGATCACCAACGCGGCAACCGCCTGACCGCGGTTCTTTGGATCGCGTCGGCCAGCGTCGATCGCCTCCTTCTCTCGGTACGCGATCCACGCACCGATCGGGGCCGTGATGCAGCAGAACAAACCAGAGATCGAGAGCACCAACGCGGTCGTCGCTTGGCTCGACTCGCTGTAATACCCCGGGTAGCCGCCGCCCACGGGCGTTGGTGGTGGAGTGGGAGGCGCCGCTGGGAATCCCCCGACTGGACGAGGTCCGTCCGTCCACGCGGACCCATCCCAGTACCGCTCGGTGTTCGGCGGATCACCTTCTGCGTGGTACCAACCGGGCGTTGCTGAATCAGACACGCAGCTGCCTTTCCCTTGTCAGGCGTCGTTTCGACGGATGAAGACCGGACGATCCTTGGTGGATCGTTCAGGATCGTGGCGATAACCCATGCCGTCGAACCCCTCGAGGGTCTTTTTGCCCGAGACTCGATTCTTAATGATCCAAGCGCTCATCGCGCCCCGAGCTCGCTTCGCGAAGAAGCTCACGATCTTGAAGTCGCCTGAACCTCGGGCATCGAGGAAGGTCGGGCTCACGATGGGAGCGTCGAGGACCTCCGGGCGGACGGCGCCGAAGTACTCGTTCGAGGCGAGGTTCACGAGAACGTTCGACCCCGGGCTTGCTTCAACGGCCTCGTTCAAGCGCTCGGTGATCGTGTCGCCCCAGAACGCGTAGAGATCTTTGCCGCGAGCGGTCTCCACTTTCGAGCCCATCTCCAAACGGTATGGCTGCATGAGATCCAGAGGCCGAAGGACGCCGTAGAGGCCGGAAAGGATTCGGAGGGTCTTTTGGGCATGTGTGAAGTCGCGCTCCGTGAAGGACTCTCGCGCATCTAGTCCGGCGTACACATCGCCATTGAAGGCCAGTAGCGCCGGCCGTGCATTCGCCCGAGTGAAGGGCCGTTCCCATTCCTGAAAGCGGTTGAAGTTGAGCTCGCCGAGCGACGACGAGACGTGCATCATGGAGGAGATTTCGTCGGGTGACTTCTTCGACATCACGCGAATGAGCTGTTCGCTCTCGTCGAGCAGCTCGGGTTGGGACGACTTCTTTGTAGGCAGCTTCGACTCGTAGTCGAGCGACTTCGCGGGGGAGACAACTATCAGCACGAAAGATGTCTACCCGATCTGAGCGCCGAAATCTTAAACCGCCGGCGAGATGCCGTTCACGATCGCAGCAACAACACCGCAATGACGGCGCTGGCGATCAAGGCGAGAACCGCGACGAGGGCGACCGCGAGCACGATCCATGGGGCTTTGCGCCCGCTTCCCTTCGGTAGCCCCGGTGCGACTCGAGGGCCTTCTCGCTGATCCTCCGCCATGAGTGCGACGCTAATCGATGTGAGCCACCTTCGACAGATCGGTTCTCGCTCGACGCTCGACGCGTTAGAGGCCTTCGTAGTCCTGACGGCGACCACTTACCCGTCCCCACCGTTCGATGGTCTCACCCATCGGCGTCGACGGCCCCGCCTCGACGAAGGGCCACAGCTCCTCAGCGATTCGCCGCCAATTCTGCGTGGCCGCCAGTTGAGCGAAGAGCGCGATCACGCCCAGATTGATGCGCTGAAGAACGACGAATGACGATGGGACATTTAATACTTTCTTGAGCTCACCATGTTCGCCCCCGGTCTCGAAGATCGCCCGAACCCCAGCAGCGGAGTATTCCTCGTCGAAGGTGAACTCTTCGTCCGCGGACACGAAGTCGTAGAAGTACGAGAAGTACTCCCCGATGCTCGCGTCGGAGAACAGCTGACCGGGCTTCAACAAACCGGCGTCTTCGATGGTCCGTCGAAAGGCCGCATCGTCTCGCGAGACCACCATGTTGGTGATCAGCGACTCGAAGAGGTTGGTGTCCTCCTCGCTGAAATGTTTCACGAGGCCGAAGTCGAGAAACGTAATTCGACCCTCACCGTGAAAAATGTAGTTGCCGGGGTGGGGATCCCCGTTGAAGGCGGCCAACCGATAAATGGAGCCGAACGTAAATCGGAAGAGCGTTTCGGCCGCGAGGTTTCGTTCGTCCTCGGGCCACTCGAGAAGCTCGGCAAACGTCGAGCCGACGACGAGCTCAGACGTCAGCACAGTCCGGCTCGAGAACTCGCTGATCACCTTCGGCACGTTGATGAATGGGTGACCATCGAAGTGAGCAGCGAAGTACTTCTGATGCCTCGCTTCGAGTTCGTAGTCGAGCTCTTCGCTCAGTCGCTCGCGAAGTTCTTCGGTGATGGCGGTGGTGTCGATGCCGGGAAACATCAGACGCAGAGCGGAGAAGATTGCATCGTTGGTGCGCAGGTCGGATTCGATCGCATTCGCGATACCTGGGTATTGCACCTTCACGGCGACCGCTTGTCCGTCATGGGTGATCGCTCGATGGACCTGGCCGATCGACGCCGAAGCGATCGGGCTCGGGTCCCACTCGGCGAAGAGGTCATCGGGATGACGCCCGAACTCGTCGATGATCACTGACGCTGCCAGCTCTCCCGACATCGGTGGAGCTTCGGTCTGCAACTGAGCAAGCGTCATCCGGGCGTTCTCGGGGAGCCCGAGATCGAGATAGCTGGCCATCTGGCCAACCTTCATCATCGCCCCTTTGAGATTCCCGAGAGACGCCACCACGTCCTCGGTGGTCTTCATCTCGAATTCGGCAGAAAGTGCCTCTCGACGTTCGGCCGACGCGAAGGTCTTTCGCGCCTGCGTAACGGCCCAACGACCGCCGGTGCGAGCACCGACCTTTGCGACGGTCGCGTTTCGGCCTGCGCTTCCCATCGATCCGACGGTGTCATCGGCTAACGTGCGCCGTCGCCACACAGCGATTCCGGCGCCCCCGACTCCAAGCATCATCGTCGCCCGAAGGAGTCGCCTCACTCATACTCCAAGAACGAATGGATCTCTGCACGTAGCTCCGGGATTCCCGTGCCCTTGGCCGCACTCACCCACCGAACTTCAGACTTCTTCACTCCACATGCCTCGTGAACGGCCTTCTTCCGAGATCCGAGCTTGGCCGACTTCACCTTGTCGTGTTTCGTGGCGACGATCTTGATCGGAACTCCGATGTGTCGGAACCACTCGAGCGACTGCTTGTCGAGTGCAGTCGGACCAACCTCGCCATCCACCAACACCAAGACGAGTTGGAGGTTTTCGCGCTCAATCAGATAGTTCTCGATCATGCGCGCCCAGCGTTTCTGCTCATGCTTCGGCGCTTTCGCATAGCCATATCCGGGCAGGTCGACGAGCCACTTGCCCGAGCCTTCCGGTTGGAGCTCGAACACGTTGAGCAGGCGCGTCGCTCCGGGCGTCTTGGACGTCTTGGCAAGGTTCTTGCGATTCGCAAGGGCGTTCAGAAGGGAACTCTTTCCGACGTTCGAACGGCCCGCGACCGCTACCTCCACGAGC
>CAXMRH010000203.1:0-1865 GCA_964196045.1 uncultured Chthoniobacterales bacterium | reverse complement strand
CCGTTTGATCGGGAACGTCAGAAATCGACCAGCCCCGACTTGCCATCAGTCGCTTGCGACGTCATCTTGGTGAGGCCACCTCGGTGCCCCGTCTGCCGCAGCGCTCGAAACCGCCGCGTCAAGCACTCGTTGCACCGCCTGCCCCTCCGCGAAGTCCGGTGCGATCGGATGGCCGTCGCGAATTGCGCTGATCCAGCCACGCGTCATGACATCGGTCGTTCGGAACACATCGCGGTACGTGTTGTGGACCGTGTCTCGTCGAACGCCATTCCAGATCTCGTCAGGAATCGGCAACACCTGCGCAGGTCCGACGTCACCGCGCTTGACGCCTCGAACCTCTTGGACCATATCCCAGTCACACGATGCATAGATCGTGCCGTCGTCTCCGTGGATCTCGAGGTGGTGTGTTTGCCCAAACGGCGTACCTTCCCAGCACACGGCGCTGGTCTGTAGAACCCCGTATGCCCCGGATTCGTATCGCACGGTCATTACGACGCTGTCCTCGCAGCGGTCATACTCTTCGCCGCTGGGACGTACCCCTCGATCGAAAAATGTTGCAGCCGTGGCAGTCAACGATGTTTCCGTGTCGTCGAGCAGCCATCGTGCGAGGTGTACCCAATGTGCGCCGAGATCGCCGATCACTCCAGAACCAGCGAGATCGCGGTCAAATCGCCACGAATAGCTCTCGTCGAAGCCGAAATCGGTGTAGTAGCGGATGTTGATGTGATGGGGATTGCCGATGAATCCGTCCGCAACCAGCTGCTTCACCCACCGGTTGACCGGCATGTAGTGATAGGTGAACGGCACCATCGTGATCGCCCCGGCCTCAGCCGCTCGGGCTGCCATCGTCGCGCCCTCCGTGGCGTTACGAGCAAGAGGCTTCTCACAAAGAACATGGAGGCCGCGGTCGAGTGCAGCGATGGCAAGATCGTGATGACTGTCGTTCGACGTGGCAATCACGACAGCATCCATCTCGACCTGGTTGAGCATTGTCTGCGGGTCGGTAAACCACTGCGGAATATTCCAGTTGTCGGCGAACGATTCGGCTGGTTCAGCACGGCGTCCGCAGATGGCCACCACCTCGCAATCCGGGTGCGCGTCCAGGGGCGGCAAATACATGGTGTCCGCCCACCAACTTGTCCCGAATACGCCTACTCGAACGGTCATGGCCGGAGCCTACGACGTCTACTCCGCGAATCGGCCGGCTTTGGCTCGGGTCTCGGCTCCTGATCGCTCGCGTTCGAATGCCGCATCGTCAAGAGCTGCTCCGAGCTCATCTACCCGAAGATTGGTCGTGTCAAGCGTGGGCAATCCTGCATCCTGAAGGCCGCACAGTCGCGCAGCGACGGCGTGCTTCTTTCGCACTTGGTGGGGCTGAAAGTCGTTCAGCTGCTCGGGCGACACCGGCTCGCCGACGACGAGGTGGCCCGACGTCACTGCGGCGTTCACCAATCGTTCGCCAGCTGCCGTTCGAACGATGATCGCGTTGAAGCCTTCATCGTCCTCGGTGGGCGCTCCCCCAGGCCAGGCGTCGGCAGCCGAGACGTCCGATGCCTCCCCGAGCGCGTCCGGACAGAATTTGCACCGCGTCTCGAGATCCCAGCCTGCCTCATCGGCCCACATCTCGAGGTAATCGCGCTCGTGAACTCTCCCGCCGGTCGCCTCGACCCGTGTTGGACCCGGGTTGCCGTTACCTCGGTAGCGAAAGAGCGTCACTTCGGTCTCGGAGTAGCCAATCTCCTCGAGGACTGCCTGCGACTTCGTGAGCCTCGACGTGCCTCCACACACCATCGTCAGCCGAGCAACACAAAGCTTGTCGACGCGCTGGTCGGCTTGTGCCAGCCCGTGTACTGCGCTGACGTCGC
>CAXMRH010000202.1:0-5041 GCA_964196045.1 uncultured Chthoniobacterales bacterium | reverse complement strand
GCCATGACCCGCCAGACCCTCCAAGAAGAACTGATCCGGCTGACCGTGGAGACGAAGAAGACCGTGTTCTTCATCACCCACTCCGTTGAGGAAGCGGTCTTTCTCGGCGATCGCGTGATCGCGATGAGCGCTCGCCCCGGGCGAGTGAAGGAAAGTGTCAAGGTGCCGGTGTCACGAGACGGGAGAACGTGGGAATCGATGAGCACGGAGCCTGCGCTCGCGCACTGCGTCGAAGAGGTTCTTGGACTGGTTCGAGGTGAACACGAAGCGTCACTTGTCGCCGACGCAACACCTCCGGGTGAAAGCTGACGATGGCAATTACGTCTGATCCAGCGGCCGACGCCAACCTCGGTGGCAGCAACATGAGCGAAGAGCTGATTGCAAGTCATGCTCGACAGAAGCGCCGGGAGAGGCTTTTCGGATTCGGTCGCTCGCTCGTTCCCTTCGTCGTGCTCGTCGCGGTTTGGTGGGGCGTGTACGTGATCTTCGACCCCGCTCCGACCAAGCTGGTCAATCCCACGAAAGTCATTGACGCCTTCTTCGAAGTGGTCCGCGAAGGCACACTCCCCGCCTACATCAGCCGAAGCCTCGGACGACTCCTGTGGGGGACGTTCTGGGGTGTTGTGGTCGGGATCCCCCTGGGCTTTCTTCTCGGACTCGATAAAGACATCGCTCGTGCAGCCGAGCCGGCGCTTCGATTCTTCAACGCGATCTCGGGTATTGCCTGGCTTCCCCTGATGATCACGTGGTTCGGGTTCACCGAGAATACGATCTCGTCGATCATCATCTACACGATGATCTTCCCGCTCGTGTTCAATACGATGATCGGCGTGCGGACCGTGCCGCCCGTATTGCGCGACGCGACCCGCTCGATGGGCGCGAGCTGGCCTCGCATCATCCGCGACGTCTACGTGCCAGGCTCATTTCCAAGCGTCATGACTGGGCTACGGCTGGGCATTGGATTCGGCTGGCGGGCACTGATCGCCGGCGAGTTCGTGGTCGGCGGCGGCGGCCTCGGTTTCCTGATCTTCGATGCACGGACCGCCGGAATCATCGAGCGTGTCATGTTGGGCATGATCATTCTCGGAGCGCTATGGCTCATGATCGATCGGTTGATTCTTCGACCGATCGAGGAGTACACCGCGGTCAAGTGGGGAATGGTGCAGCAGTGACGGCCATCGCCGGGCCACCGATCATTCATCGTTCGATTTGGGACCGCATCAAGTGGTTCATAATTCCGGTCGTCCCGTTCCTGATCTTGCTCGGCGTGTGGTTGTCGGTCATTGCGATCTATTCGCCGGCGATTGGCGTTCTCCCCCGCCCGCTCAAGGTGCTCGAGGTGCCCTTCAACGAGGAGGAATACTGGCCAAACGTTCGCGCGAGCGTCTGGCGGCTCATTCTCGGCTTTCTGTTCGCGGCGGTTACAGGCGTTCTTGCCGGACTTGCCGCTGGCCTCTCGAAACGTATCGCCGAGTTTGTCGGTCCTCTCGTGACAGCGATGAACGCGATCTCGGGAATCGCGTGGATTCCCCTGGCGATCGCGTGGTTCGGCATCGGCACCCAGATGGTCGTCTTCATCATCTGGAACGCAGCCTTCTTTCTCATCTTCGGCAACACCATGCTCGGCGTCCGCCTTGTGCCAACAGTTCTCGGAGACAGCCTGCGTACCCTCGGCGCCTCACGCAACCAGGTGCTACGGCAGGTCGTGTTCCCCGGCGCTCTGCCGTACGTCATGTCGGGCCTCCGGTCTGGCCTGGGCTTCGGTTGGCGCGCGGTGATCGCCGCCGAACTGGTCGGCGCAAGTTCAGGTCTCGGACAGTGGATCTTCATCGCCCAGGAATTCGCCAGGGCTGACATCATCGTTGCTGGAGCGCTCACGATCGGACTTGTTGGTGTGCTCATGGACAGGTTGATTCTTGCTCCGCTGGAGCGCCGGACGATCGAGCGATGGGGTCTTGTGGGGAGTTCGAAGTGAAGCAATGGTGGACCAAACCAATCGTGGGACTCGTCCTCCTTGCGATCATGTTGCTGACCGCTCCGATCTACGGCCGGCTGACATCGGGTGGCAAGATCAGTCCCCTGATCGATCGCGACGCGGCGCAGCTGGAGGTCACCGTTGACCTTCCATTCGAACCCGAGAACTACCACCGCGAAACGCTGAGTGACCTCGGAGTGTTCGGTGGCAGGGACCGCGAGGACCTGACACTCGTCCGACTTCGTGGCGTAACACAAGGTGATCTCGAGAAGATTGCCAACCTGTTTTGGGTCGACGAAATCTTTCCGACGCCACCTCGTTGATGGAACTGTCGGTCAACGGCGAATCTGTCGAGGTCGCTGCTGCTCCGACGACTCCGCTCCTCAACATCCTACGAAACGACCTCGGCCTCTTCGGTGCCAAACGTGGGTGCGCCCAGGAGCAGTGTTACGCATGCTGTGTTCTGGTCGAGGGCCGCACCCAGCCGAGTTGTCAGCTCCCAGTTGGGAATCTCGATGACATGGCGATCACGACTGTGGAATCCCTCGAGCCACTCCACGAGTTTTTTCTTGCCGAGCAAGTGGGCCAGTGTGGATTCTGCATTTCCGGAATGATCGTGGCGGCTCAGGGACTCCTCAACAGCGTTCGTTACCCGAGCGACGCGCAGATCCGGGAGGCTCTGGACACGAACCTCTGCCGGTGCGGTGTGTACGACCGAGTTCGACGAGCGATTCGTTTCCGAATCGGTGACCCGCAAGACCCGATATGGGAACTGCGAACCCAGGAACCACTTGATCCGGCCTCAACTATCAAGCCTTCACTTTCGTCATCGACGCGCGACAACCCGTCGCTCGACGCCTGGATTCACGTCGATGAAGCCGACACGATCACCGTGCGCACCGGGAAGGTGGAGCTCGGTCAGGGCATCCGCACAGCATTGGCCCATATCGCTGCTACTCAACTGTGTGTCGATAGTGCACGCGTGGTCTTGCTCACTGCCGATACCGCCGTGACACCCAACGAGGGAATTACGTCCGGCAGCGTGTCCATCGAGACCGCGGGTGAGGCGATCAGCGCTGCTGCCGCGACCGCCCGTGCGGTCATGCTCGGTGCTGCAGGCGAACAGCTCGGAGTGCCTGCCCCGTCGCTCGTCATCAGCGATGGGACAGTCACCGATCCTGTATCCGGAGAATCGACCACGTATTGGAAGATCCAGGGTGGGCTCTCCTTCGATCTCGACGTCGACGCAAGCTCCGAACGCTTCGTCGGTGACCCACTGTCCGATGGGGCCAACGCACGTGTCGATCTCCCGTCGAAGGTTTCAGGCGAACCGACCTATGTGCACGACATGGTCGACGAGTCGACCGTCTTTGGCCGGCTCTTACGGCCGCCTCATTACGACGCACGATTGAGCTCACTCGATGTGTCAGAGGTCGAGAACATGACCGGCGTCTTGGGGGTCGTGCGCAACGGCAGTTTCGTCGGCGTCGTGGCCGAACGAGAAGAAGAAGCAGATGCCGCAATCGAGGCGCTGCGCTCGAGCGCCGAGTGGGAGGGCGTCGCCAGTATCCCGGCAAAGACCGAGGACCTTCTCACCCAACCAACCGCCGACTACGACGTCGTAGCTGGCGTTGCAGTCGACGAGCCCCCGACGGGAGTTGCTGATGGCCCCGAACGCGAGTTCGGAATCACTGCGACCTACAGCAAGCCCTTCACTATGCACGGCTCGCTCGGCCCCTCGACAGCGGTTGCACTCTACGACGGCGCCGATCTGGCAGTTTGGTCATCAACTCAGGGGGCATTTGTGCTCCGAGAGTCGCTGGCCGAGGTGGTCGGTCTGCCAATCGAGAAGGTCCGAATCCGTCACGCAGAAGGTGCCGGCTGTTATGGACACAATGGCGCGGATGATGTGTCGCTCGACGCAGCGCTATTGGCTATGGCGATTCCCGGCCGCCAGATTCTCACAGCCTGGAGCCGTGCCGATGAGCACAAGTGGGAGCCCTACGGGCCTGCCATGATCGTCAAGCTGTCCGGTGATGTTGAAGGTGATCGTCTAGCCGCGCTGCACTTCGAGAATTGGAGCTACACCCACTCCACACGGCCTCGTCTTCGCGGAGATGGATCCACGAATCTTCTGGCTGCCTGGCATCTTGCTGATCCAATGGAACGACCCCTCCCCCAGCCGATGCGCGGTCGTCACATCGGTGCGCATCGCAACGCGGATCCGTTGTACTCGATCGAGGACACCAATGTCCGAGTCCACCTTGCGCAGACCACATCGATCCGCACGTCCGCACTTCGAGGCTTAGGAGCGTTCGCCAACGTGTTCGCCATCGAATCGTTCGTCGACGAGATGGCCCATTCGCACGGCTTCGATCCGGTTCAGTTTCGTCTGGCAAATCTCGAGGACCCGAGGGCCATCGCGGTGATTGAGGCCGTGGCTAGCGAAGCGTGGAACGACTCGCAGCCGAGCAATCACGGTCAGGGATTTGCGTTCGCACAGTACAAGAATGCGCAGACATATTTTGCTGTTGTGGTCGACGTCGCCGTCGATCGCGCGACGGGTGTCATCGACATCGTGCACGCGACCGCCGCCGCAGACTCTGGTCGCATCATCAGCGCGGACGGCGTCAGCAATCAGCTCGAGGGTGGATGTGTGCAGGCGGCCAGCTGGACGCTGAAGGAAGAAGTGCGTCTCACCAGCGAGGGAATCGTCAGCGAAGACTGGGAGACGTACCCCGTCTTGCGATTCTCCGAGTCCTTCCCCATTCGGACGATACTGTTGGACCGACCCGATCAGCCGCCTCTTGGATGCGGCGAGGCCGCGCAGGGACCGATGGCAGCAGCAATCGCCAACGCGGTCTTTGATGCCGTTGGCGTTCGCCTACGAGATCTTCCGTTTACCCCTGAACGCGTGCTCGAAGCTCTCGACACGTCGTCGACCTAGTGATTGGATGAGCCCATGGAGACAACAAGCCGACCCGATCTGAGCGACGAGGAACGCGTCGCGCCGTTCGTCGATCCGGACAAGGAGCGGATCGCAGTGCGTTCGGTCCACGCGGTCAA
>CAXMRH010000201.1:0-21669 GCA_964196045.1 uncultured Chthoniobacterales bacterium | reverse complement strand
CATCGGGTTCGTGCCGAGCACCGGCTTCGACCCGCCAGGGGGCGAAACTCGTGCGGTCGAGTTGGTTGCGCCGATCGCCAGCAATCCGACGTCTGCGAACTGTTCGGTGAAGTAGCCAAGTGACGTGCAGGTGTGGCTGTGTTCGATCGAGAATCCACAGATGCCGTTGGCCAGTGCCGCGGCGACCGCGGTCTCGAACCCCGCCGCAAACGCCCATTGTGCGAACCCGAACTTAGCGTCCACTCGAACACTGCCCGGCTTGTCGTGTGTGACCTCGGGTACGACATCACCAAGCACCCGTCCGGTGTGCAGTTGGGTGCAATAGCTCTCGAGGTAATAGAGACCGCAGATCCGGTTTCCGTTCGCTTCGGCAACGCGGACGGCGTGCGCTACCGATGCAGCGACCTGCGAAGTCGCGCCGTGCCGTTCGAGCGCCTGTGCTGTCGTCGATTCGATTTCGTCGAGGGATACGAGCGGCATGAACGAACTATACGAGTCGACGATGGAGCTGATCGAGCTCTTCTACACCCACCTGGTGCATCGTGGAGACGAGCCCTTCTCGCAGGATGTTCAATGCATGCGTGGCACCACCGTCTCCGAGGGCCCCAAGTCCGAACATGAACGGTCGGCCCGCGAATACGAAGTCCGCCCCGAGTGCGATCGCCCTCGCGACGTCGAGGCCATCTCGAACCCCCGAGTCGAAGAGCACAGGCACGGAGCCAGCGACTCGTTCGACGACACCGGGAAGGGCAGCGATCGTGGGAATCGACCCGTCGAGCTGTCGGCCGCCGTGGTTCGAGACGTAGACCGCATCGACACCGGCGTCGACGCAGCGACCGGCATCGTCTGGATCGAGGATCCCTTTGACGATGAGCGGACCCTTCCACGATTCGCGAACCTCGGAGAGGTAGTCCCAAGAAAGGGTTCCGCCGAGGTTGGCGCCAACGAACCCCGCTGTTTCTTTCATCGTCGCTGCGTCGACGTATGCCTCCAACACTCGAAATCGGGGCAGTCCGTGTCGTAACACGCCGAGCGACCAGGCTGGACGCACCGCGGCCCGCGCGATCAGCCGCGGTCCAATGCTCGGTGGAACGCGCACCCGGGCCTTCTTCTGTCGTTCGCGTCTGCTGGGTGCAGGAACATCGGCGGTCACGACCAGAGCGGTGAAGCCCGACGCTTCCACGCGCTTCAACAAGTCGGTTCGTATCGAGAGGTCGCGCGGCGGATAGAGCTGGAACCAACCCATACCTTGCGCATTTCGTCCAGCTACTTCGGGCGTTTCTGTACCGACGGTGCTGAGAATGTAGGGGATCTTTTCCTCGGCCGCAGTGCGTGCGAGCGCGGCATCGGCCCCTGGCCAGATCAGCCCGGTTAGACCCACGGGCGCGATCCCGATTGGTGCCGAGTAGTCCACACCGAAGAGGGTCGTCTGGATGTTTGGTTCGAGGGGCCCCTTCATGACCTGTGGCCTGAACGACACCTGCCGCAACGCGGCGATGTTCTGATCTCTGGCGTGATCGGCGCCGGTTCCCGAGTCGAGGTACTCCCAGGCGAAATGTGGAATTCGTCGCCGCGCCTTGCGTTCGAGATCCGAAATCGCCGGATAGTCGTTCATGGTCGAGTCCGTCACGTTCAGAAGTGTCGCGCGGAAGGATCTAGTTTGTCGCCATGACTTTGAACTACGGCATCGATTCCGTCTCGATCCCCGGGCCGTCCATCGTTCCACTACGTGTACGTGAAGCCATGTCCCAACCGATGCCCAATATCTACGCGGGACCATTGCTCGACACCTCAGATCGTGTGCTCGAACGGCTTCCAGCGATCGCTCGAACCGACGGGTTTCCCTTCGTGATCACCTCGAACGGGCATGGGGCGTGGCAGATGGCAATCTCGAACACCTTGGTTCCTGGGGACACGGTGCTGGTCTTGGAGTCCGGACGCTTCGCTGTGATCTGGGGTGAGTACGCACAACTGGCAGGCGTGCAAGTAGAAGTCCTCGAAGGGGACTTCTATTCGCCGGTCGACCCCGGGCGAGTCGCCGCTCGCCTTGCAGAAGACGATGGATCGATTCGGGCCGTGCTCGTCGCGCACACCGATACGGCAAGTTCCGTCAGGAACGACATCCTGGCAATCAGGAACGCCATGGACTCGGTCGACCACGATGCGCTGCTGATGGTTGATTGTATTGCCTCGATGGCCGTCGATCCGTTCGAAATGGATGCCTGGGGTGTCGACCTTGCATTGGCAGCCTCACAGAAGGGGTTGATGTGTCCACCGGGTCTCGGATTCGTCTGGGCTAGCGCCAAGGCAATCGATCACTACCGGTCGCTGCCAGCGGACCGGCCACGAGTCGCCTACCTCGACTGGGAACGGCGTCTCGAACCACGTGGGTTCTACGACACGTTCGCAGGAACTCCTGCCGTCGCACACATCCAAGCCCTCGACGTCGCGCTGACGATGATCGAAGAGGAAGGTGGCCTCGAAGCCGTGTGGCGTCGGCATCAGCTCCTCGCGGATGCGGTGCGGGCCGCGGTCGAAGCGTGGGAGGCGCCAGGAGGTCTGTCGCTGAACATCGAGAGTCCGGATCACCGTTCGAACGCCGTGACCACCGTGCAAACAGGCGACGTCGACGCTGCTCGACTCACCGAGCTCTGCCGCGACGAGATGGGCTTGACCTTGGGCATCGGCATCTCTGTGGCACCCGATCGTTCCTTCAGAATTGGCCACATGGGCCACCTCAACCCACCGATGATCCTCGGCACGCTCGCCACGATCGAGACAGCGCTTCATACGATCTCGGCACCGATGGGTGGCTCGGGTCTTGCGGCTGCAACAGCGGTGCTCGGCAAGGCCCTTTCGTAGCTGTGCGACGGCGCAGGTCGGACCAGAGCGCCCTGGCCGCTCTGGAACTAACGTGTTTGCCGCATGGCCAGCGAGATCGATATCACCCCGAAGCCAGACGGTGCGTATCGAATCGCCGTGTGGACGGTGGGTCCAGCGATCGAAAAGCGCTATCCGAAGATCGAGGCGCTCGAGGCTGACATCGTCGTTGCGGCGCGGTCTGGCAATGAGGTTCGACTCCTCAAGGCAAAACGCACGTCTCATTCATCGATGGCGTGGGTCGGGCGTCATGCACAACGCGGGCTCGGCGTGCTGTCCTTCCTCCCGACGTTCGCAAAGCTTGACGGAGGCAGGTGGGACCAACGCCTCGAGTGGATTGCACCCGTCATCGTGAACGGCCCCATTGGGCACAACCTTCTGGCCGTCTGGGCCTTGAACGAGAAGGCGCAGGTGAAATTCAAGACGAGCCCACCCGCGTCGCAACCGATCCAGATGATCCGGCTCTACCAGCGTGTGTTGAAGAGCCCCACGGTCGTTGCTGGCGATTTCAACAACAACCCGGTCTTCCATCGAAACGAACCGAACTGGGACATGCTCGAATTGATCGCGCTCCTTGACGCACAGGGATTGGTGAGCGCATATCACGCGTTCACAGGGCTGGAGCATGGTGACCCTCGAGAACAGCCGACGCGATTTCGTCCCGATCCAATCGTCGAGACCGCAGCACACCATGTGGACTATTGCTTCGTTCCCACGGAATGGCTTCCCGCACTACGAGATGTCCAGGTGGGATCGCCGGAGGTTTGGTTCTCGAGTGTCCGAGCCGAAGAACACGTACCGCTGGTGGTCGACTTCGACCAAGCGGTCCTGCGCGACATCACGAACTCGATGCGGAAGAAGTCGCGGCCCTAGACGCAGTTTTAACCACCCAGTGCGAGTCCGGCGGCGCGCCCGGAGTTGAACGCCCCCTCGACTTTTGGTCCGGCGAACGCATCGCCGGCGAAGATGAGTCGCCCCGGAGAGCTAGCCGCGACGACATAGGGGTCAGGGTGCGGCACCAGCGGTCCCGCGTACTTCCATTTTTTGAGTTGCACCTGGCGTATGTCACGGGAACCAAGCCATGGACGAGCGTGCTCAAGTAGGTCTTCGATGACACTTCCCTCGTCGTGGTCCCAGCGGTCCCTCGTGATCTTGCCATTCACGTGGAAGGTGACAGCAGTGGCCGAGCTCACTCCCTTCAACCGGTTGTCCGTAATGAAGGTGAAGAGATCGCTTTCGTCCTGCTGTATGCCACCGCTATCGGCAAGTGTGCTCGGTCCGTCGAGTGACACAAGCAGTGCGAGTGTTGGTTTGTAGGAGATTGCAGACAGGCTGGCGTCGATCGCTGGTTCCAGTTCGATGCCACCCGAGCGCACAAGTTCGAGTGACTGCGGCACCGGTGCCGTGAGCAGCACGTCAGAGGCGTCGATGGCTTCGTTGTTCGGGCCAACGACCGACCAGACAACTGGTCCGCCCTGAATCGAGGAAACCTGGTGGTCGGTGACGATCGCTCCTCCAGCCTCTCGAACTCGTGCGGCCAGCCACTTTGCCAACGAGTTCATTCCGGCTGGACAGAAGTAGCGCGGGTAGCCGTCGGGCTCGCCGAAACCATGACACCACGTGTCGACGAGACCAGCCTTGATGGCTTCATCGACGAATGCGCGAAAAGTGTCACCTCTGACGGTGAAGAACTGTGCGCCGTGGTCAAAGGTCGCGTCGTCGATTCGACGTGTCGCCAGGCGGCCGCCGACGCCGCGCCCTTTGTCGAGGACAGAGACCGAACGTCCAGCTTCCGCGATAACCAAGGCGGCGGTGAGGCCCGCCAGTCCAGCCCCTATAACGACGACGTCGCTCATCTCAGTAGATCTCCCCCGTGAAGGTATTGGTGACGTCAGGAAGGACCCACTGCGTCCGCATTTAGAGCTCACGCAGCCAGTGGCATTCGTTGAACGACGCCATGGACTTCCTGCCGGACTTCGAGGCCTTGATCCGACTCACAGACGTGTAGTGGGAGTCGAAATACGTCATGGCGTCCACTCCGAGGAGATCCGCGAGCACCGTCGAAATCACGCCGCCATGGCACACCGCGGCGACCGTCTCTCCTGGGTGGTCGGAGATGATCTGATCCACGGCGTCGTGGACACGAGAGCGAAAGGAGTCGGCGGTGACTGCGGCGATGAGTGCGTCGATCTCGGCGCCGGTCAGGGGCGGGGCTTCCTCGCCTGGGATGTAGCTCGAGTGGCCAAGATCGAATTCGGCCAAGCCATGAACGATAGTCGGCGCATGGCCGAGTACGCCCGCAAGAGGAGCTGCCGTGTCAATCGCACGTTGCTGAGGGCTGACATAGAGCGCATCGATCGTCTCGCGGCTCAAGTAGGTGGCCATCGCTGCGGCTTGCCGGTGACCCAAATCGGTGAGACCAGGGTTGGCCCCATCGGGGTCGTGGTCGATGCGTTCGGGTCGCCCGTGGCGAATCAGTATCAGCTGCACTCTGCGGGATGGTAGCCGTGATCTGCTGTCAGCTCTTTGGCCACAAGAATCTGATCAGCGCAACTGCCACGGCCGTTGCGAAAAGCTGGGCAACGATGAACATCGGAGCGGACGCTGGCTCGATGCCGGCAAAGGTGTCGGAGAGCGTGCGGCTGATTGTGACGGCAGGGTTGGCGAAGCTCGTCGAGGAGGTGAACCAGTAGGCGCCGCCGATGTATGCACCGACCGCATAGGCCACCATCGGGGGGTTTCCCCGACGAACGATTCCAAAGATGATGAGAAGGAGCCCGACCGTCGCGATCCCTTCAGCAAAGACAAGGTTCCACGATGATCGGTCCTTCGTCGAGAAGTCGACGGCGTCCAGATCGAACATCAGATTCGCCGAGACCACCCCGATCGCTCCGCCCGAGATTTGCGCAGCAATGTAGCTTGCGGCCCGCTTGGGGGTCATTTCTCTCAACGCCAGCTCGGTGAGCGTCACGGCAGGGTTGAAGTGCGCCCCTGACGTCCCACCAAAGGCGAGGATCAGGGCGACCAGCGCAGCGGCGGTGGCAAACGAGTTCTCGAAGAGCTGAAGCCCGACGTCTTCGCTCAATCGTTCGGCCATGATGCCCGAGCCGACCACGGCAATGAGCAGAAACGCTGTGCCAATGAACTCGGCTGTCAGTGCCCTCGGAAGCTCATCGGTCTCGTGTTCGGCGTCGCTCACCGACGGGACGATAGACGATGCGCAGCTGAACTGAACCTGAACCAGAGCGACAGATCAGCTCAGAGCCACCGCCCCGCGAGCTCGGATGCGATTCGGCGGAACTCGTTGCAAAGTTCGAGCGGCGGGTCGATCACCTCGACACTCTTGCCGAACCCCGCTATCTGGGCGGCGAGTGCAGCAGAGTTTTGCTCGGAAATAGTCACATTCGTTCGGTCATCTGGATCGACGTCACCGAATTCGACCCGTCCGCCGAACTGGAGCCGAAGTGGCGCGAGCATGTTCCGTTCGGCTTTGGCGTCGATCGTGATTTCCACGCGGCTCGACTCGACCTCGCTCACGATTCGTTCCCATTCGGCCTCGAGATCAAACCCGACAGGTCGTTGAACGGCCTCCGTAAGAAGCTCCACAGCTCTCACCCGCGCCACTCGAAAAGTACGAAGGCCAAGGTCGGTGTTCGCGACCAGGTACCAGATGCCTCGCTTGGTTACGAGCCCGAGGGGATGCACCACACGAGAAGACGAACCACTTCTCGGGCTCACGTAGTCCAACGACACCTGGGTGCCGGTTACGACAGAGTCGATCAGTGGGTCGAGGTGTTGGGGATGTGATCCTCGGACATGTCCCCAGCCGTTCGGGTCGACCTTCACCGCTGTGGATGCGGCTTCGGCCTCTGCCCGAAAGGTCTCAGGCAGAGCGCCCGTTAGCTTCCGCATGGCCGACTTGAGTTGAGGTGTGCTGTCCAATGCGGGTCCGGCAGCAAGGAAGAGCGCCCGCGCTTCGCTGGCAGACAGTCCCGTCAGGTCGGTTCGTGCACCTCCGATGAGTTGCCAACCGCCACCTCTCCCTGGGGTCGAGTAGATGGGCACGCCGCTCATGGCGAGGGCTTCGAGGTCTCGACGGGCCGTCCTCGGAGAGATCTCGAACTCCACTGCGACATCATTGGCGGTCACGCGACCGCGTGTCTGGAGCAACAGGAGAAGGGCGATTAACCGGTCTGCGCGCATGAATCAAGTATCGCAAACAAAGTGGCCAGAAGGTGGCCACTTATCCTCATCACTATGTTGTCATGACAATCACACAGAAAACGACAATCTCACCGAACGCTGTTCCTTTGGCTGAGGATGATCCGCGGTTTGGTTTCGCAAAGGCGACCGAAGCTGCTGGTGCGCTCATGGATTCCATCGCTCCTGAGGAGCTCGCACTTGGAACGCCCTGTCCCGACTTCACGGTCAAGCTGCTGCTCGAACACATGGTCATGGTCATGCGGCGTGTGGCCATTCTCGGAAGCGGGGGTCATTGGGCGGATGTAAGTGAGCAGGACACCCTTCGCGATTCAGGCCACGCCGAGGCGTTTCGGGACTCCGCTCATGACGCAACGGGAGCGTGGGGCGATCCTGCGAAGCTTGAGCAGATGTACGAGGTTCCCTGGGGATCCCTGCCCGGCGGTCCGATTATGTTCACCTACACCGCTGAACTCGCAGTTCATGGTTGGGACCTCTCCACGGCCCTCGGGCGAGAGTTCGCCATCTCTGATGAGTTTCTCGGCGGAGCATTGTTCGCCGCAAAGATGATCCCCGACGTCGATCGCGGGACCGAGGCCATGCCGTTCAGCCCCGTGGTCGACCCAGGCCCCGACGCCTCGTTGCTGTTGCAAATTGCTGGCTGCATGGGGCGCCAGGTCGTCTGATTGCCGAGTCAGACAAACCGATGACAGAGTGTCACGGTGAATGCCACCCGTTGGAAGAGAATCTGTTCGATCGATGACTCAACGGTCAGGTGGAGTGTGTGAACAATCGCACCGCTCCGATCTTGCTCCTCACCTTCGTGAACGCGATCGGAGGCACATTGCTCATACCCGTGCTTCCGTTCGTAGTTCGCGATCTTGGGCGATCCGACTTCGTCTTTGCCTTGTTGATCGCCGCCTATCCAGCTGCACAGTTCTTCGCAGCGCCTTTGCTCGGCAGCATTGCCGACAACCGGGGTAGAAAGCCGGTCCTCATCGCGAGTCAAGCAGGCACATTGTTGTCGTGGATCCTGTTCGGCGCTGCCTGGTTCGTCGACGGAGATACGGCCCTCCTCTTCATTGCAGTAAGCCGAATCGTCGACGGGTTGACAGGCGGTAACGCCTCCGTTGCGGCGGCGTATCTTGCTGACGTTACGATTGCCGAAGAACGCACGCGGGTGTTCTCTCTTCAGGGTGCGGTCGCTGGAGTGGCGTTGATTATCGGACCCGCTCTCGGTGCCTTCTCCGCAGCGACATCGATCGGGTTTCTTGGTCCGGCGATCCTGGCCATGCTGATTTCTGCAGGGACGCTCTTGTGGATGATGCTCTCCCTGGAAGAATCGTTGACGGAGGAGAACCGGTCTGAGTCATTGGACCTCAACCTGCTGCATCAGTTCAACCTGATATCCCAAGTGCGACACCTCTCGGCACGCGGACCGTTGCTCCGTCTCTTCTCGGTACAGGTGTTGTTCACACTCACGTTCGGCGCGTACACCACGATCGTCGTGCTCTGGTACGTGGACCGCCTCGGGGTCAGCGAGACAACAGCCGGGCTATTGCTGCTCGCCATCGGAGTGTTTCTGGTCTTCAACGAGCTGGTGACCGTCCGATTCGCCGAGTCTAAGATCGGAGACCTCGGGACGTTGGTCGTGGGTGTCTGTTTGCTTCCGATTGGGTTCATGCTCGTGCGCATACCGACGAGCGTGCTGTGGTTCCTCCCCGCGAGCTTCATCCTTAATGCTGGCATGGCCATGGTGATGCCAACGTTGCAGAGCCTGATCACTCAGGTGGCTGACGACCGCGAAGAGGGTGCAGTGCAGGGGGTCAACACGTCGATGGCGGCCGCCGCATCCACGGCTGCACCTGTCGCGGCGGGCGCGTTGTACGCCGCGGGCGGTGGCGAGACGACGCTCCCGATCATTGCGTTGGTCGCGGCGTTGACTGCGATCGTTCTGCTGTTCAGTGCCCCAATGCTCGCCCGAGCAACCGGTGTCGAACCCAGCGCCGCGACCGACCGGCCACACGGTCCCGTGTATGCGCTAGCGCATCGCCAGGGTGGTGGTCGGCGGTCCTTCTGCCTCGACCTCGACGGCGCGGATCAAGTGCACCATGGCTTGGGGCGCAGGCAGCCCCAACCGGGTCCGTAGACTGATCGGCGTGATCAACGTCGCTACGTCCTCTCCGGCGCAGACTGCTGCTCTGGCCGAGACATTGGCCGAACGCGCTGCTCCTGGCGACGTCTTGTTGTTGGTCGGTGACCTCGGTGCCGGAAAGACCGCATTCTCGAAGGCCTATGGCAAAGCTCTGGGAGTCGAAGAAACAATGACGAGTCCCACCTTCACGTTGGCTCGTGAGTACTCGGGTCGACTTCCACTCCATCATCTCGACGTGTACCGCCTCGAGCAGATGGCCGAGGTGATGGATCTCGACCTTCCCGAGCTTCTTGACTGCGGTGGCGTCGTTCTCATCGAGTGGGGAGACGTGATTCAACCGATGCTTCCGGCCGACTACCTCGAGGTGCGCTTCACCTTCGGCAAAGGAGACGACGATCGCGACATCGAACTGCGACCCGTGGGACCCCGGTGGCGAGCGCGTACAGGCGGGCTGGAGACGGCGTGCGCTGGGCTTGCCCACCCCGATGGCTCGGAGCAGTCGTGCTAGTCCTCGGAATCGAATCCGCAACTGCGCAGGTCGGCGTGGCAATTGGTGGCCACGAGGGTGTTCTCGCCTCGGCTCATTCCGCTCGTGATCGGCTCCATGCCGAGAGCCTCACACCCCAAATCGAGTTCGTCTGTAGCCAGGCGCGCGTGGAGCTGTCCGAGATCGGTGTGGTGGCCGTCGACATCGGTCCAGGATTGTTCACCGGATTACGCGTCGGCATCGCCTCTGCGCTTGCCGTGGCCTATGGGCTGGGGGTGCCGATGATCGGCGTGTCGAGTCTCGATCTTGGTGCTTTTGCGGTGGAGCATTCGTCACGCCTGATCGTTCCTTGTTACGACGCTCGGCGAGGTGAGGTGTTCACCGCGAGGTATCGCTCGGTGCCGGGCGGTGTCCAGAGGGTGGGCGAGGCGATAGTGGCAACGCCTGATGAGCTCGCGGCTTCTCTCATGGCGACTTCTGAGGACACGCTGATGTTGGGCGATGGTGCGGATCGCTATCGCGACATATTCGAGTCCATCTCGCATGTCGAGTTCGCCGGCCCGGGCCTGAAGTATCCGTCTGCTCGCTCGCTCGTCGAGCTCGCTCATCCGAGGGCGTTGCGTGAAGAGTTCGTGACACCAGCGGAGATCGAACCGATGTATCTGCGGCTTCCCGACGCCGAGATCAACTGGAAGACCCGTGACAGTGCCTGATGTCGGGACGATCTTGATGAGAAGAGCCGAGCTGCGAGATGTGCGCGACATCCGCGCAATCGACCGCAAGGTGTACCCGACGCCTTGGTCCGAAAAGCTGACGCTACAACAGGTTGCGGGACCGGGCCGCGTTCACGTCGTTGCGACGGAGGCCGAGCGGGTGGTTGGCCACGGCGGGATCGCGATTCTCGATGGCGACGCACACATCACAACCGTTGCGGTCGATCCCGCCCACCAACGTCGGGGAATCGGCGATGCCCTTGTGCAGGAGCTGTTCGCTGCAGCCCTGGCCAACGAATGTGGCGCCGTGACGCTGGAGGTTCGCGCGAGCAACACCTCAGCCATCGCTTTGTACGAGGGCCACGGAATGGTCTCGGCAGGAGTGCGCCCCTCGTACTACGGAGACAACGGAGAGGACGCCCTCATCATGTGGAGCAAACCGATGCGTAAGCGTGAAGGCGAAGCCGTAACAAGCGTTGACGGAGCGGAACGGCAGTGGAGCGGTTCAGTCGGGACGGAGACCGATGCGTAAGCGTGAAGGCGAAGCCGTAACAAGCGTTGGCGAAGCGGCTCGCCGAAGCCGGAGGCTGGCAGGCGACGCCCAATTGATATTGGGCATTGAAACGTCGTGTGATGAAACGGCCGCGGCTGTTGTCGGCGATGGTCATGATGTCTTGTCGAATGTTGTGTCGAGTCAGATCGACATTCACGCGAGGTACGGCGGTGTCGTGCCTGAAGTGGCAAGTCGTGCCCACGTCGAGATGATGACTCCAGTAATCGCGCAGGCCATGGTCGAGGGGGGCGTTGAACCAGACGATCTCTCGGCGATTGCATGCACGGTGGGCCCAGGTCTGATCGGTTCGCTGCTCATCGGTGTGAGTGCCGCCAAGTCGTTGGCTCTCGTGTGGAACAAGCCTTTCGTGGCCGTCAATCATCTCGAGGCGCACCTGTACGCGTCTTTTCTCGAAGAGCCGGACCTCGAGCTTCCCGTCGTGGTGCTTCTTGTTTCAGGCGGCCACACGATGTTGGTTCTGATGGAGGGTCACGGGCGCTACCGCCTCCTCGGTCAGACCCTCGACGACGCTGCTGGCGAAGCGTTCGACAAGGTCGCTCGCTACCTCGGGCTCGGCTATCCCGGTGGGCCGCTCATCGATCTACTTGCGCAACAGGGAAACCGAGAGGCTGTCGCGTTTCCGCGGGCCTTGTCGAAGGATGGGTACGACTTCTCGTTCTCCGGGTTGAAGACGTCGGTTGTCAACTATGTGCGCAAAAACCCGGGGACCTCGGACGAAGACGTGGCCGCGTCGTTCCAGGAGGCAGTGGTCGACGTGTTGATCACGAAGGCCCGACGTGCGGTGCACGAGACAGGTGCAAAGGGACTGTGCCTTGCCGGGGGAGTGGCCGCGAATTCGTCACTCCGAGAACGGGTGGTCGAGGTCGCCGAAGCCGACGGCATCCGCTCGTTCATTCCGAGTCGCTCGATGTGCACTGACAACGCAGCCATGGTGGCAGCCGTTGGCTGGTGGCGCCTGCAAAGTGACGGTCCGGCCTCGCTAGACCATGGCGCCAGTTCGAGTCTCCGGCTCCCCACCTACGCCTGACCCGCTACGACCTGGCTTGGTTTGCGGAAGATGAGGCCGGTTGGGCTCGTCGTCTCTTCAGCGTTCAGTGAGAGTTCACGACCGGTCTCGGCTTCCCAGTCGAGCGCTGCGGTGATGGCCGCATGGGTCTCTGCGCGAGCGACATGAAGGCCAAGACACGTGTGTGGGCCCTGAACGAACGTCACATGTTGTGCCAGGTTCGTCCGGTCGAGGTCGAACTCGTCTGGGCGATCGAAGACCTCTGGGTCGCGGTTGGCGCCAAGTAGCGAGACGGTCACGAGATTTCGCTCGGGAATTGTGACACCTCCGAGCTCGACGTCGCTTGTTGTGTAGCGATCGATGACCGCAGCCGCGGGTTCGAGCCGCAACGATTCGTCAATCGCCCGGGCGATGAGCGATCGATCAGACCTGAGGCGATCCCAGACGTGTGGCGCTCCGAGCAGGTGCAGGAACGCGTTGGCAGTCATTCCTTCCGACGTCTCGATCGCTCCGAACATCACCACTGCGACCGCAGCCGGGATCTCTTCGCGCCGTAACACTCCGTCGTTGACGAGCTGGCGAATCAGGGATGCGTCGCCATCCATGGCATTGCCGACGTACTGATAGAGATCGCCCACAGTGTCGGACACGTCGCGGGGGATGGTGCCGCCGAGCGTGAGCGCCACGATTGCGTCGCCGAATGCCCCGTACCAGCCCAATACGTCGTTCGGGTTCACGTCGTCCATGCCGAGCAGATCGAGGATCGTTCGCACGGCCAGTGGTCCAGCGACTCCACTCCGAAGCTCGGAGTGCTCGCTCCCCAGGGTCCTCGCTAGTAGTTCCTGTGCGGCGTCTGTGATCCGCACCTCGAGTTCGTCGCGGAGGAACTTCGGTCTGAACGGCGCCGTGAAGGCTCGGCGATGTCGCGTGTGTGCTTCACCGTCAAGTGACAACATCGACGTCCCGAGCACCTGAGCTGTGGTGAATCGATCATCGTCGACCGTGAAACGCTGAGCGTCTCGCATGGCTTCGATGGCGAGGTCTCGTCGAGTGACGAACCACGCGCTGGTCGCCGGAACCCACGAGACAGGTTCGTGTTGACGCAGTCGCGCAAGGGCTTCGTACGGGGCCAACGAGAGCTCATCCACCGTGATCGATGCACCGATCGGGAAGCGCTCCTCGAGCTCGGTGTCATCCATGTAGGTGAAGTTTTGTGGCGCGAAGGCCATAGAGGCGAGTCCGGCACACGAAGAACCCCAGAATCTCAGATGAATCTGGGTTGCAGACGCGAGGGTGCCTGCCTATCGTTAGCAGTCGCCGGGTGAGAGTGCTAACGCTCGTGTCCGGCGAATTCAACCAAGCAAACTGCACTATCGCCATAGGAGGCGTGAATGAATCTGCAGCCACTCGAGGACCGTATTGTGGTCCGTCCGGCAGCACCGGAACAGACAACCGCAAGCGGACTTGTCATCCCGGACTCAGCGACCGAGAAGCCCCAGCAGGGCGAAGTCCTTGCTGCTGGCCCAGGCAAGCGATCCGATCAGACCGGTGATGTCATCCCAATGGACGTCGGCGTCGGAGACGTTGTCGTTTACTCAAAGTACGGCGGCACCGAGATCAGCTCTGCCGGCGAAGACCTGCTCATTCTCAACGCTCGCGACGTGCTCGCGATCGTCAAGTGATCTGAGGACCACACAACATGGCAAAGACACTGAAATTTCATGAAGATGCGCGCCGCGGCCTCGAGTCCGGCGTCAACAAGCTCGCTGACGCAGTCAAGGTGACGCTCGGCCCAAAGGGTCGCAACGTCGTTCTCGACAAGAAGTTCGGCGCACCGACCATCACTAACGATGGTGTTTCGATCGCTCGTGAAATCGAGCTCGAAGATCCCTATGAGAACATGGGCGCCCAGCTCGTCAAAGAGGTCGCTACCAAGACCAACGACGTCGCTGGTGACGGAACCACCACCGCAACCGTGCTCGCACAAGCGCTCGTCAAGGAAGGCCTCCGCAACGTGGCCGCCGGCGCGAACCCAATGAGTCTGAAGCGTGGCATCGAGAAAGCGGTCGCCGCTGCCGTCGAGGCCATCGCCGAGCAGGCTGTGCAGGTCGACGACTCGAAGAGCAAAATCGCTCAGGTCGCATCGATCTCGGCTGCTGACGAGACCGTCGGCAAGATCATCGCTGACGCGATCGACAAGGTCGGCAAGGACGGCGTTGTAACCGTCGAGGAGTCCAACACCTTCGGTATGGATCTCGACTTTGTCGAGGGCATGCAGTTTGACAAGGGCTACCTCTCGCCATACTTCGTCTCGGACCCAGAGCGCCAGGAAGCAATCCTCGAGGATTGCTACATCCTGTTCAACCAGGGCAAGATCACCTCGGTTCAGGATCTCCTTCCTGTCCTCGAGAAGGTCATGCAGGCCGGCAAGCCTCTCCTCATCCTCTCCGAGGACGTCGAAGGCGAAGCACTTGCAACGCTCGTCGTGAACAAGATCCGCGGCACGTTCAACTCGGTCGCAGTCAAGGCTCCAGGGTTCGGCGAGCGCCGCAAGGCAATGCTCACCGACATGGCGATCCTCACCGGTGGTCAGGTCATCGCCGAAGAGGTCGGCCTGAAGCTCGACAACGTCACCCTCGAGATGCTCGGTCAGGCTCGCAAGATCGTCATCACGAAGGACAACACCACCATCGTCGAGGGCGCAGGCTCCAGCGATGAGGTCGCCGGACGTGTTGCACAGATCCAGCGCGAGATTGACGACACCGATTCCGATTGGGACCGCGAGAAGCTGCAAGAACGTCTGGCCAAGCTGGCCGGCGGCGTTGCTCTCGTCCAGGTTGGCGCAGCCACCGAGGTCGAGCTCAAAGAGAAGAAGCACCGCATCGAAGATGCGCTGTCGGCAACTCGTGCAGCAATCGAAGAAGGCGTGGTCGCCGGTGGCGGTACCGCCCTCATTCGCTGCAAGGCAGCTGTGGAAGCTGTGACTCGCAAGAAGAGCCTCACCGACGACGAGAGGACCGGCGCGAAAATCGTGCTCGCAAGTCTCGACGCGCCGGCCAAGCTCATCGCTGACAACGCTGGCCTCAATGGCGCAGTGTGGGTGCAGCGAATCGAAGAAGCAGAGGGCTCGATGGGCCTGAACGCTGCGACCGGCGAGATCGTCGATCTCATCGCCGCTGGCGTCATCGATCCTGCCAAGGTGACTCGTGCAGCTCTCCAGAACGCAGCGTCTATCGCTGCTCTGTTGCTCACCACCGAGGTCCTGGTTGTCGATCAGCCTGAGGCCGAAGGTGCTGGCGGCATGCCAGACATGGGCGGCATGGGCGGCATGGGCGGCATGATGTAGCTCCCTTCTGCTGCCAGCGACTCCGTCGCCATTTTGGCAGCAGGGTAGCTACTGACATCTTCCCCTTCGGGGAGCGTTCATTCGCCACGCAGACGCCGTTCGCTTCGCTCACTAACCGAGTTTCTCGCCTAGCGGCTCGAAACATCGCAGGTGGCAGGCAGACGGTACCGAATATCTACTTCAGGGTCCGGTGCTTCGGCGCCGGGCCCTGTTTGCTGTTTTACGCCCTGCCATGCTCATCGAATACAAGGCATTCGCCGCGGGCGATCTATTGTTTCGTTGAGTTGGGTGGCAGTCGTGGACTACAAGATTTTAGGCAAACTCGAGGTGCGCCGAGACGGCGTTGAACTTGATCTGGGGGCGTTTCGACAACGCGCACTCTTGGCACTACTTCTGAGCGAACCAAACACGGTCTTCTCGACGGACCGCATCATCGATGCCTTGTGGGCCGACGACGGGTCGATCGATCGCCAGAACTCCCTCTGGGTCTATGTCTCGGGTCTACGCAAGGCCCTCGAGCCCGACCGAGAGAAGCGGGCCGATCCAACTGTTCTTCTCACACAAAGCCCTGGGTACTTGCTGGCCGTCGAACCCGACGAGATCGACGCCGTGCGGTTCGAACGGATGGTCGGGGAGGGGCGGGCCTTGGCGCAGACAGATCCGGCTGCAGCTTCGATGGTTTTCAGCGAGGCCCTCGCTCTATGGCGGGGTAAGGCATTCGAGGACTTCGGCTACGAATCGTTCATACAGACCGAGATCGCACGGCTCGAAACCATGCGTCAGGTGGCCGTAGAGGCCCGCATTGATGCCGACCTCGATCGGGGCATGGCTCGCGAGTTGCTCTCCGAACTCGAGACGCTGGTTCGCCAGCACCCACTTCGAGAGGAGACCGCCGGGCAGTACATGGTTGCTCTCACACGTGCCGGCAGACAGGCCGATGCTCTTCGTGCCTACCAGAGCCTCCGCAATCGCCTTGGCGAAGAGTTGGGGCTCGAGCCCTCTCGCCAGATTCGCTTGCTCGAAGAACAGATCGTGACCGGAGAGCTGGCGCTGCCGCGTGGCGAGCGGACCGTAACTTCGGGGGCAGGCGCGGCGATCGGGTTGGGGGTGCGGGGTTATGAGTTGCGCGATGAGCTCGGCGAAGGTGGCTTTGGTGTGGTCTACCGCGCGTACCAGCCTGCGCTCGGCCGAGAGGTTGCCATCAAGGTCATTCGCAAGGAGTTTGCGAACGATCCGAACTTCATTCGCCGCTTCGAGGCTGAGGCGCAGCTCATTGCTCGTCTCGAGCACCCACACATCGTTCCGCTCTATGACTTCTGGCGCGAGCCGGATGTGGCGTACCTCGTCATGCGGTTCGTGCCGGGCGGCAGCTTGGCCGAAGTGCTCGATGACCATGCACTCACGGTCGAACAGACTGCGCAACTTCTCGATCAGGTCGGGCGAGCACTCGAGGCTGCGCACGCCGCAGGGGTTGTGCACCGCGACATCAAACCCGACAACATCCTCCTCGACGAGCTGGGCAATGCGTACCTATCGGACTTTGGCATCGCCTTGGAGACGGCTGAATCCAGTAGCGGAGCCGTGCTCACCACACTCGGGCCGCCGTACGCAGCTCCTGAGGCGCTCGATCGCGGGCCCGTCTCGGCGTCGAGTGACATCTTCAGCCTTGGCGTCCTCGCAGCTCATGCACTCTCCGGATTGGGAGGCGACGTCGAGTCGGTGCGAGGGGCGCTCGATCCACAGACAATGCGGGTCGTCGATCGCGCGACCTCTGCGGATCCATCTGATCGTTTCACCAGTGTCCAAGGCTTCATCTCGGCCATGCAGGAGGCGATGGGGACCGAGGAACCTGTCCGCGAATCCTCCGACCTCGACGCCGAGAACCCGTACATGGGGCTGCGGTCGTTCGACGCTTCGGACAGCGCGGTGTTCTTCGGTCGTGAACGACTCGTCGAACGGTTGGTTGCTCGCCTGAGCGGCGCAGGATCAAAGTCTCGGTTCACGGCGATCGTCGGACCGAGCGGCAGCGGGAAGTCGAGTGTTGCCAAGGCCGGGCTAATCCCGGCGCTTCGGCGCGGAGCGCTTGTTGGATCGAGTGACTGGTTCCTGGTTTCGCTGACGCCTGGTGCTCATCCCTTCGAAGAGCTCGAGGCTGCGCTGCATTCCGTTGCGGTGACGCAGCCGGCCTCGCTGCTCGAGGATCTGCTGGCGGAGAACGGCATCGATCGAGCGGTGCGACGGATCCTCCCCGATGATGGCTCGCAGGTCCTCCTCCTGATCGATCAGTTCGAGGAGCTCTTCACCCTGGCCGACACCGACACTGCACAATCGTTCCTCGATGCCCTCGCCGCGGCAGTCCAAGCGCCGCACAACAGGGTGCGAGTCGTGGTGACGCTCCGGGCCGATTTTTACGATCGTCCGCTCCGTCACCTGCAGATCGGTGAGTTGTTGCGTGAGGGCACTGAGGTGATCACGCCGTTGACGCCCGAGGAACTCGAGCGTGCGATCACCGGCCCGACCGAACCACTCGGCGTGCGGTACGAGCCCGGTTTGGTGTCGGAGATGGTCCGTGATGTTGCAGATCGCACAGGCGCATTGCCGTTGCTGCAGTACGCGCTGACCGAACTGTTCGATGCCCGGTCGGGTTCGGTGATCGAACACGATTCCTACCGGGCGCTCGGTGGTGTGTCCGGCGCGCTCGTCGAGCGGGCAGAGGGGTTGTTCGCGCAGCTCGGTGAGCACACCCATGATGCGGTTCGACAGGTGTTCCTTCGGCTCGTGACCTTCGGTGAGGGCGCCGAGGACACACGTCGACGCGTGTTGCGGACGGAACTCGAGCAGCTTGCACTCGAACGCCAGGTGCTGGACGGAGTGCTCGACACGTTCGGTCGGCATCGGTTGCTCAGCTTCGACCGCGACCCGGTGACGCGCGGGCCGACGATCGAGATCTCGCACGAGGCACTCCTTCGCGAGTGGCTGCGCCTTCGCAACTGGATGGATGAGGCTCGAGACGATGTGCGCAGTCAGCGCCGCCTGGCTGATGCGATGGGCGAGTGGGTTGCTTCCGGTGAGCAGGAGGATTTTCTTCTGCGTGGTGGGCGGCTCGACGAACTGCGAGGTTGGGCGGCGCTGACTGCGCTGCCGTTGTCACGTCCCGAGAGGGAGTTCCTCGATGCCAGCATCGACGAACGCGATCGGACGCTGGAGGAGGACATTGCTCGGGAGCAGCGAACGACTGAGGCAGAACGGGTCGCCCAGCGACGTCTTCGCCAGCTTGCCGGTGCAGGCCTGGTGGGAATCGTCGTCGCGGCCCTCGCCGTCTTTGGTATCTCACAGTGGCGGTCGGCGTCTACGGCGCGCGATGACGTGACCGTCGAACGCGATCGTGCGGCCGTCGAACGCGATCGTGCCACCGTCGAGCGCGATCGTGCGAACGAGGCGCGAGACGAAGCGACCGAGGCACGCAACGACCGGGACAGCCTCCTCGTTGCAGCCGAGTTCGTCACTGCCTCGGAAAGCGCTTTCCTCGAGGAACCCGAGCTCGCGCTGCTGTACGGCGTGGAAGCGATTCGATCGACTTCAGACCTCGGGTTCGCAACAGAAGGAGCCGTCGACTCAGTCCATTGGGCGCTGCAGCGATTGGGAGTCCAGTTCGAGATTGGACCGGATCCGGATATCACGGTCCGATCGGGCCCGTACGGGTTGACGGGCGTGTTTACGGTTTCTCCCGCGGATCTGATCGACCTCGCAGAGGCGACAACGTCGCGGCGATTGGTTGATGAGGAGTGCAGTGCCGTCACGGAGGCACCATGCACCGAGGCAGTCGAGGTTCCCGATGATCTTCCACTTCAATTCGGCGATGAGAACTACCGAGACGAGCTGCCATCGGTCCTGCCGGGCCTAGGTGAGAGGCGGTCGGCCGGAACGACCGCGTTGGCCGGAACGACCGTGTCTCTCGCGATCAGCAGTAGCGTTGGGAGCCATGACGGTCTCAAACAGGAACTAGAGGACGGTCTCAAACAGGAACTAGAGCGCTTCAGCGTCTTCACGGGAATCGGTGTCGACCTTGTGGAAGGAGCCGACATCGCGCTCGCGCTGGAAGCGCAAGATGGCGACGTGCTGGCGCCCCCGGATGTGGGCCTTAGTTATCTGCCATTTACGCCCGAATGGGCGACCGAGCGGGCCATTGACTTCTCCGAGTTCCTCGACATCGACCGGTTCCGAGAAGATTTCGGCGATTATCTCACGGACCTCATGATGGTGGAGACGGACGATGGCTTCGAGCTGCGGATGGTCCCGGTGAACATCGGGCCGAAAGGATTGGTGTTCTATGCAAAGCCAGCGTTCGAGACGGCCGGCTACCCAATTCCCGAAACGTTCGAGGAATTGGTGTTGTTGTCTGAGGAAATCGCAGCGACCGGTCAAACTCCATGGTGCTTCAATTGGGAAGCGGGCTCCTTCACGGGATTCCCGGGCAGCGACCTGATCGAGGGCATGGTGGCGCGCATGTATGGTGTCGGCGTATACGACCGTTGGGTTGCCGGCGAACTCGGCTTTGCGAGCCCGGAGGTCACCGCCGCAGCGAAGCAGGTGGAACGTCTTCTCTTCTCCCCGGGATTCGTGAACGGTGGCACGGACTCCGTCACGAGCAAGAGCTGGTCCGCACCGCTGATCGAACTCCTCGATCCTCATCCCGTGACCGGGGCTCCCGGTCCAGGATGTACGTTCGCCACCCTGCAGCACTCCGCGAAGAACTTTGCCGGCTCGAACACGGCCTTTCGGGCGCGTGGTGTGCTCGGTGAAGACATCGGCGTGTTCCTGCTGCCCCCGATCGCTGCATCCGACCCGGTGACAATCACGGGAGCAGGATCGGTGGCCTGGGCTACCTCGGATCGTCCTGAAGTGCGGGCGCTGATCACGTTCATGGCGAGCCCTGTGTGGGGAGAGGTATGGGCAGGAATTGAGGCGGACGCAGACGAGTCGTTCATCTCCTCGAACCGGCGATTCAGGGTTGACTCCTATGGGAGCCTTCGCCAGTTCGCATCCGATAAGGCGCTTCGAATCCAAATTCATGAGTTGCATCACGAAGCACTGCAGGCCGGAACCTGGCGATTCGATGCCGATCTGTTGATGCCAGACGGCTTTGGAAACTCGATCGAAGGACCTCAACCCAGTCTGTTTTGGCGGGGCATGGTCGACTGGGTCAATCAAGTGAAGTCAATCGAGGAAATCTTCGCCGACCTCGATTCCGAGCGGCCGAAGTACGAGTGAAAGGTCTCGCTGCTCAGAAGAGCTGAGAGAGCGCAGCCCAGCCTGCCCAGAGTAAGCCGGGGCCGACGAACGCGACGACGGCGATCACCAGGACGACGAACCACGGAGCTTCGTGCCATTCCTGACGCAGGCTTGCGAACGCCCGACTCCAGCGACGGTGGCTGCCTCCGGTCATGGCGGCGAGTCTCCCACAGATGGGACATCGACATGGCAGATCGCCAGCGGCCGCTCGACCTCGCTACCATCCTCGAGGTGGCCAGTCACACCATCGAGATTCCGCAATGGGTTGACCTCGTCTCGACCGTGCGCGGTACCAAGGACCCGGTGATGATCGGTCCGGGCGAAACCCGCTGGAACACCCGAACCCCTGATGGACTTGGTTCACTTCGGCTCGAGCGAGTCTCCGATTCCTCGGTCAGCGCCGAGGCCTGGGGACCCGGAGCCGACTGGATGATGCAGCAGGCACCGCGTCTGTTGGGTTGTGAGGACGACGTGTCCGACTTTCGCCCTCCATCGGGGAAATTGCGCGATCAATGGAGGGCCCGACCGTTTCTCCTTGGACGCACCGACCGATTGTGGGACTCACTCGTCGGAGCGGTTCTCGGCCAGAAGGTGCAGGCCAAGAACGCGTATAAGTCGCGTCGCATGATTGCCCGCCGGTTCGGCGATGAGGCACCTGGGCCCGACGGGGGGTCCATCCTCCCGTCGCCTGAGCGGACGGCAGAGCTCGGCTATGCCGACTTCCACCCTTTGGGCGTCGAGCGCAAACGCGCCGAAATCTTGTTGCGCGTCGCCAGGGAGATGTCACGTCTCGCCGACTTGGAGAAACGTCCGCCCGACTACGTGCGAGGACGTCTGGAACGAATCCGCGGGATCGGGCCGTGGACGACCGGGATGGTCACCGCGGCTGCGCTTGGCCATGCCGATGCCGTTCCCGTCGGCGACTACCACATTCCGAATACGGTGGCATGGCACTTGGCGGGCGAAGAGCGAGCAGACGACGACCGGATGCTCGAGTTGCTCGAGCCCTGGCTTGG